>DATMMG010000001.1:0-2958 GCA_035569815.1 Candidatus Methylomirabilota bacterium
TGGGGAGTTTCGCTTTCCTGGGCTGCTGCGGTTGCTGCGGAAGATACGGGGTTATCGTGGTCAGAAAACATGTTCAATCGCCTCCGGGATTTCTATCCCTGTTTTTGTCGAGTCAATCCTTGCCAGATCCCAACCGGGGTAATGCAAGGAGGGGTTACAACGGGGCAGAGAAGAAGTGCTCCTGCTCGAAGTAACTCGGTCACTAGCTACTGAAATGCTGCAAACGCTTGCCTCCCGCAGGTAGGTCGCGGGAAACGCCACAGCCTTAAAAGAATACTCGCCGCGCAAACCCCGTGTCAATCAAGCGGATTTGCTGACAGCCGGTCCCCTGCTACATTAAAGCTTTCGGTCCCTGCGCTGTCAGTGGCAACATATCGGCTTCCCGGAACCCCGATTAAGATGCGCAATTTCGAGGAGAGGGTATATGAGCGCAAAGGTAGGATATTCCACGCCGATGCTGCACGTGGCGGACATCGAGCGGTCAATCCGGTTCTATGAGCTACTCGGATTTGTCACGATAGATACGGATCGCTGCAAACCGCTGGGGTGGGCCCGCCTGCATTGCGACGGCGGCGCTGTAATGTTCTTGCGCGCGGAAGAGCCGCTCGATCCGGTCCGAGTGACCACGATGCTGTACATGTACACGCCCGATCTGGCCGCACTGCGCGAGCAACTCCTGGACGCCGGTATCAAAGTTCCGGCCATAAACTACCCGGGATATATGCCTAGCGGTGAAATCTTCATGCCCGATCCCGACGGCTACTCCGTCATAGTCGCTCACTGGGGAAAAACAGAACAGGAAGCCTGGGAGAAACGCATCGGTGCGAAGACTTAGTGGAATTTGATGATGACCACTACGCCCGAGCGCGGCCGGCTTGGCGGGCCTCACGGCGGAAATCCGGGGCGTGGAGTTCGACCGTTCGGCACATCTCGTAGAGGCGCGACCTCATCCGCGCGCCGATACGGTCCGCAATAGTGTCTTCTTTCACGATCATCCGCTGGCCCCCAGGCAACCGCGGAGCCGGCTCCGGTGTAGCGGTCTCCTCGAAATAATTTGTTGTGAGAATCGTCATGCGCTTTTCGTTGTAGCGCGCGTTCAGCACCAGTCCGATGATGTCCAGCACCCATGCGGAAGGTTTGCTGGCGCCCAAATCGTCGAGGACCAGAATTTCCGCCGTGCGCACCGGTTCCAGCACGCCCATCTCGGTGGACTCGCTCGACGGGTTGTAACTGGCCTGAATCTCTTTCAGCAATTCGCGGTAATCGCAGAAGAGTCCGTTGTGCCCGCGGCGAATCAATTCCTTCAGCGCCGCCACTGCCAAATGCGTCTTGCCAACGCCAGAAGGACCCATCAGCAGCAAGCCTTTTTCCGTAGCCGGGTAATCGCGCACAAAGCCTTGCGTCAGGAGTTTCGCTTGCTTCAGGTGTTGCTCGTGCTGCGTGGTCCACGTCTTGCCATCGGCGAGATCAGTCGCGTAGCTCTCGAAGTCGCAATGCTCGTAGCGCTTCGGCACACGCGCGCGCTCCATCACTTTTTCCGCGCGCTCTTCCATCCCGCATTCGCAGGCCACGGCCATCTGGCCTACCGCCCCATCTTTCCGCGGCACCAGCTTCCAACCCGTTCCCTTGCACAGCGCGCAATCTTCCCTGGCCATTGTTCCCTGTAGCTCAGGCCTTCAGGCCTGAGGCATTCCAACGCTACTCGCATCATACGTCCCATCCCCGCGTCCCACAATGCGTCTCCCCTGCGGAAATCTGTGCACAAATAACAAAAGCCCCGATCCCGTCGGGGCCTTCCGAAGCTTCCTGCTCACTGTTATCTGCTATCCGTTATCCCGCAACAGGCGCCGCGAATTGCTCGTCTCCCCACTGGCCACCGGTCGCCGGCCACTGGTCACGCTTTCCACCTCACGTCTTCACCACCCTCGGCCCCATCCTCACAATCGCGTGCTTCGGCGTCTTCTCATCCGGTTGCGCGGCGATGCGGCACAACTCCTGCTGCACCACGTGTGCAAACTCGCTCATCTGGCGCTCCATCTCGATCATCTTTTCCCGCATGTTCAAAATGATCTCGATCCCCGCAAGGTTCACGCCCATGTCCCGCGCCAGCGTCAGAATCACATCAAGCCGTTCGAGATCCGAATCCGTGTAGAGCCGCGTGTTGCCCTGCGACCGCGAGGGCTTCAGCAATCCCACGCGTTCGTACAACCGCAGCGTCTGCGGATGCAGCTTGTAAATCTCCGCCACGGCGCTGATCATGTAGCCGGCTTTGGCGCGTTTTCGAGTCTTCGGCGGCATACAAGCCTCTGTAGCGGCCACCTTCAGGTGGCCCAGCTTTCGTACTTACACTCCAGCTTTGGCAAACAAATCCTTCCGCGGGTCGGCGGGCGCAATTTCTTCCAGTTCCTTCATCACGTTGCGGACGCGCTCATCCGTCGGCTCCGGCACAACCACCTGGATCTCCACGTACTGGTCGCCGCGCTCGCCGTTGCGCGCGCTAGGCACGCCCTTTTCTTTCAGCCGCAGCGTCTTCCCGCTGTTCGTGCCGGGAGGAATGCGCACCAGCGACCGGCCGTCGATCGTCGGCACTTCCACTTTGGCGCCGAGCGACGCTTCCGGTACGGTCACCGGCACTTTCGTATACAAATCATTGCCGCGGCGTTCGAAAAATTCGTGCGGCCGCACCACCACACGCAGATACAAGTCACCCGGAGGCGCGCCCATCGTTCCCGCGTTGCCCTTGCCCGGCACGCGCACGCGCCCGCCATTGGCTACCCCTGCGGGAATGCGCACATCAATCGATTCCGCACGGCGCACGCGTCCCTCGCCGCCGCAATTCTTGCAGGCAGTCCGCAGCTTTCCCGTACCCCCGCATCGGCTGCAGGGTACGTTGAAGCGCATTTTTCCCGCGGCCTGCTGAACCTGCCCCGTGCCATTGCATACCGGGCAAGTCTGCGG
>DATMMG010000002.1:0-5079 GCA_035569815.1 Candidatus Methylomirabilota bacterium
GCCGGAAGTTTTTCTTTCCCCCGCTTCCCGCTCCTAATCCGCGAGCCCTCCACAAAAGCTCCCCCACAATCCGCGTCAACCAATCCCCAGTAGCGGCCACCTTCAGGTGGCCAACTCTAGGCACGGACCGTCTTCTGAGACGGTCCGTCATAACTCCTCCCCAATATCCTCATTCCACACCGCAGGATTCCCTCGAATATATTCCCCCAACAGGGAAACGCACACCGGAGAATCCAGATCCACCACCTTCACTCCCAGCGAGCGCAACCACTCAATCCCACCCTGAAAATTCCTGCTCTCCCCTACAATCACGGTGCCGAATCCAAATTGCCGCACCAGCCCGCTGCAATACCAGCACGGCGCAAGCGTCGTCACCATGATCAATTTCCGATAACTCTTCTGCCGGCCCGCTTTGCGAAACGCATCGGTCTCCCCATGTATCGAGGGATCGCCCTGCTGCACCCGCCGGTTGTGTCCCGCTCCAATCAACTGGCCGCTCGCGTCAAAAATCGCGGCGCCAATGGGAATTCCGCCTTCTTTCAGCCCCAGACGCGCTTCCGCCAGCGCGACTGCGAGCATCGAGTGGTAATCCATCTCCGCAGTCATCCGCGTACCTCGCTCATCCCTACCGTCGCATTCGCGTCAGGCCGATCATCGCCAGCCCAAAAACCAGCAGCACTCCGCCCCACCACACGTTCATATTTACGCCAAGCGAATGTTCCGCGTACATCGCGCTCCCTTGCGTAGCCGCGCCGTACCCAATCAACAGAATCCCGAACAAGGTGAACAGCATCCCGATCGGCATCCGGATATCAAATCCCATCGCTCCTCCTTCCGTGCTCGCAAGACGCGCGCTTCTACCAGAAAACCAGGTTCAGGCCAAACAGCAGCACCAGCACAATCACGGCCAGCGTGGCGGGCTTCTGGTACCACTTCAGCCCGCCTTCTTCCGGTTTCGCCGTCAGCGAATATACCAGCCCTTTCAATTCCTCTTCCGGGCGCGGCGCAGTCAGCAGGGAAATAACCACCGTAAGCGTAAAGCACCCTACCCACGCGAATATCGCCGTCCAGAAATTCTGCGCCATCTCGCTCGGATAAACGTGCAGGATCGATCCCAGGTATCCGCCCTTCACTCCCGGCACCGCGCCCGCCGGCAGCGTCAATCCGTAATGCGCCGCCGCCGCTGCCGTTCCTCCCAGCAATCCCCAGAACGCGCCGTGCCCCGTCGTGCGTTTCCAAAACATCCCCAGCATGAACGTCGCGAACAGCGGCGCATTCACGAACGCAAACACCAGTTGCAGCACGTCCAGGATATTGTTGAACTCCTTCGCCACAAACGCCGCCATCAGCGAAATCGCCAGCCCGAAAACCGTCGCGGCGCGGCCCATCCATAAGTAGTGCTGGTCGCTTGCCGTTTTGTTGATGTAGCTCTGGTAGATGTCGTACGTCCAAACGGTGTTGAACGCCGTCGTGTTCCCCGCCATTCCCGACATGAACGATGCGATCAGCGCGCAAAGTCCCAGCCCCAGCAGGCCTGAAGGAAAATACCGCACCAGCATCATCGGCGTCGCCAGGTCGTAGTCCAGCACCACTTTTCCGTCAGCCTTAACCGGATTTCCCGCCGCGTCGTATTTCGGCGGAATAATTCCCTTACCGCCAGTGAAAAACGAGGATTGCGCCGCGCTTCCTGCGATGATGCCTTGTTCTGCCCTCGTGTCATGCAGTTTGGAACTCGTCACCACCCCCGCGATCATCCCCGGTAAAATCACCAGAAAAGGGAAAACCATTTTCGGAAAAGCCGCGATCACCGGCGTGCGCCTCGCGGCGGTCATCGAATCCGCCGCCATGGCCCGCTGCACCACCAGAAAATCCGTGCACCAGTATCCGAACGACAGCACAAACGCCAGCCCCATCAGCATCCCGAACCACTCGACTCCCATCGGGTTTGCGTTTGAATGCCCCATGTACTTCCACGAATGCACCATCGCGTCGTTCGCGATCCGCGCCTTCAGCCCGCCCCATCCGCCCACATCCCGCAGGCCCAGGTACACCAATGGAATAAATCCCATTACGATCAGGAAAAACTGTAGCACTTCGTTGTAGATCGCCGAGGTCAGCCCTCCAAGGGAGGTATACGCCAGCACAATCAACGCCGAAATCAGAATCGCCGCGGTGAAATTCCATCCAAGCAGCAACTGCAGCAGCTTGCCCATCGCGTACATCGAAACGCCCGAAGAAAATACCGTCATCACCGCAAACGAAATGGCATTGAATCCCCGCGTCTTTTCGTCAAATCGAAGCTTCAGATATTCCGGCACCGAGCGTGCCCGCGACCCGTAGTAAAACGGCATCATGAACACTCCGACAAACAGCATCGCCGGCACCGCGCCTATCCAGTAAAAATGCGAAGTCGAAATTCCGTATTTCGCCCCGCTGGCACCCATTCCGATCACTTCCTGCGCGCCCAGGTTCGCCGAAAGAAAAGCCAGTCCGGCAATCCAGGCGGGGATTGATCTGCCGGACAGGAAAAAATCCGTGCTCGTCTTCATGTGCTTCTTCAGCACGAATCCGATGCCCAGCACGAATGCGAAATACAGCAGGATTATCGCGTAATCGATCAAATGGGGTTCTGGTCGCACTTGATATCCTTTCGACTTCCTGCCTCACACGTTTATTTGCCGGACCGCGCATCGTTCTTCCTGGCCTGCTCTACTTCACGCTTCATTTATCCGTCCGAGTCAGCGCCTCTAAAATGTCCCGAGCCAGTTGCATTAGCAAGCCCCAATCCTGTTCGCTTGCTGTTCCTTCCACTCCTCCCATCCCGGCCGCCACGCTCCCGTCTCACACGTCGCACAACTCCACTGCCTCCCGCAGCGACTTCATCGGATCTCGCGTAGGCAGAAACTCGTGCGCCACAAATCCCGTAAATTTTGTGGCCGCGATCGCCCGCATCACTCCCGCCCAATTCACCTCTTGCGTGTCATCCAGTTCATGCCTCCCCGGGACGCCCCCGGTGTGAAAATGCCCCAGCCAATCGATATTTTCGGTGACCGTCCGGATCAGGTCGCCTTCCATGATCTGCATGTGATAGATGTCGTACAGAAGCTTCACGCGCGTCGATTTCACCGCTTCCATCACGCGGACTCCCCAAGCCGTGTGGTCGCACATGTAATCCTTGTGGTCCACCTTGCTATTCAACAGTTCCATGCAGATCGTGACCCCGTTGTCCTCCGCGATTTTCTTTACCCGATTTAGGCAGGCGATCGTATTCTTCATCCCTTCTTCATCGGACATCCCGCCCCGATTCCCCGAAAATGTAATCACATTCACCACTCCCAGCTTCGCCGCGCGCGGAATGCTTTTTCGAAACGCCGCCTCGATCTTCGCGTGATTTTCCACTCGGTTCATCCCGATCCGGATTTCTCCCCCGCCTCCATATCCCATGCTGCACACCAGTCCGTACCGCCCCGGCACTTCCCACTCGTCTTCATTCAATAGGTCGATGGCTTTCAATCCCATCGTCGCGCCCTTCTCGCACAACTCGTCCAGCGGCATCTTCGCGTAACACCATCGCGACACGGATTGCCGGATGCGCCCCTTGCGCTGCACGGCTTGCATTTCTTCGGCTTCGGAAAGTAGCGGAGACATCGCGAGGGAAGCGGCCGCCGCCTTCGCAGCAACCCGCCGGATCATCGATCGTCTCGAAATACGCATCGTCACGATGGAAGAGTCTAAGCGAAAAGCTCATTCCCGGCGAGCTTAGGATTCCAGGACCCGGCCGCGGCAGTGGCAGGCGAACGTGCGTCCAAATCGGGCTGTGGATTGATTCCGTTAACTTTCGATTCCGCCCAACTTCCAGTTAAAATAAAGCTTCAAGGATAAGGAAACCCTACTCCGATTAAGGCCATGAATTCCGAAACTCCCTCTCCCACGAAATCTCCGCTCAAGAATCCTTTTCTCTATTCCTCCGTGTTGATTCTTGGTGTAATCCTTTACGTCTCCTATGTTCTCTTCTCGCGCTACGAATCCGGCAAGGAGTACGAGCGGCAAACAAAGCAGCGCCAGAACGAACAGCGCCGTGAAGAGGATCGTCTCGCCGTGGAACAGTTGGGCGGCTCGGAGCTTGCCATCCGCGGTCTCTACGTCTCCCCCGCCGCCATCCACCCCGGCGAATCCGCTCAGCTCTGCTACGACGTTGCCAACGCCAAGACCGTCACTCTGGATCCCCCCGCGGGAGAGGTCTGGCCCTCGCACTCCCGCTGCGTGAACCTCTCGCCCCGAAAAACCACCACCTACACGCTCACAATCCAGGATGCGGCGGGAAAATCTGTCTCCCAGACCGTCGAACTCCGCGTCCGTTGACATTTCCTCGCCGGATTCAACCTACTGAATGTAAATGGTTTAGCCTGCCCATTGCGGACCTCGCCCTCCTTTCCCTCTTGTCTGGGCAATTCCCCACCATCTATAATGTTCCCTGCGGAGTCCGGCCCGGCCGGATTCCGCATCATTTTTCTCTGACGTGGAAAACAATGTCTGACCCTCTTGCCAAAATTAGACAGAAACTCCAGCAGGAACTTGACTCCCTGGAGCACGAACTTAACGTCGACCTTCCCAAGGAGATCGCCATTGCCCGTGCGCACGGCGACCTCTCCGAAAACGCCGAGTACAAATACGCCAAGGAGCGGCAGTCGTTTGTATCCGCGCGGCTCGGTCAGCTGCACCAGCGCATGGCGGACGTCGCCATGCTCAACCTGAGCAACCTGCCGCGCGACCGCGCCGCTTATGGCTCGCGCGTGCGCGTACTGGATACGGACAAGCACGCCGAGATCGAGTACAAGCTTGTAACGGTCGAGGAAGCCGATGCTACCAAGGGGCTCATCTCGACGACTTCACCCATTGGCAAGGCCCTGCTGGGCAAGAAGGTCGGCGACGAGGTGAAGGTTCAGACGCCGGCGGGAATCAAAGAATTCGAGGTTGTCCGCTTGACCACGATCCACGATGAAGAGTAGAAGGTGAGCAGCGCCACCATGCTGACGCGGAGCATCGGCCGGCCGTTCCACTGGCTGCTCGACCGGATCG
>DATMMG010000003.1:0-3533 GCA_035569815.1 Candidatus Methylomirabilota bacterium
TCGGCCGAATACGGCGGCGGCACAAAGATCACCGATGCATCCGCCCCGGTAGCCTTCACCGCTTCCCCCACGGTGTTGAACACGGGCCGTTCCAGGTGTTTCGTCCCGCCCTTGCCCGGCGTAACGCCACCCACAACGTTCGTCCCATACTCAATCATCTGCTGTGCGTGAAAAGTCCCTTCACGCCCCGTAAATCCCTGCACCAGCAATCGTGTTTTTTCATTCACCAGCACGCTCATCGCGCACCTCCCGCCAGCGCGACGACTTTTTGCGCTCCATCCTTCATTCCGTCTGCGATCGTGAAATTCAAGCCACTATCCCGCAAAATCTGCTGCCCCCGCTCCACGTTTGTTCCTTCCATCCGCACCACAACGGGAATACTGACGTGCAAATCTTTCGCCGCCGCCACCACGCCCGTCGCCAGCACATCGCAGCGCAAAATCCCCCCAAAAATATTGATGAACACCGCGCGTACTTCCGGGTCGCTCAGCAGAATTCGAAATGCGTTCTTCACCTGTTCGGCGGAAGCTCCTCCGCCCACATCCAGAAAATTCGCCGGTGACCCGCCCGCATACTTGATAATATCCATCGTCGCCATGGCCAGGCCGGCTCCGTTCACCATACACGCCACGCTGCCATCCAGCTTGATGTAGTTCAGTCCGTACTTCGAAGCCTCCACTTCCAGCGGATCCTCTTCATCCAGATCGCGCAACTCCCGCAAATCCTTGTGGCGGAATAATCCGTTGTCGTCGAACGTCATCTTCGCGTCCAGCGCCATCAATTTCCCGTCGCCCGTCACCACGCACGGATTAATCTCCAGCATCGAAGCGTCCGTATCAATGAACGCGCGATAAAGCGCCTGTAAAAATGGTGTAGCCACCCCAGCCAGTTCTCCCGAAAGCCCCAGCCCAAACGCAATCTTCCGCGCCTGATAAGGTTGCAGTCCGACTGCCGGGTGAATGTGCTCGCGCAGAATTGCGTTGGGATTGTCCTTCGCCACTTCCTCGATTTCCATTCCGCCTGCCGCGCTGGCCATAAACACCGGCCGCCCCGTTTCGCGATCGATCAAAAGCCCCAAATACAGTTCGCGCTTGATGTCCAATCCTTCTTCGATAAGCAGGCGGCGAACCACGCGTCCCTGTGGACCGGTCTGCGGCGTCACCAGCGTCATCCCCAGGATGTTCGAGGCCAGTTCCGCCGCTTCATCCGCCGACCGCGCCAATTTCACGCCGCCAGCCTTCCCACGCCCTCCCGCATGAATCTGCGCCTTCACAACGACCACCGGCGACTTCAACCGCTGCGCCGCTTCCCGCGCCTCTTCCTTGGTGAACGCCACCTCTCCGCGCGGAGTCGTAACCCCGTAACGCGCAAGGATGGCCTTTGCCTGATATTCGTGGATCTTCATTTGAGGTTCTGCCTTTTCGGGCGGCTCCGGCCAAACTGGAACCGACATCTTGTGCGACGATGGGACAGTGCACCGATGTTAGAATTTGAGGCTTCGCAAAACACTTAAGTTTACTTGACTCGCGCACCTCGAGCAAGGCGAGCAATCTCCTGGGCGAATGAAATGAGAAGCGCGTCAAATTTGTTAATCGAAAAAACGGAAGCTGGCCGTCCGCTTTCTCTCGCGGAAGCGGAAGCGTTCATGGAGGAGCTTCTCTCCGGGCGCATCGCCACGCCGGAGATTGTGCGCATGCTGGTGGCGCTGAACCGGCGTGCCGTGAGCGTTGACGAACTATCCGGGTTTGCCCGCGTCATGCGCAAGCACGCCGCTCCTGTTTTTTCGGCGAATGAGCCCCGGCCCACGAGACTCGTTGATACCTGCGGCACGGGTGGCGACGAAACCGGCACGTTCAACATTTCGACGGCTGCGGCTATCGTCGCATCAGCGGCGGGCGCGCGCGTTGCCAAGCATGGCAATCGCTCCGTCAGCTCGCGCAGCGGCTCTGCGGATGTCCTCGAAGCCCTCGGCGTGCGCATTGATCTGCCGATGACGGCGGCTGGCCGCTCCGTGCGCGAGATTGGCATCGGCTTTCTGTTTGCTCCCGCGGCCCACGCGGCGGCTCGCCACGCCGGGCCCGCGCGCCAGCAAATCGGGAAGCGCACCATTTTTAATCTCCTAGGGCCCCTTACCAATCCGGCGGGCGCCGAAGCACAGGTGCTGGGTGTTTTCTCAGCAGACCTAATCGACACCGTTGCGGCAACACTCGCGGAACTCAGCACACATCACGCTTACGTCGTGCACGGCGCCGGCGGCCTCGACGAAATCTCCCTTTCCGGCGAAACGCAAATCGCCGAAGTCCGCAACGGCAGCGTGCGCCGATTTATCGTCGCGCCCGAAGACTTCGGCGTCTCGCGCGCCCCGCTCGAAGCCATCCGCGGGGGCACGCCGCAGGAAAACGCGAAACTCATTCATTCCCTGCTGGCTGGCGAACCCGGCCCCCGCCTCGACATCGTCATCGCAAACGCCGCCGCCGCCCTCGTAGTCACCGGAGTCGCCGACACTTTTCGCGCCGCCGCCGAACTAGCGCGCCGCGCCGTGACCTCAGGCAATGCACGCGAAAAGCTCGACCAACTCAAAGACTTTTCCCAGAAGCACGCGGCCAACAAGTAGCGGCCACCTTCAGGTGGCCCCGTGTAATCTCGCCAAAGCCAACTCTACCGAGTCACGCAACTTCCCTGGTAACGCCAATGGGGAGATTGGCGTTACCAGACTGCTCCCAGATCCCTCACGGCTTCGCCGGACTCTCCACCCCACTATTCGACTGAATTAAATCGTGAATCCCCCACGCGGCAAGCCCTGTGCCTGCCCCGGCGAGAATGAAATAAGCCACCTTCCTCCCCGTGGAAATCCCCGGCTTCTTCTTATCGTCTCCCGCGTCCGGCGCACCCCGCGGGTCGTCCGCCGATTCCAGATAAATATGGTAGGTCTGCCCCTCCGGTAAAACGCGAAATTCCTTCCCATACGAAAAATCAAAGCTTCCCTGACGCGTGGTGACTTCAAGAATCTTCGGCGCGAACATCCGGATCTGCGATTGCCCATTCCCCTTCCCGTGTGCCCGCAACGTCGCCCCCTCCACATGCGCCTCCAGCGGATTGCTTTCCGTGGACCAGAGATACACGGCGCCAGCATCCACATCCACGTGCGCCCCATCGCCGCTACGTTGCAAAGTGGCAGCGCTCCGTTTCGCCAGCGTAATCACGCTCCCGCCGATGCGCACGGTCAACTTCCCGTCTGGATCCGTCGACACGCGTTCGCCAGCGAATACCGACGAGCCGGCGAACGCGTTCGAGGCGTTCAGGTGGGCGCCATACGCCATCGTCAGGATGCCGAGCGGCTTTCCGGCGGCATAGGCAGGAATGTTGTAAACGCAGAGGGAGACACAAAGAGACAATGCAAGGACACCGCGAAGCGCGTGCATAACTTACCTCCGAGGGTGACTAAAGTGGAGGGGCAACCTGCGGCAGGTACAATACACACTCAGTACTATTAATTCAATATAATATACGAAGTAATACCGCTCTTTTATAAG
>DATMMG010000004.1:0-8662 GCA_035569815.1 Candidatus Methylomirabilota bacterium
AATCCTCACCACCAGACAAAAGTGTTAGCTCAATCTGTCCAGTAGGTCGAACGTAACTCCAACTTTCGACCCAGCCCGTCGCTCACTTCGCCTGCACTTCCACCGCCTCCGGCAAATGCACCGCCCCCCGCATCAGCGGCCCAATCGTCAATTCCTGCCCATGCCGCGCATACCGCGAAAGCACTCCTGGCTGCATCCATTCCATTCCCCAAGCGTCTTCCACCGCCACAATCGTGTAACTGCCCGGCACAATATTCGCAACGCTGAACGTCCCGTCGAAGTCGCTCTGGTCCCGCCGGAAATATTCGCGGTGTGCCTCCGGATCTTTCGGTATCAGTACCACCATCACGCCCGCGACCGGTTTCCCCGCCTTCTGCGCAACTCCTTCGAGCTTCACCACACCGGCCGTCAACCACGCCGTCAATTCCTGCTGCACTCCCGCGCCAAGCGTCACATCGTGACCCGAAGTTTTCAGCGTCGCCGTCTCCGTCCGCGTCACGGCATACACCGGCCCCCGCGCATTGCACAAAATCGCATATTTCCCGGCGGCGAGTCCCTCAAAATTGGCCACGCCCGCAGGGTCCACCTCGCTCCAGCCAACACTCCGTCGTCTGCCATCCTGAAGAGATGTCACCAGTCGATTCGGCAGGCCTTCGCCGCCGTCAGTCTTAAAAGTAATCTTCAGGCTGGAGAGCGGCTCCCCGCGTGACGTGTCCAGCTCCTCGCCGTCTCGCCACAAATTCATCTCGCTCGCCTGCGCCATCTCTCCCTGTGCTCCCGGATTCATTCGCACCGAATATTTTCCCGGAGGCACCCCAACCAATTCATACACGCCCGGCTCCACGGATACCATGACGCTGTTTTGCATCGGCTCCACCCAATCGAACACATGTTTTTGCAGTTGCGGCCGAGGGAATCCGTGCTCCTTGTTCTCTCCCGTCCGAAAAAGGATGTGCAGCGCCGGAACCGGATTCAAGTGCACTTCAATCTCCGGATGTTCCCCGGCTTTCACCACAATCGGCGTCGCGCCCTCCGCTTCCGTTGCCCCGCTGTAATAGGTGGTCGGATAGGCCGCATCCAGGGTGGGCGACACTCCTGAATATCCGCTGCCAGTACCTGCTGGCGCGGACGGCGCATGCACTGCGTACCACGGCGTCGCGCTGACCGACACAAAATAAGTCCCCGGAATCAAGCTCGAGATATCAAAGTACCCCAGGTCGTCCGAAATCCCGTTCAATAGCCGGTTGACCCGGCTCATGCCCCCGCTATGGTCTTCCCGGAAGAGCGTCACCGTCGCATGCCGCACCGGTTCGCCATTCTCATCCCGAACATGCCCGCTGAGCACCGCCATCGGATCCAGCCGCAGCACCAGTTCATCCGTCTTCAACTCGGGCCCCGTAACAATCGCCGTTGCGTACTGCTCATGGTGTTCGTAACTCGCCGAAATATATCCGCGTTTCGCTCCATTCAACGAAAACTTTCCCGCCGGCAGGCCAGTAAACCAGAAACGCCCTCCCTCCGCCGTCGTCTGCCTCGCCACGCCTTTCCCCGTCTGCGTACCCACCAGCGAAATGCGCGCTTCCGCCAGCGGAGCCCCGGTCACGCTGTTCACCACCACCCCTGCGATTGTGTACGTCGCACCTGGCACATCGCGGCTTGGCCCAGGGCTCTGAGCAAGAGTGTTTTCTGAGCAAAAGCAGAGAATCAACAGTCCCAGTACCCCGAAAGCGCAAAGCCCTCGGGTTCGCTTTTCCGATCCTCGGCTGCGGATCATGGCTCGCTCACCAGCGCCAGCGGAGAAGGAAGCCGCAGCGTCTGCTTGGGCGATAGTTCCACCACCACACCCTTCCCGATTACTTCGAATTTGTGGAGCAGCTCCGTGTTTGCCGGATCAAGCTGCGGGATCAGATTATCGAACGCCAGGATGCGGTACGTCCCCGGAGCGATTTGTGTTTCGTCGAACACTCCATCCTGCGGAACGTCTACCCTACGCTGTGGCCCGGCGGTCTCGCCCAGCGGGACAATGTACACAAACACCTGTGGTACAGCCGCCGCTCCGGGGCCAGTTTTCAGCGGACTCGCGTATTCAGGCAGCTGCACCCTTCCCACAACTTCTGCCCCGTCATTGCGCAGTGTAACCTCGATTGGCGCGCCCGCTCCCTCTGCGCCAACCGTCAACGAATGATGCAGCACTTCCGCTTCGCCTCGCATAGCGGCAGCCACATAACAATCGTTTGCCGAAATTCGCAGCCAGTAAGTTCCGGCGGCCACATTGTTCAGCACGAATCCGAAGTCAGAATCGCTCGGCGCGGGTTGTGCTATCACGGCTTGCCTCATTGCAAACTGTTCCGTTGGCCAAAGCCCAACCGTGACGTTACGGCCCCAGGTGTCCCCGTCAATATTGCTTCCTCCACCCGCCCCGCCGACTGACCCGATGGACGTGTACCCTCGCGTGATATTCACGCCGAGCGAAACGTTCGGATATAACGTGACCACCTGCCCTTCCACCGGCCGGCCCCTCACCGCAAAATTCACGCTCCCGCTCCACCCGTCCTCCATTTGTTTAAAGACGTCTAACGTATATCCCCCGTCCGGCAGAAATCCACGCACCACCTGTTCCGCGGAATCGTAACCCAGCGAATACCCCGGCCCGGGGTGGCTCCGCAGATAAACTTCCACCCTGGGATAGCCCGCGGCCGGAGGATTCGCCACGCCAATCTTGACCGGGTAGTACTCCCGCCGCGTCACCCTAAGATTTGCTTGGAACGTTGCACCAGCCGTCAGTTTTATTGGAGTGGCTGAGGAAAAATCGTCCGCGTTCGGATAGAAAACTGGCGGAAATCCGTAAAGTTGGTTTCCCGGATTGAATATCACCGGATCCCGTTCCGTTCGCTCGACAGTGAGAAGCTTGTACGTCCCCGCGGGCAGCTCCGAAAACCGGAACTCTCCGCTTGCCCAGGTCGTAACATACCCTGCCTCATTCCACTTTTCCTGACCATCGTCAAAATCCTGCCGGTAGATCTGCAGTTGAATCCGGTCCGTACTGTCCACTCCCGGCAATTGCACGTGTCCCACAATCAGCGCTTCCGGCTGCAGCGGGATCACAATCTCCGCCCGCTCCGCCCCGGTTTCCATTACACGGACGCCGCCTCCTTCAGACAGGAATCCCGGCTTTCGCGCCATGACAGTGCCGGGCCGGGTATTGCGCCGCTCCCACTGTTGAAACTTGCGATAGGCTTCCGCATCTGCCGAGGGACCTGGATCAGGTGGCCTGGATTTGTCGCGTGGTGGAAACTTGAATTCGAAATGTCCCTCATCATCTGTCAGCACCGCATACCGGTTGTCCGGGGTGTAAACCAGCGCCTTTGCGATCGGCTCGTGCGTCTTGCCGTTGATCACCGTCCCGCGAACGCTGTCCGGGCCTGCGGGGATGGGATAAGTTGTTTGACCGCCACCGGATTGAATCGTTATTCCGCCCTGAGACATTACCCGGGGAGCAAGAACCAGACAGAACCCGAGAAGAATCGCGAGGCGTGGAGCACGTCGCTCGTCGGCCCAGTGCAATTCCGCGTTGTGGGGAAGGGAAGTTTCAGTACAGTTCATGGCAGTTACCTAACTTGCCGACAAGTATTGCACATCATACAACCAGCGGCCATACCCGCTTTTTGCGCCGACGTTTGACGGAAATCCGCCCTGCCGATAGTATCGAATCAGGATTCGGCCCATGAAACACGCCTATTTCGACTGCTTTAGCGGGATCAGCGGTGACATGACCCTCGGCGCACTGCTGGATGCAGGTGTGCCTGTCGATCAATTGCGCGCCGAGCTGCACGGGTTGAATCTCCCCGGCTGGGAGCTCTCCGCCGAAAAAGTCTGGAAAAACGGCATGGCCGCCACTCACGCCAAAGTGTTCGCGCAAGACACCACCACGCATCGCTCGCTAAGCACAATTCTCGAAATCATCGAAAAATCCAATCTGGCCTCAGGCGTCAAAGATCGAGCTGCTGCCATTTTCAGAAAACTGGGCGAAGCCGAAGCCGCCGTCCACGACGTCCCCCTCGAAAAAATCCATTTCCACGAAGTCGGCGCCGTCGACGCCATCATCGACATCGTCGGCGCCTGCATCGGCTTCTCTGCCCTCGGAATCGAATCTTTCGCCTGTTCTGCTCTCAATGTTGGGGGCGGCACCGCAAAAATGGCTCACGGCGTCTTGCCC
The DNA here is from genome assembly GCA_035569815.1 of Candidatus Methylomirabilota bacterium. Taxonomy (GTDB): domain Bacteria; phylum Acidobacteriota; class Terriglobia; order Acidiferrales; family UBA7541; genus Acidiferrum. The sequence continues at coordinate 4,217 of DATMMG010000004.1, forward strand.
GTTCCCGCGCCCGCCACCGCGCGCCTGCTCCTCGACAAGCCCACTTACTCCAACGGCGTGCAGCAGGAATTGGTTACTCCGACCGGCGCAGCCATTGTCGCGACGCTGTGCTCTCACTTCGGCCCGCAGCCGCCCATGAGCGTCTCCACGATCGGCTACGGCGCGGGCACTGCCGATCTCGAAGGCCAACCCAATGTCCTCCGCCTCATGGTCGGCGAAGCCGCCGAAAAGCGCCCCGCCGCCGAATCCGAAACCATCCGCGTCCTCGAAGCCAATCTCGACGACATGAATCCCCAGATTTACGGCTACTTCCTCGAAAAAGCCCTCGCCGCGGGAGCTCTCGACGTCTTCGCCACTCCCGTCCAGATGAAAAAAAATCGCCCCGGCGTGCTAGTCACCGTCCTCTGCAAGCCCGAGGACGAACCGAAATTCCACGATATGCTTTTCGCCGAAACCACCACTCTCGGCGTCCGCACCTACACCGCCGAGCGCCGCGTCCTCGCCCGCCAGTGGGATACGGTGCGTACCTCTTTCGGAGAAGTCCGCATCAAAGTGGCCCGGCTCAACGGCCACATCCAACAAGCATCGCCCGAATTCGAAGATTGCCGTAAACTAGCAGAGGCAAAAAATGTGCCCTTGCAGCGAGTGATGGACGAAGCTATTCGCGCCTGGTCACTAAAAACCTGAACACCAAGCCGTCCGTCTGTTTGAACTCTTGAACTCCCGAACTCTTAAACTTTTGAACTCTTAAACTTTGAACTGTGAACTAAAAACTTAAAACCAAAACATGCCCGAGAAAAAAGAAAAATTCTACCTGACGACGCCCATCTACTACACCAACGGGCTCCCTCACATCGGCCACACCTACACCACCGTCGTCGCCGATGTCATCCGCCGCTACAAGCGCATGCGCGGCTACGACGTCGTCATGACCACCGGCACCGACGAGCACGGCGTCAACGTCGAACGCGCCGCCAAAAAAGCCGGCGTCCCCGAATCCGAATACGTCGCCAAAATGGCCGACGCCTGGCGCGCCCTCTGGGACGAACTCGGCATTCCCGCCGACGAGTTCATCCGCACCACCGATCTCAAGCACGTCCGCACCGTCCAGTGGCTCTTCAAGCTCTGCAGGGAAAACGGCTACGTCTACAAAGGCCATTACACCGGCCAATACTGCATCTACGACAACGCCTTCGTGAACGACGCCAAGCCCGGCGACAACTGTCCCGATTGCGGCCGCCCGCTCGAAACCGTCACCGAGGAAAACTATTTCTTCAAGCTCTCTTCGTTCCAGAAGCCGCTTCTCGATTTCTACAAAAAGAATCCCGAGTTCATTCAGCCAGACACTCGCCGCAACGAAATCATCAGCTTCGTCGAAGGCGGCTTGAAAGACCTCAGCATCACCCGCACCACCATTCGTTGGGGCATCCCCGTTCCCGGCGAAGAGCCGCACGTCTTCTACGTCTGGTTCGACGCGCTCACCGCTTATCTCAGCGCCGTCGGTGGCCCCGAATACGAAAAGCGCGGAATGTGGCCTGCCGACCTCCATCTCGTCGGCAAAGATATCATCCGCTTTCACACCGTCTACTGGCCCGCTTTCCTGATGGCCGCCATGCTCCCCATTCCCAAACAGGTCTGGGCGCATGGCTGGTTCCTCATGGACGCCGCCAAAATGAGCAAGTCCAAGGGCAACGTCGTCCTCCCGCGCCCCATCGTCAATATGCTCGGCATGGACGCCCTTCGTTATTTCCTCCTGCGCGACGTTGTCTTCGGCCAGGACGGCAATTTCAGCTACGACGCCCTGGTCACCCGCTACAACAGCGACCTAGCCAACGGCCTCGGCAATCTGGCCAGCCGCACCGCCGCGCTCATCGAAAAAAACTTCGCGGGCAAAATTCCAAAGCCCGGCGCGCTGAAACCGCAGGATGAGGTTCTCGCAAAAGAAGCTCAGAATGCCATCGGCGAAGTCCTCGAAAATTTCGACAAGCTCAGTTTCGCCCGGGCCCTCGAAACCATCTGGACCGTCATCGCCGCAGCCGACAAATATCTCACCAGCGAGCAGCCCTGGGCCCTCGGCAATTCCGAAGCCGATCAATCCCGCAAAGCCACCGTCCTCTGGACCACAGCCGAGCTTCTCCGCATCGTCACAGCGTTGTCCTTTCCCGTTCTCCCAGACAGCGCCACGAAAGTCTGGACGCTCCTCGGCCAATCCGTCGTTCTCGGCAAATTCGAATTGGACGGCCTCCGCTGGGGGCAACTCGGGCCCGGCACGTCTCTTGGCAAGTCTCAGACCTTGTTCCCACGCGTGGACAAAACCGAAGCAATAGAGAGGATCGAAGCAATGGCAAACGAAGAACTGAATCCAACAGCACCAACACCCGCGCCGGCCGCGAGCGCTCCCGCCGCAACTGGCGCGTCCGCAGCGGCAGCCGCCCCAGCCGTCTCCGACAAAATCGGCATCGAGGATTTCGCCAAAGTCGAAATGCGCGTAGGCCAGATCAAAACCGCCGAGCGCATCGTCGGCGCCGACAAACTCCTCAAACTCACCGTCGACATCGGCACCGAAATCCGCCAGATCTGCGCCGGCATCGCCCAATATTACGAACCCGAATCCCTGATCGGCCGCAAAGTCGCCGTAGTCGTCAATCTCGCCCCGCGCAAACTCCGCGGCGTCGAATCCAACGGCATGATCGTAGCCGCTTCCGTAGGCCCCGAAGGCCGCCCAGTCCTAACCGCCTTCCTCGAAGAAGTCGAAGTCGGCGCCCGCTTGAAGTAGCTCAGGCTCGTGTAGGGCCCGCCTTCTGAGGCGGGCCGCCTATCTGGGAACGCCAATCTCCCGATTGGCGCGTATTTCTTTTGCCAGTCTTCTCCGTGCACTCTGTGTTCTTCCCTCCGTGACCTCTGTGTTAAATCTTTGTCTTTAATCTTCTCTGCGAATCTCAGCGCCCTCTGCGCCTCTGCGTTATCTTTTCTCTTTCTTCGTCTCTCAATCACAACCGGCCCCGCTTTTGCGCTAGCATCTACTAAATGGAACTCATCGACTCCCACGCCCACATCGACGGCCCCCAGTTCGCAGAAGACCGCGACGCCATGCTCCAGCGCGCCCGCGCCGCATGCGTCTCCGCGATCCTCGCCATCGGCACCGGCCCAGGCCCCGAAAAACTCGACGCCGCCCTCCCCTACGCCGAAGCCCACGACTGGATCTACACCACAGTCGGCATCCACCCCCACGACGCCAAAGAAGTCACTCCCGACCATCTCGATACCCTCGCCGCCCTAGCCAAACATCCCAAAGTAATCGCCTGGGGCGAAATCGGCCTCGACTATTTCTACGACCATTCCCCCCGCAACATCCAGGAAACAGTCTTCCGCCAGCAAATGGAACTAGCCCACACCGCCAACCTCCCCATCATCATCCACTGCCGCGACGCCTGGGACGACTGCCTCCGCCTCCTAGACGAAGTCTGGAAGCCCACCGGCCTCGGCGGCATCCTCCACTGCTTCACCAGCACTCTCGAACACGCCCAAAAAGGCCTCGACATGGGCTTCCTCGTCTCCTTCACTGGAAACATCACCTACCCCAAAGCGCAAATCATCCGCGACGTCGCGAAAGCTTTGCCCCTTTCAAACATTTTGATCGAAACGGACTCTCCGTATCTCGCCCCGCAGCCTCATCGCGGCAAACGCAATGAGCCTGCCTATGTTCTCGAGGTAGCGGAGGCCCTCGCGAATGTGAGAGACTTGGACCTACAAGAAATTGCCGCCCAGACCACCGGAAATTTCCGGAGGTTTTTTCGGCTGACCCGGCCGGGCTCATCCACGGTCGAGGTGTCCCGCTAACAGGGGGCGGGCCCGGAGAACGGAAATCGCCTTATTAACCGTCAAAGAGATTTTTGAACTCGTGCGCGAGGACCTCGTGAAGGTCGAGCAGGAACTCTCGCGCCAGAGCGCCTCCGCCTACCAACCAGTCTCCGAAATCACCAGCTATCTCCTCGGTGGGGGAGGGAAGCGCCTCCGCCCTGCGTTGCTTCTCCTCGCTCACGGATACGCAGCCGGAAGCGATGGCGATTCCCGCAGCGCCATCAAACTCGCCGCCGTCGTCGAACTCCTCCACAGCGCCACCCTCATTCACGACGACGTCATCGACAGCGCCGACACCCGCCGCGGCCGTCCCTCCGCCAATTCCCGCTGGGGCAACCACCGCAGCGTCCTCTCCGGCGACTGGCTTTACATGCAGTCCTTCCACATCGCCTTGCAGGAACGCAATTTCCACGTCCTCGACATCCTCATCGACCTCACGCAGAAAATGGTCGAAGGCGAACTCCTCCAACTCGAAAAGATCGGCCGCATCGACGTCTCCGAAGACGACGCCCTCAAACTTTCCACCTACAAAACCGCCTGCCTCTTCAGTGGCTGCGCCCGCCTCGGCGGTGTCCTCGGCGGCCT
>DATMMG010000005.1:0-5670 GCA_035569815.1 Candidatus Methylomirabilota bacterium
CGATGCGCAGGTGGTGACGAAGCTGCCGTTGCCGGAGACGAGTTCGGCGGATGTGGAGATTACCGTGCCGCTTGAGAACGAAGTGGGCGGAACGCTCAGCGGGACGCTGGAAGCGTCTTTTGAAAATGTAAAGGTGACGAAGACGGTTTTGCTGGCGCCGGGCAAAGATAGCGTGACGCTAGCGCCTTCGGAGTTCGCGCAGTTGAAAGTACAACACCCACGATTGTGGTGGCCGAATGGATATGGAAAGCCCGAACTTTACACCTTGAAGCTGGCGGTGACGATCGACGGGAAACAATCGGATGCCAAGGAAGTGCGGTTCGGGATTCGGGAACTGACCTATGAATTGAGTCTTTTGGACGCTAGCGGCCATTTGGAGCGCGTGGAATTTTCGCCGACGGCGGCGAGAGCAACGCAGGAGCAGATTGTGGATGTGACGCACAACGGCATCCGGAATATCCCCTCGCCGGATCCGTTTCCATCGATTTTTCCGGAGGATTGGAGAGACAGCTGGAAGTCGTGGGTGGCTTCGCTGAAACCCGGGGCCGAGAAATCGGCAGCGGTGAACATTCTGGGCGATACGCGGGCCACGCCGTACCTGGCGATCAAGGTGAATGGCGTGCGAATCGCAGCGCGCGGCGGCAGTTGGGGAATGGACGACATGCTGAAGCGCGTATCGCGGGAGCGCCTGGAGCCGTTTTTCCGGCTGCATCGCGACGCGAACGTGAACATTATCCGAAACTGGGTCGGGCAGAGCACGGAAGAGGTTTTCTTCGAACTGGCGGACGAGTACGGACTGCTGGTGTGGAGCGATTTCTGGGCTTCGACGCAAAATTACAATATCGAGCCGGAGGACCCGGCGCTGTTCCTGGAGAATGCGCGGGACACGATTTCGCGTTTCCGGAATCACCCTTCGATTGCGGTGTGGTGCGGGCGAAACGAAGGCGTGCCGCAGCCGATCCTGAACCAGGGACTGGAGGAGCTGACGCGGACACTGGATGGAACGCGATATTACACACCGACCTCGAACCAGGTGAACCTGCAGAACAGCGGACCCTACAAATATGTGGAGCCGAAACTTTATTTCACGATGCTGAATCACGGATTTTCCGTCGAGACGGGCACGCCGTCGTTCCCGACGTTGGAAAACTGGCGGACGTGGATTCCGCAGGAGGACCTGTGGCCGGTGAGCGATAACTGGGCGTATCACGACTGGCACCAGAGCGCGAACGGGGACATGACACCGTTCATGGAGGAGATGGAAAAGGAATTTGGCGCGCCGACGAGCCTGGAGGATTTCGAGCGGAAGGCGCAGATGTTCAATTACGTGCAGCACCGCGCGGTGTTCGAGGGGATGAACGCGCATCTGTGGGCGCCGAATACGGGACGGATGCTGTGGATGACGCAGCCGGCGTGGCCGAGTTCGACGTGGCAGATTTTGAGCTCGGATTACGATACTCAGGCGTCGTTTTATGCGGTGAGGAAGGCGAGCGAAATGGTGCACGTGCAACTGGACCCTTCGAATTACGCGGTGGAGGTGGCCAATTCCTTGCCGGATACGAGGGAGGGGCTGACGGCGCACGCGCGGGTGTATTCGCTGGAGAACAAGCTGCTGGCGGAGCATGAAGAGAAGAAGGACGCGGCGAGCGGGACCACGGAGTTTTTCACATTGGACCTGGCACCATTTTTGAAAGAGAACGTGGCGCTGGTGAAATTGGAGTTGCGCGATTCGGGCGGGAAGCTGGTGTCGGACAATTTTTACTGGATGGGCGGAACGAGCGCGGACTACAGGAAATTGAACCGGTTGGGGGAAGCGCAGATCAAGACGACGATGCGGACGGCCGGCGATGGGGACGAGCCGCGCGTGAAGGTTACGCTGGAAAATGTGGGGAATACGGCGGCGATTGAATTGAAATTGACGCTGCTGGAGGCGGATGGAAAAACGCGGGTGCTGCCCGCGTATTACAGCGACAACTACGTTTCGCTGCTGCCGGGAGAGAAGAAAGAGATTCTTGTGGAGTTCTCTAAAGCGGAGCTGAAGGATGGAGTTTCGATCGGATTGCGCGGGTGGAATTTGGAGTCGCGCGTGGTGATGGTTGGGAAGAAATAAGGCTCGCGGTGACCGACCTAAAGGTCGGCCACTACAAAAGAAAGAGCGCAGCGAAGAATCGCTGTGCCACGCGGGCCGTTGGGCATCACAAATCATGGTGACTGGCATCACAATTTGTTATAGTTAGGTTGTTCGCGCGAGGGCTGTATCCTGAACTTAGGGAACGGCACCGGAGGCCGACATGAGCATCATCCCGAATGGGAACAGTGCAAAAGTGACCGTTCCCGAATTGCTGCAGCGGAAGTCCACGGCTGCGGATTCCACTAACAAAAAGAAGATCACCTGCCTGACGGCGTACGACTATCCGACGGCTCGCCTGATGGACGAGGCCGGGGTGGACGTGGTGCTGGTGGGCGATTCGGTGGCGATGGTGGTGCTGGGGTACGAGAGCACGCTGCCGCTGACGATGGAGGAGGCGCTGCACCACACGAAGGCGGTACGACGCGGTGTGCAGCGGGCGCTGGTGGTGGCGGACATGCCGTTCGGCACTTACCAGGGGGACATCAACGAGGCGCTGAAAAACGCTGTGCGCTTCGTGAAAGAGGCGGGCGCGGAAGCCGTGAAGGTGGAAGGCGGCGAACGGCGGCTGGAAGTGATTGCGCGGCTGACGGAATCGGAGATCCCGGTGATGGGCCACGTGGGATTGACGCCGCAATCGGTGAATGCGATGGGCGGATATCGCGTGCAGGGAAAAACCGAGAGGGCGGCGGAGCAGTTGCTGCGCGATGCGCGGGCGGTGGAGGCGGCGGGAGCGTTCTCGATTGTGCTGGAAGGAATCCCACGCGAACTGGCAACTGAAATTACGAAGAGCGTTCGCATTCCGACGATCGGAATCGGCGCCGGACCCGATTGCGACGGGCAGATCCTGGTGCTACACGATCTGCTTGGGCTGACGTTTCAGGAGCCGCCGAAGTTTGCGAGGCGGTATGCGAATGTGGGCGAAGTAATATCGCAAGCGGTGCGCGAATATTGCTCGGACGTGCAGGGCGGGAGCTTTCCTTCGGATGCGGAGTCGTATCACGCGCCGAATGCGATCAAGCCCGGGAAACCGATTCGAATTGCCCGCTGAGCGGGACATTTCCAACCAAATCATTGGTGGCAAGGAGGGCGGACATGACTCCGCAAGAGATGCTCGTGCTATATGAATTCAATGCCTGGGCCAATCGGAGAATGCTGGGAGCGGTTGCGGCGGTGAAGCCGGAAGAATTTTCGCGGCCAATGGGATCGAGTTTCGGTTCATTGCGCGACACGGCAGCCCACATTTATGGCGCGGAGTGGGTGTGGCTGGAACGGTTTCAGGGGCGTTCACCGGGATCGCTGCCGGATGGGGCTGAATTTCAGGATGTGGCCAGCTTGCAAAAAAGGTGGACAGAGCTTGAGAAGCGGCTGCTTGGATTTGTGAGCTCATTGACGCAGGAAGATTTGAACCGGGAACTGGAATACAAGACGTTGAAATTCGGCGTGTATAGCAATCCACTTTGGCAATCCATGCAGCATGTGGTGAACCATGGGACCTACCACCGCGGCCAGGTAACAACGCTGCTGCGGCAACTGGGTGCGAAGCCGGAGTTGACGGACTTGATGCACTATTACCGGGAACGCGCCACGGCGGCGGGCGCTTAGCGCGAATGGAGACGATTCGGACAATTGCCTGGATGAAGGAACGCGCGCGGGCGGCGCGGCAGGAGCAGCGAATCATCGGGCTGGTGCCGACGATGGGCGCGCTGCACGCGGGGCACCTGGCGCTGGTGGAGCGGGCGAAGCGGGAATGCTCGCCGGTGTACGCTTCGATTTTCTTGAATCCCAAACAATTTGCGGCGAATGAGGATTTGTCGCGGTATCCGCGTCCGCTGGAGGCGGACATGGAGAAGCTTACCGCGGCGATGGTGGACGGACTGTTTCTGCCCGAGGCGGCGGAGATTTATCCCTCTGGGTTCTCCACATACGTGCAGGTCGATGGATTGAGCGAGCGCTTGGAAGGCAGGTCGCGCGCGGGGCATTTTCAGGGCGTCTCCACGGTGGTGCTGAAATTATTTGAGATCGTGCAGCCACAGCGTGCGTACTTCGGACGAAAGGACGCGCAGCAGGTGCGGATTGTGCAGCAGATGGCGCGCGACCTGAATCTGGACACGGAGATTGTGGTGTGCCCGATCGTGCGCGAAACGGATGGGCTGGCGATGAGTTCGCGGAACGCGTATTTGCGCGGGGAGGAGCGCAAGGCGGCGACGGTGCTTTACCGTGCGTTACGAGCCGCGGAGAGCGAAATTGTGGCGGGCGTGCGGGATTCGCTTCAGCTGCAGGGAGCTATGCATAAGGTGCTGGCTAGCGAGCCGCGGGCGCGCGTGGATTATGCGGAGATTGTGGATGCGGAGACCTTTGAGCCGGTGGTGCGGGTGGCGCGGCCGTGCTACGCGGTGCTGGCGGTGTATTTGGGAAAGACGCGGTTGATTGACAACATGTTGATCGAACCGGTGGGGGAAGAATTGCGGGTGGAGGTTTAGGGCCGGAGCGTCGCGGCGAAATTATCTCGGCCCCCACGTTGAGGTCCTTTGCGCATGCTTATCGGATGCGCAAAGGATGACAAGGCTCGCTTCATCAATTTTCAAGATATTTCCTGCAGGTGGGCGAGGACTTCGGCGGCGTGGCCTTTGGCTTTGACGGGGTCCCAGACCTGTTCGATTTTGCCGTCGACGCCGATCAGAAAACTGCTGCGGACAATTCCTTTGAAAAGACGGCCCATGAATTTTTTCCCGCGCCATGCGCCGTAGGATTCGATCATCTTGTGCGTGGGATCGCTGAGCAGCGGAAAATTGAGCTTCCACTTGTCGCTGAACCTTTGCAGGGGCTCCAGAGTATCCGCGCTGGCACCGAGGATGGATACACCCAACTGATCGAACTTCTTTTTTGCGTCGCGAAACTCGGACGCTTCGATCGTTCAACCCGGCGTATTCGCCTTCGGAAAAAAGAAGAGCAGGACGCGGCGGCCTTTGAAGTGTTTCAGCGAGAGCGGCTTGCCGCCGTCGGAGGCGAGAGTGAATTCGGGAGCTTTGTCACCGATTTTGAGCATGAAGTAGATCTCCTGAGACTGTGTTCGAGCAACCACTCGCCGAACAATAGGGCGATAAGAGCGGCCCGCCTCAGAAGGCGGCCCTACGCTAAGAGAGCAGGCGGCGGACGATATCGTTGACGGCCTGCGGATTGGCCTGGCCCTTTGTAGCTTTCATTACCTGCCCGACGAAAAACTTGAAGACGCCTTCGTTGCCGGATTTAAACTTGGCGACGTTGTCGGGGTTTTTTTCGATGACTTCGCGGGTAGCTTTTTCGATGGCGTCCTCGCCGACCTGGGCGCCGAGGCCTTCGGCGGCCACGATTTCGGCGGCGGAGCGGCCGGTTTCAAACATTGTCGCAAAAACCTTCTTGCCGACCGCGCCGGTGATTTTGCTGGAGTCCACCAGCACGACGAGTTCGCCGAGCGCGGCCGGCTTAACGGGGCTTACGGTGATTTCCTTGCCGGAATCGTTGAGGCGGCGGAGGAGTTCGGTCTGCATCCAATTGGCGGC
>DATMMG010000006.1:0-7597 GCA_035569815.1 Candidatus Methylomirabilota bacterium
TGGCGGCGAGGTTGCCCAGCTCGTCGAGGGCGTCACGAAAATCAGCCGCCTGAACATGATGGCGCCGGAAGCGCGCCAGGCGGAGAACGTCCGCAAGATGCTACTGGCGATGGTTCAGGACGTCCGCGTCGTGATGGTCAAACTCGCCGACCGGCTCCACAACATGCGTACCCTGGAGTTTCTGGAGCCTGCCAAGCAGCATCGCATCGCCCGCGAGACCATGGACATTTATGCGCCCATCGCTCACCGCCTGGGAATGTCCGTCATCAAGGGCGAACTCGAAGACCTCTCTTTCCGATACTTGGAGCCGGACGCCTACTTCTCGCTCCAGAAACAGCTCAGCGACAAGGCCCCCTTTCACCAGAGATTTCTCGAGGACGTCCAGAACACCATCCGCACGAAGCTCGTCGAAAACAGCATTCCCGCGGAACTCGAAGCGCGCATCAAGGGCCTTTATTCGCTGCATCGCAAAATCGTTCGCCAGGAGCGCAGCCTCGACCAGATTTATGATTTGCTGGCCATCCGCGTAATCTCCGATTCCGACCGCAACTGTTACGCCGCGCTTGGCGTCGTCCACCACATCTGGCGGCCCGTGCCCGGGCGATTCAAGGATTACATCGCCATGCCGCGGCCCAATCTCTATCAGTCGCTGCACACGACCGTGATTCATTCCGGGCAGCCCTTTGAGATTCAGATTCGCACCCAGGAAATGCACCGCATCGCCGAAGAAGGCGTGGCCGCGCACTGGAAGTATAAAGATGGGAAGCCCGTATCCTCGGGCGACGACCAGCGCATCGCCTGGATGCGCCAGTTGATCGAATGGTCGCAGGAACTGCAGGAACCGGGCGAATTTCTCTCGACGCTGAAGGTGGATCTCGCTCCGGTCGAAGTTTACGCGTTTACGCCGAAGGGCCGCGTGCTGGAGTTGCCCCGCGGGGCCACGCCCGTGGATTTTGCCTACTCCGTGCACACCGAAGTGGGCCACCAGTGCGTGGGCGCGAAAGTGAACGGCCAGATGGTTTCGCTGCGACATGAAATCGTCAGCGGCGATGTAGTGGAAATCCTCACGCAAAAAGGCCACAAGCCCAGCCGCGATTGGCTCAGCTTCGTGGAATCCTCGCACGCCAAGAGCAAGATTCGGCATTTCATCAATACCCAGGAGCGCGAGGAAGCCACGGAGATGGGCAAGCGGCTGCTGGAAAACGAGTCGCGCAATTTCCCGCGGGGCTTGAAGAAAATTCCCAGCGAAGATTTGCAGAAGCTGTCCTCGGATTACGGGCTGTCGAAAGTGGAGGATCTGTTCGCCGCTGTCGGGTTCGGTAAATATTCCGCGCGCCAGGTGTTGTCCCGTTACTTTGGCGAACCCAGCAAGGAAGCGGAAAAGTCCGCGGAAGACGCCAAGCCGACGCTGGTAAAGACCGTCAAGCGCATGCTGGGCATGGGCGAAGCTCCGCTGATCGTGAAAGGGCACGACGACCTGCTGGTTTTCCGAGCGAAATGCTGCAATCCGATTCCCGGCGACGACATCATCGGCTACGTCACCCGCGGGCGAGGCGTGGCTGTGCACACGCGAGCGTGTCCCAACGTGCAGAACCTTCTCTACCAGACGGAGCGCCGCATCGCGGTGGCGTGGGGCGGCGACAGTTCCGCTACCTTCCCGGTTGAACTGCTGGTGCGCGCCAAAGACCGCGCCGGCCTCCTGGCCGAAATTACCGCCGTGATCAGCGACGCCGGCTCCAACATCCGCATGCTCGAAAGCCGCCCCGACCGGCAGAACGCCCGGGTCGAAGCCAGCCTCGAAATCGCCGACAAGCGGCAACTCGAGACCATCCTCTCCAACATCCGGCGCATCAACGGTGTCTACGGCGTCGAGCGCATCTACCAGGTCTGAGCCGCTCTTTCCTCACCTGTCCGACGGTCCAGTATGGGCCCGGACACAGCCCCACTTTGGCCCGCTTGTAACGCATACACTGTAAGTATGCGGAAATCGCTACTATTCGTCTCTCTGCTGGGATTCGCTCTTGCGGGGTGCAAGACGAAGCCGAAGATTGACTTCACGGCCCTCGATCAATCGGGTATGTGGTCCACCAATCTTGCGCAGATCAAGAAGATGAATGTTTCGGCGGCGGAAGTCGCGGAGCTCACCAAACTGAAGCGGGCGGGCGCCGGCGATCCGATGTGTCTCTCCCTTTTGAAATCCGCGCGCGACCACAATCACGAATTCACCAGCGGCGATTCCGTTATCGAACTGTCGGGCGCGGGCTACACCGACGCAGAGATCCTGGAGATGGCCCAGGCTGACAAGCTCGACGCCCTCAGCAGCGATGCGGTCATGCTGAAGCTGATCGGCCTTTCGAACTCCACCGTGCAGGTGGTCATCCGGCGCCGCGAGCAGGGTTTGCCGACCCTTACCAGCGCGCAGATCGGCCGGCTGAAAAATATCGGCGAATCTGAAAAAAAGATTCTCGATCTGATCTACCAGGGCCTTTCCGGTCAGCAGGCGGAATCGTATGTCACCAGGCTGGAAGCCGCCCGCAACCACGCCCACACGGATTTTGTTCACGTGCGCGGCCGCCGCCCCCGCTAGTCCTCCCGCTTGCACTCTACGTCTGTTATTCTGCTTTCCGCATTCGAGGAGAGACTCCAATGAAAGACGTCGTACTTACACCGCGCGGCCCGAAGCCCATCGGCCCGTATTCGCAGGCAATCAAAGCAAATGGGTTCCTTTTCGTTTCCGGCCAGGTCGCGCTGGATCCGCAGACCGGAGAATTTGTCGGCGCCGACGTGCGTCAACAGACCGAGCGCGTCATGGAAAACCTGAAGGCGGTCCTGGAGGCCAGCGGCGTATCGCTCGCCCATGCGGTAAAAACCACGGTGTACCTGAAAGACATGAATGAATTCACGGCGATGAACGAGGTCTACGGGCGGTATTTCACGGTCGCTCCGCCGGCCCGCTCCACGGTGCAGGCCGCGCGGCTCCCGAAAGACGCCCTGGTGGAAATTGACGTAGTCGCGGTTCTCTGACCCGAAAACGCCGAGCAGGAGATCGCCCCCCAACCGCGGGGATGGAACAGAATTGGCTCTCCAATAGGAAAAGGCCATCACCGGAGTGATGGCCTTTTCGAAATCAGTTGCCCTTACTTTCAGGCGTTATGGGCGATTCGGGCTTTCCAGGGATTCCGAAACGGCAAATCCTGTAACCAGCGCCGTGATTCCCACCGCCGTAATCAGGAAGTAGTTGCGTCCGGCTCTGAGCGGTGGCCCGTTCATACCGCGCTTCTTGTCGTCTTTGTGCGCACCGGCTCCTTCGGGGCCTTGTGCCATCGTCGGCGGCGGTTCGAGTATCACCCGATACGCGGCGCCGTCCGCGATGAGTTCTGTTTCTCCGTCAACGGTAATTGTCAGCGGACCGCGTTTGCTGACCACCAGAAGCTCCTTCTCACTCAGATACGTGACTTGGGCGATGGTCGGTCCGTTGGATTGCGCGCGGATTACGGCCCTGGAGGCCAATAGCGTGAAAGCCTTGGAATTGCCTGTCGAAAAAGTCGCGGTGCCGGCGAATAATTTCGCGGAGGGCGCACCTTCGGTATCGTTCAGGGTCGCGGAACTTGCGCTCTGCAGCAGGAATCGTGCAGCGCCCGCCCGAATCTGGACGCTCCCAGCCAGGTCCGTTACCAGGCGGTCGCCGCTGAATACCGTGGTGCCGGCTTCGGCTGAGGAATCGCCCACTCGCGCGTGTTCCGCCGTGACGATGGTGCCAAACGAGTTCGTCGTCGTGGGGCCAGCCCATGTGGGTGCAATCGTCAGCCCGATTGCCATCAAGGTCGCGAGCGGTGCGCGCAAGCCGCGCATAGAGTCCTCCAGTGCTGTGCAGCAAAAGCATACTTCTCATTCCGAGCCCGCGTCAATCGCTAAACCATACTACTGTCGCCAGGCAGCAATGCTTTCGGGCTCAATTATTGCGTTTCGTTGGCGCAACGCCACATTCGCTGCTAGAATGCCTTCACAGTATGGCTGACTGGAAGCAGATCACCGCGCGAATCCGCAGAGCACGCACCGGAAAAGACCCCGCGGCACAACTGACGAATCTCTTCACAAAGACTCGCGACGCCATGGTTGCGTTCGAACTTGCGCGTTACCTGGAATCGGTGGGGAACTCCGCCGATGCCGGCAGGTGGTATCTCACCGCCGCCGAACGTTTCCGCCGCTCCGACTGGAAGACCAAGGCGCAGGAAAGCGCCACGCGCCTCGGCGCGACGGAACCCGCGGAGATCCCGGCTCCCGTTAGCAAGCCGGAAGAAGCTTCAGGCGCCATTGAGGCGAAGGAAACGGGTGAACCCGAATCCCCGCACGAGGAAGTCGAAACCCAATCCGCACCCGTTGAATCCGAACCCCAGGCCCCAGTCGACGGCCGTTCCGCTCCCTCCGATCGGGGTTCTCGTCATCGGCGCGGACGGCGTGGCCATGACTCGCACCGTTCCCCCCGCCGGGCGGAACATTCTTCCGGTCAACGCGAATCGCGGCCGCTGGGTCCATCGAGAGGGTACACGCCGCCGGCGCCTCCCGAAGAAGAGGCTCCTGTTGCTGTTGAACGTCCGTCGCGCTCTTCGTTTGAAGAATCCCCGGAAATTTCAACGCCGAGCCTTCGCGGACGTTACGGCGACCCCGGACTTGCTTCGCGTCTTTCGCAACTGGAGATGAATTTCCGCCGGTTGCTGACGTGCGCGCCGACAAAGTTGGATGACGCCGATCGCGCTCCCGCTGGTCCGGGCGTTTGGGTGCTCACGGACTCCGACTTGACCACCTATTATTATGTCGAAGCCTGCCAGACATTGCGCGTGGCCATCCCCAATATGGCGCGGGGGGGAACTGCGCGGCGCGGCGGAGAGTCCATCAAACCGAAACTTGCCGAGCATCTTGGGATTGCCGAGACCCGCGTCCCGAAGTATCTGGCGGATCATTGTGTTGTCCGCTGGCTGCAGATGGATGAAGGTGCGGCGCACTTCGCACATTTCCTGATCGCGGTTTTGCACCCCAGCTTGAACGAGTAGCCGCGTTTTGCCGCGACCCAAAGCGGCAAACTTTCAGTACTTGCTTCCTAGCAGTAACCCCCTTTTCTTACCATCAGATAGCCCCGTTCACTGGTCATCTGTGCCATTCAACCCCCCTTTTTTACCGTTCACCGTATCCCACTGGCGTCTCCCCCCTTACCCATTCAAACTATCCATGCTCAAGCACTTAGGGCTCACGCGACAGCGCGTGGTAGTCTGGAAATGCCATGGGGGCAGTTCCGTTTAGGCTGGTTTGGGGCTTTCAACCGAATCCCAAGTTTTTTTGCACGACTCTGAAAGAGAGGCTACTGCTGTATGCCCAATACGATTAGCACACAGATTTTCCGGTCCCTGGACTGGGTGCTTTGTAAGACGGCTGGTATCACCTTCGATACCATTCAATATTTCAACAAGAAGAATCCTAATCCTTCGGTCACCCCGCAATGGTCTGATAAGCCGCTGCTGAAGTCCTGGGAAAAGACCAAGCCGACCCTCGGCTTTCCGCGCCAAACAGACTCGCTCTGCCCGGCCTGCGTGAAAGAAGCCCGCGAATCCATCATCAAGGGTGAAAAAGACTGGCGCGACCTGATGCACGAGAAGGTCGGCGAGATTAAAGCGCAGATTATCGAGCGCGACGGCCAGGTCTGGATGGTGAAAGACTGCCCGCTGCACGGCCACTATGAAGACATGATGGCCATTGACTCCGATTTCCTGAAGTGGATCGAGAAGCAGTTCCCCGGCCGCGATATCCCCGCGCACAATGATGAAGGCCTGCACAAACACGGCTCTTCCAACGTCCGCTATGGCCGCGGCTCCGTGCTCACCGTCGACCTCACCAACCGCTGCAACATGATGTGCGATCCCTGCTTCATGGACGCCAACCAGGTTGGCTACGTGCACGAACTCAGCTGGGATGAAATTGTCGAGATTCTCGATAACGCGGTGAAGATCAAGCCGCGCCGCCAGATGTCCGTGCAGTTCTCCGGCGGCGAGCCGACTATGAGCCCGTATTTCTTCGACGCCATCCGCTACGCCCGCAAAGTTGGATACAACTCGGTTCAGGCGGCCACCAACGGCATCGAGTTCGCCAAGAGCAAGGAATTCGCGAAGAAGGCGTTCGAAGCAGGATTGCGTTACGCCTACCTGCAGTTCGACGGCATCGGCAACGACGCCAATAGCCACCGCCAGATCGGCAACCTGTTCGACGTGAAGCTGCGCGCAATCGAAAACCTGCACGAAGCGGGCATCGAAATTGTGCTGGTCGTCACCATCGTCAACAACGTGAACAATGACCAGGTTGGCTCCGTCGTGAAATTCGCGATGGAAAATCCGAAGAAGATTTCGTTTGTCAGCTTCCAGCCGGTTTCCTTTACCGGCCGCGACGAAGACATCACCCCGGAGCGCCGCCTCCGCCAGCGTTACACCCTTTCGCACCTGGCGAAGGACGTCAGCAACCAGGTTGGCAAGATTCAGCCGACTCGCGACTGGTTCCCCATTTCGTTCATCAGCACTTTTGCCGGCTTTGCCGACATGGTCAAGGGCAACGAATCCCAGTGGGGTTCGCTCTCCTGCGGCTGCCACCCGAACTGTGGCGTGGGCACCGCGCTGATGATCAACAAGGAAACCAAGGAATGGGCGCCGGTTCCGCGCTTCCTGGATGCGCAGGGCCTTACGAAAGACGTCACCGCCGTCACCGATGCGGCTCGCGGCAAGAATTTCTCCAACTTCATGATGGCCATGGCGCTCCTGAAGAACTATCACCCGTTCCAGGGGCCAAAGGGCCTGAAGCTTTGGGACCTCTTCAAGAAGTTCGACAAGACCTGGGCGCTGACCAAGGGCGCTTCCAGCAAGTACGGCAAGACTTCACCGGAACGCACTTACGAAGACGCCATGAAGCGCCGTGCGCAAGACCCTTGGAACTTCCTCTTCATCGCTGGCATGTGGTTCCAGGATCTGTTTAACTACGACTTCCGCCGCACCGAAATGTGCATCATTCCCTACGGCACGCAGCAGGGCGAAATCAGCTTCTGCGCGTACAACACCGGTGTGGGATGGCGCAACATCATCGAAAACATGCACAAGAACGCGACCGTGGCCGAGTGGTACAAGAACCACGGGAAGCACGAGATTTACGCCAAGGGCAAGAACGTCAACCTCGGCTCCTACGAGCACTCGCTGGTCATTGACGCTGATGACGCTTCGCGCATTCGCCACCTGGAGCACGACATTCCTCTGACCGCCGCGGAAGAGAACCGCATTCGCCGCAAGGCAGCTCTGGAAGAGCAGGCCCGGGTTCGCGCCATCTACGAAGAACTCGTACTGAAGAAGCCGCAACAGGCGGTAGTCCAGATCGGCTCAGTTTCCGACATCGCCAAGGCCGTTCCGGCGAACTTCACCAACGCGAACAAGCCCATCGGCATCGCCCCAGTCAATGGCAGTGGCAACGAAGCTCCCAAGTCCAAGGAAGCCGCGGCCGAAGCCGTAGCCGGTGACTAATCCGGCGCTGTAGCTCAGGCCTTCAGGCCTGAGGCTTTCCCAAGCGCCAC
>DATMMG010000007.1:0-16873 GCA_035569815.1 Candidatus Methylomirabilota bacterium
CCGAACCAGGCGCCGAGAGCGGCGCGGTTGCTGGCGAGCCGCTTCCCTTCGCGAAGGATCATCCAGAGAAGTCCTGCGCCAATCAGCAGCCACACCGCGTGAACTCCCACCATAGCCAGCAAAATGACACTCACAGCCAGCGCGGCGAGAGCCACATGGCGCAACGCCGTTTTTCCGAGGTTCCAGACGGCTTGGGCTACAAGCGCCACAACCACCGGCTTGATGCCGAACAACAACCCAGCCACCTGTGGCAACGCGCCGAATTTCATGTAGGCCCAGGCAAGCCCCGTCACAAGGGTCGCCGCGGGCAGGATAAAACACGCGCCGGCAACGATCAGCCCCGCCAGTCCGGCGCGAATCTCGCCAAGATAGATCGCTAACTCCGTCGAACTCGGTCCCGGCAAGAGGTTCACCGCGCCGAGCAGGTCCAGAAACCTCTCCCGGGTAAGCCACCCGCGGCGGCGGACAAATTGCTCCTCCATCATCGCCACGTGCGCTGCGGGTCCGCCATAAGCGATGAACCCGAGGCGCAGAAATTCCCGCGCGACTTCAGCTAGACTTCCGCGTTCCTCTTTAATCGTGGTGCTATCCATTGATATCCCTAGACCAGAAAATTGTGCTCAAGCTCGAAATCGTAATTTTCGCAGCAGCCACCCGCCGACAAGCAAGCCGTAGAACGGTGCGTACACCAGCCACTGCATCAGCGGATCAAACTTGAATTGGCCGAGAATTCCGTAGCCGATTAGTACGTTGTAGGACAGGAATTGCAGCACGGTCAGCAACAGCCACGCGGGATTCGGAAAAAAACAAAGCAACGGCACGATCCACGTGAAATACCACGAATAGCCATTGGGCCAGAACGCCAGGCTGGTGCCGACGAGCAGGTATGCGGCACGAGCAGGTTCGGCGCGTTTCCACGCAAGCCATAGCGCCAACCCCCAGATCGCGGCGGCGCTGGCAAGCGCAGGGATTCGGGTTCCGCCACCGGTCAGCCAGTCGATCACGGAGTACAAGCTGGCGTGATAGTTTTTCCAGTTTGCTTGGTAATGGGCGAGGTTCGCACGAAACTCTCCCATCCCATCGATGTAAGGCAAAGTCACGAGTAAAGCTACTGTCCCCGCGAGCACTGCTGCCCACCAACCCGAGCGCTTCTCAGGCCAGCCCGCGCGACGAATCCACACCGGCAGTAGCACCGCGGGGAAAACTTTGGCCATTGTAGCTAAAGCGATCGGGACGCTGGCAAGTGTCGGGCGTTTTTTCAGAAGCGCAAGTCCACCCACAATTCCCAGCAGGGCCAACACATCGTTGTGGCCGCTGCCGGCAAATTCCACGATCACCAGCGGATTCCACGCGTAAATTGCAACGCGAAATAGTCGATCCTTATCCTCGCGGAACATCCATGCCAGGAGCAACAGCACCAGGACATCCGCCGCCGCAAACGGCACTTTGAACGCCGTCGGCCCCGGAAACACCTGCCAGGTCGCGCGGTAGAGCAACTCCGTTGCCGGTGGGTAGATCGTCGGCGTCTCCCGGCCCGGCATGATTTCGTAAGAGTGGTCGCGCAGGTAGGCCAAGCGCGGGTCCTGGGGCGCAACGGCATACGGATTCCATCCGTTTGCCTGCACCTTCGCGTCCCAGCGGTAGCGCTGCAAGTCGTCGGAAAGGGTGGGCAGCATCGGCCAGAGGGTGGCGCGGAACACAAGCGCGCAAAAAATGAGTAAAATGAATGAAGCGCGCGATGCCGGTGTTCGTTCGAAAACATATAAGGCAATCAGGTAAACTAGGCCCGCGGCCAGCGCGAGAACCATAAACGCAATCGCGTGATTTTTCAGGTAGCAAAGGCTGTGTATCCGCAGGTAGAGCGCTTCCAGCAGCGCTCCCGCCGCCAGCAGGGCGGCAAGCTTCAAATTTTCAGTTTGAGTTTCGGAAGACATTCGGAGAGGCACGCATCTTGTTGAACTTCGCTCCACTTCTGTTCGCAGCGTTTGTCCAGGGCGGCTTCAGCCACTACTGGCACAAAATCACGGACAAAACGTTCACGGGAGTCTACAACGCCAACATGTTCGACCTGGCGATGATGATTCCCTACTTCATCGTGCTGTTCATGCTGGCGCTTTACGGGCTGCACCGCTATGTTTTGCTCTACGATTACTTCGCGTATCGCAAGAACATTCCCCCGCCGCCACCGCCCGTGGAAAACTGGCCCAAGGTTACCATACAGCTTCCGATCTTCAACGAACGCTATGTGATCGAGCGGCTGGTGGACGCGGTCGCGCAGTTCGACTACCCGCGTGAACTGCTGGACATCCAGGTGCTCGATGATTCGACGGATGAGACCCGCGAAGTGGCCCGCGCCTGCGTGGAACGCCACGCGATCCAGGGATTGCCCATCGCCTATATTCACCGCACGAATCGCGAAGGGTTCAAGGCGGGCGCGCTGGAAAATGGCTTGAAGACCGCGAAAGGAGAATTCGTCGCGATCTTCGACGCGGATTTCATCCCGCAGGTCGATTTTCTCAGGCGCACCGTGCCCTATTTTCTTGACCCTGCGACCGAAGGCAAAATCGGAATGGTGCAGACCCGTTGGACCTACCTCAACAGCGACTATTCCCTGCTCACTCGCGTCGAAACCATTCTGCTCGACGGCCATTTCG
Organism: Candidatus Methylomirabilota bacterium; assembly: GCA_035569815.1. Classification (GTDB taxonomy): domain Bacteria; phylum Acidobacteriota; class Terriglobia; order Acidiferrales; family UBA7541; genus Acidiferrum. Next base: position 2,655 of record DATMMG010000007.1, read on the forward strand.
TAATCGAGCACGGAGGGCGCTCGCGTCGCGGCACTTTCTTCAATTTCAATGGCACTGCCGGTGTTTGGCGCCGCGCGGCCATTGATGCCGCGGGCGGCTGGGAACACGACACGCTTACCGAAGACACCGATCTTTCCTATCGTGCGCAACTTAAGGGCTGGAAATTTCTCTACCTGCCGGAGATCGAGTGCGCATCCGAACTTCCGGTGGACATGAACGGTTTCAAGGCGCAGCAGGCGCGCTGGGCCAAGGGCCTGATGCAGACGGCCAAGAAAATTCTCCCGAAGGTATTCAGAGCCGACGTTCCGTTTTACGTGAAGTCGGAAGCCTTCTTTCATCTCACCGCAAATATTTCCTATCCGCTGATGGTGCTTCTCTCCACGATGTTATTGCCCGCGATGATCGTGCGCTTCTATCAGGGTTGGTTTCAGATGCTGGTGATCGACCTGCCGCTTTTCCTGGCGTCCACGTGTTCCATCTCCAGTTTCTACCTCGCGGCGCAAAAGGAGTTGCGTCCCAAAACCTGGCTCACCACTTTTTTGTATATGCCGTTTGTGATGGCCACGGGCATCGGCATCAGCGTGCGCAACGCCCAAGCCGTTCTGGAAGCCATCGTCGGGAAGAAATCGGATTTTGCGCGCACTCCCAAATTCAAGATCGAAGGCAAGTCGGGCACGTTTGCCGCCAAGAAGTATAAGAACAAGGCCGGCTGGATGCCGTATTTTGAGGTCGCCCTGGGCCTCTATTTCGCGTTGACCGTTGTGTACGCCATCATCAACGAAAACTACGCCACCGTGCCATTCCTGCTGCTCTTCGTCTGGGGATATCTCTACACGGGCTTCATGTCGCTCAGCCAGTCGTGGTTCGCACACCTTCGCTTCGGCGTGAATGCTCCGGAAATGCGCCCGGCCTCCTCCGGCGCTCCGGGATTCTAATTGTTCGATGTGGTGGCCGACCTAAAGGTCGGCCACTACATAACGGCCCATATTCCGGCTTTTCGCCAAACAGTTGTTTGATAAAATGCAGGAATGGCCATCCAACGCGAACAACTGGAAGCGGATGTACTGATCGTCGGCGCCGGCCCGGCGGGGCTCGCCTGCGCGCTGCATATCGCAAACCTGATCAAGCAGCACAACGCCACCGGCGCCAAACCCGAACTCTCCGCCGAAAACATTTATGTCCTCGAAAAAGGCCGCGAGATCGGCGCGCACCAGCTTTCCGGCGCGATCATGAATCCCAAGGCGCTCGCCGAACTGGTTCCGGACTTTCAGAAAACCGCGCCGCTGGACACGCCCGTCACCGAATCCGCCGCGCTTGTGTTCACCGAGAAATCTTCATACCGCATTCCCGTCACGCCGCCGCCCTTTAACAATGCCGGCAACTACGTCATCTCTCTCAACAAGCTGGTGAAGTGGATGGGTGGATTGGTCGAAAACGCCGGAGTAAACCTGTTCAAGGAATTTGGCGGCGCGGAGCTGATTTACGAGGGCGACGGCATCGCCGGCGTCATCACCGAAGACAAGGGCCTCGACAAGAACGGCAAGCCCAAAGACAACTACACCCCCGGCTACGAACTGCGCGCCAAAGTGACGGTGCTGGCCGAAGGAACGCGCGGCTCGCTGACCAAGCAACTCGTCGCGAAAAAGAATCTGGACAACGTCAATCCGCAGAGCTACGGGATCGGCATCAAGGAACTTTGGGACATTCAGCCGGGCAAACTGAAGCCCGGCTACGTTGCGCACACGCTCGGCTGGCCGATTTCCACCAAGATGTATGGCGGCGGCTGGATCTACGGCCTCAGCAACAACCGGGTTTCGATCGGACTGGTCATCGCGCTCGAATATGAAAATTCGCGATTCGATCCCCACGCGGCGTTTCAGACCTGGAAAACGCATCCCCATGTGCGAAACATTCTCGAAGGCGGAAAGCTGGTCCGCTACGGCGCGAAATCTCTTCCCTACGGCGGATGGTACGCGATGCCCCGCAATTATCTTGATGGAGGACTGATTGTCGGCGACTCCGGCAGCTTTCTGGATTCGCAGAGGCTCAAGGGTGTCCACCTTGCCATGAAGAGTGGCATGTTGGCCGCCGAAACCATTTTCGAGGCGCTGAAGAAGGGCGACTGCTCCGCCAACACGCTGCAGCTCTACAAAGAAAAAATCGACAAAAGTTACATCAAGGAAGAACTTTGGAAGGTGCGCAACTTCCACCAGTCGTTTCGTAATGGGCTGCTCGATGGATTCTTTTACTCCGGACTGCAGGAAATCAGCGGCGGCGCCGGCATCATCGACCCGATGCACGCGCACGCGGGCCACGAAGCCTACCGCCAGATTTTCGGACGTCCCGCGCCGGAACGGTTCAAGGGCGACGGAAAGCTCACCTTTGATCGCCTGACCGACGTCTATCACTCCGGAACGCGCCACGACGAAGATCAGCCGTGCCACCTGAAGGTGCAGGACCTGAACATCTGCGCGACCCGCTGCGTGGAAGAATTTGGAAATCCTTGCCAGTATTTTTGCCCGGCAGCGGTCTACGAAATGGTAAAAGAGGGCAACGGGCAGAAACTGAAAATCAGCGCCGCCAACTGCGTACACTGCAAAACCTGTGACATCGCCGACCCCTACCAGATCATCGACTGGGTCGTTCCCGAAGGCGGCGGTGGCCCCAACTACGAAGGCATGTAGCGGTCGCCTTCTGAGGTCCGATTCTTGGACCCCGGCTGCTTCTGCGGGGCGGGCACCTTTTCGCAGCCCGATAGTAAGCGGACTTTTCGCGACCCGGGTCAGGTGGAAGGTGACCAAAGCTTGCGGAAATAAGTTTTCACGCGGCTCCAGGTGGAATCTTCCGTTGGTTTTTGCGGCGTTGGCGGTGTTTTCACCGATGCGGGACCACTCCCCTGTGCCACCACAGGATCGCCATCCACGCGCCCCTGAAAAATCAGCGTGGGGCGCACGCGCACCCGGCGCACCAGGATAATCAGGTTCGGGTCGAAATCGGACTGGGCCTTCGACTTGGCGTCGTAGTGCAGCGGCGGCATGAACACCTGGTACACGGGCCCGTCGGACTGCTCCGATTGAGCGGGATCTTCTTGCGGCGCCGGCGATTTTATTTCAGCGCCTTTTTTCTTGAGGTCTTCTTTCGTAGCCAATTGGCTTATTTCTGTCCCCGTGGTCATGGGTTTCATCACGGACTGCATCGCGCAGGCGCAGTGCCCCTGTGCGGGCCGCAAACTTTCGACTTGCCCGTTGGCCAGGGTGACGTCGCCGCTTTGCGGCACCAGCACGCTTTGCCCCGTCAATTGCTGCTCGATTCGCACTGCCCCCTTATTCGCGCGGATGCACATGGCCCCGGCGCTATCGAGGCCGACCAGGATGTCCTCGGCGCCATTCCCGATCGAAATCGGATGCGCCTGGATTTGCGGGGTGTAAATGTTGAGCGAGACCTCGCTGCCGATCGCTGCGTGAATGGTGCCCGAATCGAGCGCCAGAGTGATTGCTCCGCCGGCCTTAAGCATGGAAAAATGCGCCGGGCCGCAGATCATGATCTGCCCGCCTTCCACAAGGTCAATGCGCGCCTGCCCCGCCTTCACGTGAACGTCGCTGCCGCTTCGCAGAATCGTCTTCACCTGTCCGCGCACAACCTCCACGCTCATCGGCCCATCTACGGTAATGGCTTCGCCTTCGATGACGCCGATCGCATCCGCGGGCGGATTGTCGGCGTGCGCGACGAGTCCAGCGAAGCAAGCAGCGAACACGGCGGCGCAGCCCAGAAAGCTGGCGATGCCGCGTGATATCCGGTTACTGGCCGCGCTTGTCACTTACGGTGATCTCCATCGGGGCGGGAGAATAGGGGACACTCTATATACTATAGGAAGATGGAAAACCGCGACATACGAAGCGAAGAGCCGGAAACAGCTGTCAGCGCGCATTACGATACACGACTGCCAGAGTTGCCATGGAAGAGGCGGATCCAGATTCCACTCATCGCGGCGGCTGTCTACAGCGTGATCCGCCTGCTGGGGCCCACGCTGCGCTTTGAAACCGCTGGGCGCGCCAGGGTGGATGAGTTCCTTGCAAAGGAAGAGCCTTGCATCTGGGCTTTCTGGCACCGGGTGATCCTGCCGATTTCGTGGTATGCGCGGAACCGGGAAATTGTGGTGATGAACACCACGGCGTTTGACGGCCAGTGGACGCGAAAGGTAATCGAGCGCTTGGGATTCGGCACGGCACAGGGCAGCTCTTCGCGCGGCGGGTTGCGCGGCTTGCAGGTGATGGCGCAGCGAATCGCCGAGGGTTACGACTGCGCGTTCACGATTGACGGGCCGCGTGGGCCGAGGTACGTGGCCAAGGTCGGCCCCGTTCTGCTGGCTCGAATGACCGGCGCACCGATTATGGTGTTCCACATCGGTGTGGACCGCGGGAAGACGATCGAGAAGACTTGGGATCACTTCCTGTTGCCGGGACTTTTCGCCAGAGCTGTGCTGATTGGCGGCAAACCGATTTACGTTCCGCAGGATGCCGACGCGGCCATGATCGAGACGAAACATCAGGAGATGCAGAAGGAACTGGAACGCGTGCGGGATATTGCGGAGGGATGGTTTTCGTTTTCGGAGGAGGAGAAGGAAAAGTATCGGACGGAGTTTGGGGAGTGAGATTGCTCTCCTGGCCTCGGAACTCGAGGCCGCTTAATTTCGAGTAGGACTATACGCTGAGATCCTGAAGCCATCTCCGGTAAACAGCACCGGAGTCCAAACACCGGACCTTATCGGATGGCTTCAGGATGACAACGCGCTAGTTGGTCGTTACCTGCAGAAAAATCACGCAAAAAATGGGGTTAGTTGCCGTCGCGCTCGCCCAGCTTCACGGGAATGTCGACTTTTTTTGCACCACGATAGACGCTGACGGTGACCGAATCGCCGGGGCGCTTGCGGTTGAGCAAAACATTCATGTCGAACTGATTGCCGACCTTCTGGCCGTCAATGCCGACAATCACGTCTCCGCCAATGGTCAGGCGGCGCATTCCGGATTGCACGGTGCGGTCTCCGCCGCGGATTCCGGCGGCAGCCGCGGGGCCGCCTTTCGTGGCCTGTTCCACCAGCAATCCTTCCTGCACGGGCAAATCGAGAGCCTCGGCGAGCCAGCCGGTCAATTCCAGCGTGCTCACGCCCAAATAAGCGCGGCGGACTTTGCCTTCGGTGATGAGGTCGTTGGCGATCAGCTTCGCCGTGTTAATGGGAATTGCGAAACCAATTCCAGCCGCGGTGCCCGAAGGCGTATAGATGGCCGAATTGATCCCGATGACGTCGCCGTGAGTGTTGATCAACGGGCCGCCGGAATTGCCGCGGTTGATCGAGGCGTCAGTCTGGATCGCGTCGTCAATAAACGTGCTCTGGCTGGTCTGCACGGTGCGGCCGAGAGCGCTGACGACGCCAGTGGTAAGGGTGGACTGAAAGCCGAAGGGATTGCCGATGGCGAGAACTTTCTGCCCGACCTGCAGCGCGGAAGAATCTCCGAGCGTCAATGAGGCAAGGTGCTTCCCTTTCGGGTCAATCTTGACCAGTGCGACGTCGTTGCGCTGGTCGGCGCCGACGAATTTAGCGGGGTAGCGAGTCTTGTCGCCGAGAATCACCTCAATGGTCTGCGCGCCAGCCACGACATGGTAATTCGTGAGGATGTATCCGCGGGGATCGATCAGGAATCCCGAGCCTGCGCCTTCGACCGGAACGGGGTCCATGAAGAAATCATACTCCGTGGCTTTGGTGAGGACGTTGGCAACCGCAGGCGAGGCCTGACGATAGATACGGACGTTGATGGACTCGTCTTCGGTGAGGGACTCCGGGCGCTCGGGAGTGTTCTTCAAGTTGAGGCCCGGCTGGTCCCCGCCGAGGCGGCGGGCTTCGACTTCCCTGGACTGGTGGGGGCCGTAGCGCGCGCCGACCCAATAGGCGCCCAGAATAATGATCAGGGCGATCAGAATTAGCCGTGCGCGGCTGCTGCCGGTTTCGTGATTGCTGTTCGTCATGGGCTGCTCCACGTGCTCTCTGCCAGTATAAGGCAACCGCGGGCAGGCGGGTGCGAGAGGTAAACGCCGGGAATAGAGTGGCTGGGTCAGGCGGGTTCAACAGTGAGTTTCAGGCCGATAGCTTTGGTAACAGCGACTAGCGTGGAAAGACGGGGATTGCCGTCTGCGGACAAGGCCCGATAGAGACTTTCGCGCTGAACGCCGGCTGCCTTCGCAATCTTGGCAATGCCCCGGGCCTGGGCAAGATGCCGCAGGGCGAGCAGCAGGACGCGAGGCTCATCGGCGTCTTCCAGTGCAGCCCTGAGATATTCGGCGGCAAACTCGGGATCATTGCGAAGCCTGCGAACGATTGCATCGTCGTGCGAACGGCTGGCTTTTCGTTTCATTCGTTCGAGCTCCTCTCCTTGTAATCCCTCAGATACCGGATCGCCCCCTGAATGTCCGCAGATTGCTTGCGCTTGTCGCCACCGCACAGAAGCAATACGCAGACCCGTCCGATGAACCCGTAGTAGACTCGGTAGCCGGGGCCCCAACCGATCCGGAGTTCGTAAACGCTTTCCCGCAGCGGCTTACAATCGCAAAAATTGCCGGCAGCCAGGCGGTTAATTCGAGCGGCGATTTTCGCCTGAGCCCTTGGGTCCGCAAGCCGCGTCAGCCACTCGTCGAAGATATCCTTCCCAGAAGGAGTAACGTAATGGCGGACTTCAATAACAATATCCATTGTAACTTATACATCACACAGATACAAGCGAAAGAGGAAGGATTCAGTGGAACGGTTTTTATTACCATACATTTATATCACTGCTGTTAAATATATCCATGGATGAGCGGTGCGTTGGACGTTTAGGGACAGTCTGGCTAGTGGCGCAAAGGGCAAGCGGGAGAGCAATTGGGGTAAAAGCGCGAGAAGATAGAGGTACCGAAGCACCGATTCTAGATTCTGGAACGAAAGCACTTCCTTGGGAGGAACGATGGAAAGCGAACGCCGGCGTACGCCACGTTACATGTTTTTTGCCAGCGCGGAACTTTTGGAAGAAAGCTCGGAAGTGCGGATTGCGACGCGCGTCAGCGAACTGAGCCGCAACGGCTGTTATCTCGACATGATGAACCCGTTCCCCATGCATACGGTGGTCAAGCTGAAAATCTGGACGGAGGAAAACACCCTTATCGAAACGAGGGCCTGTGTGGTTTATTCGCAGGCGAATCGAGGAGCCGGACTGTCGTTTGTGGATTTGGACCCGAAGCACCTGTCGCTTCTGGATAAATGGCTGGAGAAGGCCAAGAAAGAATCGTGAGCGGTGGTAGCGCGAACCCGAAAACAGCCCACATCCCTTCCCCAGTCACGGAAAAGGGAAGGCGGGTCCCGCGAAGGCTCGCGGAGTTCCCTACTTTAATTCAATCTCGACAATCTGACCCTGTTCATTCCCCGCGTTTGCCAGAGAGTGCGTAATCTTCGTACTGACCCAATGAAAATCACCGGGCTTTACCTCGTGCGTGTTTGACTGACCGTCCGGCGCGGTCATTTTCAACGGGAAACCTGTTACCGCAACGATCAAATACGGCCGTTCGTGCGTGTGCAACGGAGTCACACCGCCGGGTGCGAGCGTCCACTTATACACGCGGGCGCTCGGATTTTCACCCGCCACCGGTCCGGCGACGGCTGGCGAAGGACGCTCCGGCCGCTGGAGAAGTTCGACGTCCAACACGTCGAAAAGTCCCGGTCCGACGTTGTGTACTCGGTGCGTGAAGGGCGTTTCATGCAAAGTGCGCAAGGAAATGTTCCCGGGCTTTTGCTCGACAGGAGAACTTTCAGGCACGTTGAGCAACTGCTGGGTTGCGCTGGTGCTCCCGATCCAGACGGCTACATCGTCAACCGAATGGACGTGGTACAAGCTGCGATCCCCAGGCTGGAGCGTAACTCGCAGCACGAGAACGTTCTCATTTTTCAAGAGCAGATGGTGGTTAGGCTCCTGCTCAACAGGAACGGGCGCGGATGTTTCCTGGGTGGCGACAAGACTGAGGAGAACGATCGCGGGCGCGACATTGAACCAGAGTTTCATGGCTGGAGCCTTTCGCGTGAGTTAGTTGTGGGTTGATTCTACTTTCAGATGAAAATTGCGCCAACGGGTTTCTACAAAAAGAGCCCCGGCGTTCAGAATTTGTACTCGAGATTCAACTGGAAGCGGCGGCCGGGATAAGCCGCGGCGGGAAGACCAAAATTGGGATTGACGGGGCCGCCGTCAGGCCCCATCACCCCGATAAAAGTGACATAGTTCGGATGATTAAGGACGTCGAATACGTTGAGGGAGGCGGTGAGCACGGGCCCGTCTTTTCTCTCTTTCTTGAAATGAAAGTCGTGGGCCACGTTGACGTCAAGATTCAGCAGCCCAGGCCCGTGCATCGAATTGCGCGGAAAGAGCCCGCCATCGGGCCGGTCGTTGAAAACCCCATCCCCATTCGAATCCAGACCCGTGGTCACGTTGACGGGCTTGCCCGAGTACGCCTGAAGCGCTACGCCTAGACTGAACAGACTGGAAGGTTCGAAGGTGCCGAGCAGATCGAATTTATTGCGCCGGTCATTGTCGGAGCGCGCCCAATCGAGATTCGCAAAATTGCTGTTGCCGGGAAAATAGTTGATGCCACTGGTGTTGTTGTAGGACTTGCCGAGAATGTACTGCGCCTGACCTGCAAAATATTTGGAGGGCTTGCCGCGGAATGTCAGCTCAAGCGAATTGCCCTTCTGATAGCCCTCCGATTCAATCTGGCGAATCTGGCCGAAGGCGGTATTGGGTCGCGCGAGATAATCAGGCGCGAGCGGCGCGTTAATGTCACGCGATGTAAATAAATCGATGCCGCGCGTGCCGACATAGGTGGCGCTGAATGTGCTCTTCGAAGTGATTTGCCGCTCGATGCCAAAACTATATTGAACGATGTAAGGAATCCTGGCGCGCGGGTCGAGTTGCACCAGGCTGGTGGGGACACCCACAAGGTCCGCCGGAGTAACGGGGTAAGGAACAAATACCCCCGGCGGCGGCGAAAGGATCTGCCGCAAGAGAGATTGCCCGTCGTAATGCAGCAGGTCGGCAATTGCGCGATTGCCGGAGCGGTCATAGAAAACGCCGGCCCCGCCGCGAAAAACGAGTTTGCCATTGGGACGGGGCGCCCAGGCGAAAGCGAACCGGGGCGCAAAGTTGTTGACGTCGTCGTTGAAATAATTCTGGAAGTAGTAGCGCACACCAAGAGTGACGGAAAAATTCGGTTTGATCCGCACGCTATCTTCGATGAAGCCGGAAACGATGCGCTCCCAGAAAACGAGATGCCCATTGCCCGTCTGAATCCGAAAGCCGGCGGGCTGGTTTGCATTAAACGAGTTGATGTCGGCAAATGTGTAGGCGCCTTGCTGGTACGTGAAGTCATCGCTGCCGCGGCGGCTGAGGTCGGGAACGTCCACGCCAAAAACCAGCATGTGGCGGCCGCTGGTGTAACTGAGAAAGTCGGTGCCGTCAAAGTGGGCTTCCGTTCGGTGGAGATCGGCCTGCGCGCCTCCGCCCGTGAAATAACCTTGAACGACAATCTGCGGCGCCGCGACATTGCTTGTGGTGGGGTTATCGTTGTGGCCGAAGAGAAAGCGGAGTTGATTCACCCACTTCGACGAAAAGATGTGGCGGTAGCTGACGTTGACTTCGTGCTCCGTGAAACCCGTGGTGTAACCAGCCTCGGGGAGCACTGTGCCGCCCACGCCCTGATTCTTTGACGACTGATCCTCGTAGGAATACCCGATCCAAAACTGGTCGCCATTGTCGAAATCGTGGAACGCTCGAAACGAGCCGAAGAAATGGCGCTGTGGCGCGGGCACATTTTCGTCCAGGATGGAGGTGGGAGTAGGCAGACCAAAGGCGTGGACGACCGCCTGGAGATTGTCGTTATCCTGCTCGAGCGACAGAAGAAAAGTATTTCTCTTGTCGTGGCCGAGCGGCCCGGTGAAAGAGCCCTCTTCCATGTAGCGGCTCTCGGAGGGCTTGGTGGTGGCGAAAGTATTGCTGGCATCGAAAACGGAATTGCGGGTGAGGAAATTCACGGTGCCGTGATAGGCCGGCGTCCCTCCCTTGGTTGTGATTTCGACGCGGGCGCGGCCGGGGCGCGCGAATCGCGCGGAATAGGGATTCTGATTGATCTTCACTTCCTGCACCGCGGAAGCTGAGACTCCCGGACCGTTGGCCTCGACGCCATTGACAACCAGGGAGACGCCGCTGGTGGCAATGGCGTCGTCACTGAGGAAGCGGGAGAGCAGGGTGATGTAATCGAGATCGAAGACGGGAACGCGATCGAGAGCGTCGCGGGTGATGTTGTTGGCATTGAGATTTTCTGATGCATCGGAGGAAGTCTGAGGGATGCTTTCATCGGAGGTGACGCTGACAACCTCGTTGACCGCGGAGATGGCCAGCGTGATGTGGAGAGGTGCAAGCGGTTTTGCGCTTACATTGACGTCAACCTGGCCGTCTTTAAAGCCGGCAGCATGGATGCGAAGGCGATACTTGCCACGGGGAAGCTCGTCGAAGAAAAAGTAACCGGCGCGGTCGGTGGTGGAGGAAGCCTGCTCGGATCCGTTGGGCGTCAGCAGGGTGACTTGGGCCCCCGCCACTTCGGCAGAAGAAGGATCCAGCACCGTGCCGGAGAGCGCGTGGGCGGGAGGGGCGGGCTGTGGCGTTTGCGAAAAAAGCGCGCCGGGTTGATTCAACAGGATCAGGCAGAAAATCGCCCAAGCCGCGCGATGAAGGCGAACTGCTGAATTGGATATTTCCGATTTCATTTGGCCCGTGAACAGGGGACTGCGCAAAGAAACACGGAAAACTCCGCAAAAGGAAACAACGGACGCACCCTGTCAGCTTTAGCAAAATAAACAAGGCAACTTAAACAGAAGATAAAAGCCGGGAGCCGGGAGTCGTTAGCCCTTCGCTTTTTGCAGCTCTTCGGTGAGCGCGGGCATGATTTCGAAAATGTCGGCGACGATGCCATAGTCGGCGATTTCAAAGATAGGCGCGTTCTGGTCTTTGTTGACGGCGACGATGGTGCGCGCGCCTTTCATGCCGACAACGTGCTGGATGGCGCCGCTGATGCCGAGCGCGAGATAGAGCTTTGGCGCGACAGTTTGCCCGGAACTGCCAATCTGGCGCTCCATCGGGAGCCAGCCTTCGTCACAAATGGGACGCGAGGCGGCGAGTTCCGCGCCCATGGCCTTGGCGACGGCTTCAGCTTGCGCAATATTTTCGGGCGCCTTGATGCCGCGGCCGATGGCGACGATGAGCGGGGCTTGCGTAAGGTCTACGGCGGATTTTGCTTCCTTGAAGAGTTCCAGCGGCTTGGTACGGATATCGGCGGCGTTCACGTTGACGCTTACCGCATTGACCGGAGCTTTGCCGTTTGGGTGTGCCGCGAGTTGGTCGGCGCGAAAAGCACCCGATTGAAACGACACGAACCAGGGAACTGCGCCGGTGAACGTAACATCCGCGGCGGTTTTGCCCTGAAACATTTGGCGCACAAAAATTAATTTGCCGCCTTCGCTGCGGAAGCCGACGCAATCGCCGACCATCCCCTTGCCGAGCATGGCGGCCAGTTTCGGCGCGAAGTCGCGCACCTGATAGGTGTGCGGGAAAAGAACGAGGTCGGGTTTGGCTGATTCGATGACCTGCTTGAGCGCCGCGCAATAGCCGTCCGGAGTGTAGGCATCGAGCAGGTCGTGCTCGACGAGAAGAACTTCGGCGACGTTTTTTGATGCGAGTTCACCGGCCAGCACGGCGACGCCTTTGCCGATCACAAGTGCACTTACGGTGGCCGAACCAGCAGAAGCGATTTGCTGCGCGGCGACGAGAGTTTCAAAACTCGAGTTGTTCCACTTTCCCTGACGTTGTTCCGCAATGACTAGAATCTTCATGGTCAGATCACCCGCGCTTCAAACTTGAGTTTCTCGACCAGCTTGGCCGCGGCTTCCTTTGGCGTGCCGGTGAGGAATTCGGTTTTCTTGGTTTTGGTGGGAACGTAGATCTTTTCGATTTTCTGCGTCGGCTCGACGGTGACGCCGAGGGCTTGGCGGGTAATCATGGCGATCTCTTTTTTCTTCGCAGCCATGATGCCTTTGAGCGTGGCGTAGCGAACCTTGTTGATGCCGGACTGAATGGTGAGCACGGCGGGAAGCGGGCACTCGATCCACTGGAACCAGCCGGCTTCCAGCTCGCGCTTGAGCTTCATTTTCCCGTCCTGCACGTCAATCTGCATGATCAGCGTGGCGTGCGGCAGATTCAGCAGCGCCGCAAGCAGAACGCCGGTCTGGCCGAAGCCGTGGTCGTCGCTCTGTAATCCGGTGAGGACAAGATCGACTTTCTGGCCGGCGATGGCGGCGGCAATCACTTTGGCGGTTCCGAGCGGATCAAGTTGCGCGAAATTGTCGTCGGCGATGTGGATGCCGCGGTCAGCGCCTTTGGCGAGAGCCTCCTTGATGGTCTGCTTCACGCGTTCGGGGCCGAGGGACAGCGCAATCACTTCGCCGCCATGCTTTTCCTTCAGGCGCAGCGCTTCTTCGAGCGCGTAGGAGTCGGGCTCGTTCATCTCGAAGCCGATATCCGATTCCTTGATCCAGTTGCCGGCAATAGCGAGGGGAGCGTCCTTCGCGGGAACCTGTTTAATGCAGACGAGAATGTTCATAGGCCGTTTCCTATCCGGGGCAGTCTTCGCACAGACTCGGGCGCGCGGCCGTGCCGACGCTGAGATCCTTCGCTTCGCTCAGGATGACAAACTTAGAAAGGAGCTGTTTACTTCCCGGCCCAGCGCTTGAAAATCAGGGCGGCGTTGGTGCCGCCAAACCCAAACGAATTCGAAAGCGCGTAATCCACCGCAGCCTTGCGCGCCACATTGGGAACGTAGTCGAGATCGCAGTGGGGATCCGGCGTGTCCTGATTGATCGTTGGGGGCAGAATTTGATCCCGCAACGCGAGCACGCAGATTCCGCCTTCCAAACCGCCTGCGCCGCCGAGGAGATGTCCGGTCATGGATTTGGTCGAACTAACGGGCAATTTCTTGTTGATCGCGCGTTCGCCGAAGAGGCGCTTCATCGCTGTGGTCTCGATGGCGTCGCCGAGCGGCGTGGACGTGCCGTGCGCGTTGACGTAGCCGATGTCGTCGGGAGTGAGCTTCGCATCCTTGAGCGCAGCGCGCATCACCCGGAAAGCGCCGTCGCCATTTTCCGCGGGCTGCGTGATGTGGTACGCATCTCCGCTCATGCCGTAACCGACAATTTCCGCAAGGATGGGAGCGTTGCGTTTCTGCGCGTGCTCCAGCGATTCCAGGATCATAATGCCGGCGCCTTCGCCGACGACGAAGCCGTCGCGGTCCGCGTCAAACGGGCGGCTGGCCCTTTCCGGCGCATCGTTGCGCGTGGAGAGCGCCCGCATGGAAGCGAATCCGCCGATACCCATGGGAGTGATGGTCGCTTCGGTGCCGCCGCAAATCATCATCTCCGCCGCGCCGCGCTCGATAATTTTGAAGGAATCGCCGATGGCATGCGCCGAGGCGGAACACGCCGTGGCGGTTGCGGAGTTCGGTCCGCGCGCCCCGTAGCGAATCGAAATATGGCCCGAAGCAAGATTAACGATCGCCGACGGAATGAAGAACGGAGAAATTTTCCCCGGGCCACCCTGCATCAGCTTGATGTGTTCGCGCTCGATGATGTCGAACCCTCCGATGCCGGACGCGACGTATACGCCCACTTCATCCAAGTCCGAATCTTCCGGTTTCCAGTTGGCCATCTTGACGGCAAAATCCGCGCCGGCCAGCGCTACCTGAATGAACCGCCCCATCTTCTTGAGTTCTTTTTTCTCGATCCACTGGAAGGGGTCGAAGTTTTTCACTTCGCCGGCAATCTTGCAGTCAAAGTCCGTGGTGTCAAAATGCGTAATCAGGCCTACGCCGCTCTTGCCGGCGACGAGGTTCTTCCAGCTTTCCTCGGTGCCTACGCCCAGCGCGCAGACCAATCCAACTCCCGTAACGACAACCCGGCGGGTCAACTTGCTTGCTCCTTCAATCGGGGTTTAATGTGCGACCTACTTGCCCTTCGAGTGCTTATCGATGTACTCGATAGCGTCCTTGACCGTGGTCATCTTTTCGGCGTCCTCGTCGGGCACTTCGATGCCGAAGGCCTCTTCGAA
>DATMMG010000008.1:0-3676 GCA_035569815.1 Candidatus Methylomirabilota bacterium
GGGGAAGGCGCCGATGATGCGCTCGACGGTTTTGGCGGCGTCGATGGTGTGAAGAGTGGAGAGAACGAGGTGGCCGGTTTCGGAAGCTTCGAGGGCGATTTCGATGGTTTCGCGGTCGCGCATTTCGCCGACGAGGATGACTTTGGGCGCCTGCCGGAGAGCGCCGCGGAGGGCGGCGGAGAAGGTGGGCGTATCGCTATGGAGTTCGCGCTGGTGGATGGTGGCTTTTTTGTGGCGATGCAGGAACTCGATGGGGTCCTCGATGGTGAGGATGTGAATGGCTTTTTCCTCATTCATTTTGTCGATGATGGCGGCGAGGGTGGAGGATTTACCGGAGCCGGTGGGACCGGTGACGAGGACGATGCCGTTGCGAATGCCGCATATTTCCTGGAGATGCGGCGGCAGCTTCAGATCTTCGAAACTCGGAATGCGGTCGGGAATGACGCGCATGACGATGGCGCAGGTACCGCGCTGGCGGAAGATGTTGACGCGAAAGCGCGCCGTGTTTTCCAGGCCGTAGGAGAGATCAGCGGAGCCGTCTTGCTCGAGTTTCTGGGCCGCGTGTTGATTCTTCCCGACGAGAAACTTGGCGATCTGGTCGGTATCACTGGGAACGAGGCACTCGAGGCCCTTGAATTTCAGTTCGACGAGTTGCCCGCTGACTTCGACTTGCGGTGCGCGGCCGGGGGAAAAGATGAGGTCGCTAACGTGGTCGCGGGCTTTCAGCATCGCGCCGATGAGTTGGGGTACGTTGAAGCTGCGCTGGATGAGCGCGGTGGTCGGAGAATTTGTGGACATGGCTCCCCTGAACAGTGATGACGATGGAGCAGGGCGTGGCCGCCTGCTGCTCCATGGCTACCCGACAAGTTTACGGGGTGGGAGGGCATGCAGGGGATTGTCGGGGTACAGGTAGGCCCTTTTGGTTACTGGCAAATTGCAAACAGGGGACGAGGGACAAAAGGAGGAAGATGAAGAATAAGGATAACGCAGAGACGCAGAGGGCGCTAAGGAAGAGCAGAGAAGAGAAGAATGAGGGCGGCCTAAAGCCGCCCCTACACCGGTTGGAGATTATTGGGGTTTGGAGGCGGAGTCGAGGAAAGCGGCGACGTTGGATTTGAGCTTGGAGAGGTCTTCGTCGCGCAAATACATCATGTGGCCTGCCTCATAGGTTTTGTGGTGGATGTTTTTCTGGATGTTGGGGGGAAGACCGAGGTGCTCGGTGGCGTATTGGGCCTCCGCGAATGGAGTGGCCAGGTCGTAATAGCCGTCTTCCATTTCCACCTGGAGCTTGGTGTTGGTGATCATGACGTTGGCGAGGTCGAGCATCACGTTGGGCGAGCCGGGAAAGAAGGCGCCTTCGCCGGCCGAGTGTTTCCAATCCCAGCGATTTTCCCCAAAGTTGGCGAAGACGTGGTATTCGCGGTCGGGATTGTATTTCAGCTCTTCGCGCACGTATTGATTGAAGGCCGCAACGAAAGCGCCGCTGATGGCGGCTTCCTGGGGATCGTAGTCGGCGGAATCGCTGATGAGATTGTAGGTGGGGCCGGAGAAGCGGGCGTCGAGCCGCCCCGTGGTGAGGCCGCGGCTGCGCTGAAGTTCCTGCATGAATTGAAAAAGTTTGACGCGGAGATTCGATTTGACGACGTAGTCCTCGCTTAGGCCGGTATAGCGGGCCACTTTCTTGGCGACGGCGGATTTTTCGGCGTCGGTGATGGTGCTGCCTTTGAGGAGCGCGTCGGCGTACTCGCCGTTGGCGAACTTGCGAACCTCGTCGAGGAAAGCGGGCAGATTGTCCGGCCGGTCGGTGAGGACTTTGTGATACCAGGCGGTGGCGGCGTAACTGGGGAGATAGAGGATGTAGGAGAGGTCGTTGCCCGGGTAGAAGGAGATGGTGCCGAGATCCCAGACGGAGGAGATCATCACGAGGCCGTTGAGGTAAACATTGTAACGGGTGAGGAGGACGTTGGAGAGGACGGCGTTGCGGAAAGTGCCGTAGCTTTCGCCGATCAGAAATTTGGGAGAGTTCCAGCGGTTGTTGCGGCTGATGTAGGACTGGACGAAATTGGCGAGGGAGCGCGCATCCTGGTCAACGCCCCAGAAATCCTTGTCCTGGGCTTTGCCGACGGCGTGGCTGAAACCGGTGCCAATGGGGTCGATGAATACGAGATCGGTTTTGTCGAGCAGGCAATTGGGATTGTCGTCGAGCTTGTAGGGAGCGGGAGGCGTGACGCCGGCGTTTACGGTGGCGACGCGCTTGGGGCCGAAGGAGCCCATGTGCAGCCACAGAGAGGCTGAGCCGGGACCTCCGTTATAGACGAAGGCAATCGAACGCTGGGAGAGATCCTTGACGTCGGAGCGGACGTACGAGGTGAAAAAGAGCAGGGCTTCGGGTTCGTCCTTTTCGTTCTTCAGGAGCATGCTGCCGACGGTGGCTTTGTAAGGGATGGATTGCCCGCCGATTTTGATGGAGTGGTCGGTGACGGAGGACTCTTCCTTTGGAGGGGCTGCGGCGGGTTCGGCGGGCTTTTCGGCCGGCTTGGACTCTTTTTCCTGCGCGAACGAATTTGCGGGTGCGAAAGCAAACAGGGAAGCGGCGGCGCACAGCAGGGTCAGGCGAGTGGCTGGGTTCATTCTCAAATTACTCCTTGAATCAGGGAACGCGGCTTACTGTGTTTCGACGCATTCTAGCTCATTTTGGGTAGCCGCGGGACTTCGTTCGAGGGGAATTCGATGGTGAGTTGGTCACTGCCGGGAGCGAGGGTGCAGCGGAGGGACGCGCAGTCGTTGGCGATCCAATCGGCGCCGGCGGCGAGGAGTTCTGCGTCGGTGCTGGTGGTGCGGAGGGCGAGGACGCGGGCGTCGGCGGATTTGCCGGCGCGGGTGCCGGAAGCGGCGTCTTCGATGACCACGCAATCGGTGGGCGGCAGTTGCAGGGCCGCGGCGCCTTTCAGGTAGGGTTCGGGATGCGGCTTGCCGTTCTGGACGTCGGAGGAGGTGACGAGGTGATGGACGAGGTCCCAGACACCGGCGGCGCGGAGGCGGACTTCGGCGAGGTTGCGCGCGGCGGAGGTGACGACGACACGCTGGGCGGAGGAAACGGCAGCGAGGAGTTCGCGGGCTCCGGGTAGGGCGACTACATCGGCGACGTCTTCAAGTTCGCCGCGGAGCATCCAGCGGTCTTCCTCATCGTGGACTTCGGGACCGGCGTCGGGAAGAAGTTCCTTGATGGAGGCGCGACTGGTGCGGCCGTGGGCGAAGGCGGTGACGGCGACGGGATCCATGTTGTGGCGGGCGGCCCAGCGGGCCCAGACGCGGGCGACAGCGGGAGTGGAATCCACGAGGACGCCGTCCATGTCGATGAGCAGGCCGCGGCAGACGATGCGGGGCATAGGGGAAAAATTGTAGCGTAGCCAGAGAGCAACGCGCGGTTCTCTTTGCGAACAGCATTTGTAGCGGCCGCCTTCTGAGGCGGGCCCTACTCTTTCCAGAGGCGGAAGCCGCCGACGAAGGCGTTTTCGTTTTTGCCGAGGCGGGCGCCGGCGGGCAGGGTGTCGAGCTTTTTGCTGTTGCCGCCGCCGAGGACGACGTAATCGGCGGCGAGCGCTTCCTTCAGGCGCTCGACGACTTTGGCGACGTGGCGGCGCCATTTTTTCTTCCCGAGGCGTTCGAGGCCGCG
>DATMMG010000009.1:0-11796 GCA_035569815.1 Candidatus Methylomirabilota bacterium
CCGACCTCAAACTGCCCGTAGCAGTATGGACTTTCTGCCCGCAACGTTTGCTCCACTGCATGCGCACTCGCCAGGTTCGGAGTGGTCAGCAGCAACGTGCCCCCGGGCTTCAGCACTCGGTTTATTTCCGCCATCAGGGCCATCGGGTCCAGCGCAAGGTGCTCCAGAATTTCTCCGCACAGCACCACGTCGAATCCCCCGTCGGCATAGGGCCACGGAGAAGACTGCAGGTCGAAATTGTCGACCGTCACCTCATCGCGAAATTTTCCGTCGCGGGAGGTCAGGACCCGCTTACACGAGGGCTCACCTTCCCAGACGTCCGTGCAACGCACCTCTTCGTAACCCTTGCAACGTATCAGCGCCGCGGTCAGGTGGTGAAACGCCGCGCCAAGTTCCAGTAATCGCTGGCCGGGGTTTCCCTCCGGCAGGCCCTCGAGTGTCGCAACGTAGCGAGCGATATGAGTTTCGAAGTACGACCGCTCGTTGGCGTCATCCGAAACGTAAAGTCGCAGGAACTGTTCGAGCTTTTGAGCCGTCCCAAAAGGTCTCAGCTGAACGGCGTGCCGCGCCGAGATTATTTTGATCTGCATGGCGCTGCGCTGTTCCGCCGTCATCGTCGCCAGTCCGCGCTCCAGAAATGGCAGCGCGTCGGCTGCGCGGCCTTGGCCCAGCAACATCGCCCCAAGATTCGCCGCGGCCTGCACCTCGTTCGGATTCATTTGCAACGCGATGCGGAAGCAGGTTTCGGCTTCCCCCACCTCGCCTCGACGAAATTGCACCGTTGCCAGATCGCTCCAAACCTCGCTTGATTCGCCGTCCGCCAGCGCCTGACGCAGCAACGCCAGCGCCTCCTCGAAACGCCCCGCTTCGTAAAGCCGCAAAGCCAGCGCGTGCGATTCCGCGGAGTTCATGCCCCACCCCCATTGCCGCCTTCGCGCTTGCCCACAAACCGCAGCACTCCCGTCAAAATCCGTCCGGTAATCGCGTCGCACGCATCGCTCAGCAGTTCCGGCCGCTTGGTCGCAATTTCCGCCAGCTGCCGGCTTGCATGGACGTAAATCTCCGCGATCTTTTTCATCCGCCGTTTCATCCGCTGGCCAAGCTCAGGCCGCAAATCCGGCCAGAGGTTTTGCCTCAGCTGGATGCACATCTCCGAAATAGCCTGCGCATACCACAGCACGTGGTCCGTGGTTGGATACCTGTCCGCGCGTTCGAGCGTCACTCCATGCCGGCGGAAGGCATTGCGGTAATAATTCTCGTCATGCCAGTAGCCGACGGCGTAATTGGCCTCCGGAAGGCGCAGCCGTGTGCAGAAATATTCCATCGCTTGCGCGCGTGAGAGCAGCGTGATTCCCGGCAAACGGTAATGGTGGTCGCCCGTCAGTTGATCCGGCGAAAGTTTGTTGCCCACTTGCACATACACCGCGCCATCGGGCCGCAGCATCCGGCACAAATGCTCGATCGTCAGCGATGGGTCGGGCACATGCTCCATCACATCCTGCGCCAGTACAATGTCGAAGCTGCCCAGTATTTCCGGCGCTTCCGGCCTGCAGACGTCGTATTCGAACACCTTTGCCGGGTAGCCCAGCGATTCCAGCCGTTTGTTGCTCCACTCCACGCGATTCGGATCGACTTCAATCCCCGTCAGGCTCGCGGCGCCCGCTTCTTTCATCACGATCAGTAGCCCGCCATATCCGCAGCCCACGTCGAGGACGTCTTTACCCTGGATCTCCGTGCGTGCCGCGATCAGATTGGCGATGTCCCGGTCGCGTTTGATTTCTTCGCGCATATACTGGTAGTACGCCGGCAGATCGATTCCGCTGTCGAGATAGCTTGTGTACAGGTGCTCCATAAAGTTCGGCGGGAAATAGCGTGGATCGTCGGAAGGTGGAAGGGAATCGGCCGGCGGAAGCGTGGGAGTGGTCAAGAGTGTCGCGCTGCTGTGTGTCATGCGGGAGTCCTTTTGCTGCTAGTAGATAGTCGTCCGCCGGGATCTCCGTTGGAAAAGAAGGGAAGCCAGCCCCGGTGAAGCGCCTCACTGAGGGTCGGTGTGTCGCGGCGAACGATGAGATTCGCGGCTTCCAGCAAGTCGCTGACGATATGTGAAGGCGCGCCACCGATAACCCCGTCCTGGAAAAACGCGCCTCGTTGCACCAGCAGGCTGCGGCATCCGGCACGCGCCGCCGCTTCCATGTCGCTAATGGAATCGCCGACCATATATATCTGCGCGGGCCATGCCTGGTGTTCTTCGATCGCCTTCAGCAGAAGTCCGGGTTGCGGCTTGCGGCAGCTGCATTCGTCGCCCGGAGCGTGCGGGCAGTAATACACATTCCCGATCGTGCCGCCGGCCAGCGCCACCTCCAGCAACATGCGCCGCGTAATCGCCTGCAACTCCTCCCAGGTAAGCAGGCCGCGGCCCACGCACGATTGGTTGGAGACTACCAGCGCGGTGTAACCGTTCTCTCTGAACAACCGCAGCGCGGCAAGAACTCCCGGAAGAAACTCGAAGTATTTCCACTGGGTGACGTAGCCATCCGCGATACGCCGGTTGATGACGCCATCGCGGTCCAGCAACACATAACGTTTCGTAGTATCGCTCATGGATCTTCCTGGCCGTTTCAAAGTTCCGGCCCCAGGGCAATTTCCGCTTCCACAATTTCCGCGATCGCATGAATGATGAACGTGTGCGCTTCCTGAATGCGCGGCGTTTCCCCGGATGGCACGCGCAGGCAGACATCCACGCATTTCGGCAGCTTCCCGCCCTCCGCCCCCGTCAGGCCGATGGTCTTGACGCGCAACGCGCTGGCAAGCAGCGCCGCGCGCAGAATGTTCTGCGAATTTCCGCTGGTGGAGATGCACATCAGCACGTCGCCCGCTTGCGCGAAGGCCTCCACCTGCCGCGTGAACACGTCTTCAAATCCATAGTCGTTGCCGATGGCGGTCAGGGTGGAAGTGTTCGCCGTCAGCGCCAGGGCAGGCAAAGCGCGC
Source organism: Candidatus Methylomirabilota bacterium (assembly GCA_035569815.1). GTDB lineage: Bacteria > Acidobacteriota > Terriglobia > Acidiferrales > UBA7541 > Acidiferrum. Next base: position 2,989 of record DATMMG010000009.1, read on the forward strand.
CGCTCGATCCGATAGCGCCCCACGAATTCCGCCGCAAGGTGTTGCGCGTCCGCCGCGCTTCCCCCGTTCCCCGCGATCAGCAGGCGATTCCCGCGCCCCAGCGCCTGGCCGATCATCTTTGCCGCTTGCGAAATCCCCCAGATCAGGTCGCCATCGTCGCGCATGGCTTCATGCACCTGGATATTCGTGGAAAGAATTCCTTGGATCAAAGTCTCACTGGTTGCCGTTGTTGCCATGTCCGTTTCTTCTCCAGGTTTGCAGTCCGTGAAATTCAAAGCTGAACTCCGTGGGAACTCCGCCCAATTTCCGCACGGCCTCGGCCACCTTGTGCTTTTTCTCGTATTCGCAATAGAGCATCAGATAGCCGCCCCCGCCCGCGCCGGTGATCTTTCCTCCTAACGCACCGTGGCGCCGCGCCTCCTCGTACATCTCGTCAATGTGCGGATTGCTGATCTTGGGCGACATCTGCTTCTTGAAGTGCCAGGCTTCGTCGAGCTTCACCCCGAAATCCTCCAGCCGCCGCTGCAGCAGCAGATTTTTCATCTCAATCGCCAGTGTCTTCTGGTGTCGGAGCCCTTCCATGGCTTTTTCGTCGTTGTGTTCGTAACGTCCCACCTGGTCCTGGATGATGCCGTCGCTCAGGCGCGGTTTTCCCGTGTAGCAAAGCAGAAGGTTGTGCTCCAGTTCGTTCGAAGTGTCTCGATGGATCCGCAGCGGGTTCACCACCACACGATCCGCACCAAATTCAATGAAGTTAAATCCTCCAAACGCCGCCGCGTATTGGTCCTGCATCCCACCCTGAATGCTCAATTCCTTCCGTTCGAGCTGGTAGGCCAGTTCCGCGGTCTCATAATCCGTCAGCGGCAGGCTTTTGAATTCACGCATCAGCCCAATCAGGTTCACCATGAGGCTCGACGAAGATCCCAGCCCGGAGCCGGGCGGCGCGTCTGTTTGCAGAAAAAGGTCGAACCCTTTTCCGTCCTGGGTTCCGAGCCTGCGAATCGCCGCTTTCGCCAGATCCAGCTTTCCGTCATAGACGAGGTTTGACCGGGTATCGAAATAAAAAAGCGCCCCCAGATCCGCGGACTCGATATGTATCTGTTCATCAGCCCGCGCCGTCAGCGTCCCCCACGAGTATCGTGTGATCGTGGCGCTAAGCACGCAGCCGCCTTCGCGCTCCATAAAAGGAGTGATGTCCGTGCCGCCGCCGGCAAAGCTCAACCGCAGCGGCGCTTTAGCCCGAATGTGAACCGGCACACGCGTACCTCTGTGGAATCGCCGTACAGGCCCGTTCGTAATCTTCCGGAATCCCGATATCGAGAAAAAATCCAGTGAACAGTTCCGCAAACAATCCGCGGCCCGTCAGTTTTGGCAAGACATCTCGTTCCAGGGAAACGGCGGGGGGCGCTGGCTCGATTTCGGCAAAGATGCGTTGGTCCACGCAGCAAATGCCTCCATAAATCCAAACCGGCTCACCGTTGCTGAGCGGCTCTTGCGGCTTCTCCCGCAGTTCGGTTACCTGGCCGTTCGGCAGCAGCATCACGTTCCCGTAACGACCGCCATCCTGCACTTGAATCAGCGCAAGCGTCGCCACCGCTCCTGCGTTCGAATGTTTTGTAAGCAGCCGGCCGTAGTCAATGTCCAGCAGCGTATCGCCGTTCAACACCAGAAACGGATTGCTGCGCAGGAGAGGTTGCGCGTTTTTTAGCGCTCCGCCCGTTCCCAGGCTCACTTTCTCTTCGGCGTACTGAATCGTCGCCTCAATTCTCTCGCCCTGCCCAAAATGAGCGCGAATCAATTCGCCACCGTGGCCGGTGCACAGAACAATATTGCGTATTCCCACGGCCACAAGGTCGCAAAGCAGGTACTCCAGGAATGGCCGTCCGGAAATCGGTGCCAGTGCTTTTGGTGTACCCCTCATCCGGCTTCGCAGCCGAGTGCCCAACCCTCCGCACAGAATCACGGCCTGAAGGTTAGGAAAGAGATCCCCAAAGTCCGAGAGTATCGAAGGTGTTCCAAAGCGACCCATTCGTTTCGTGCTGCCGTCTCCTTCTTTCAAGTTCCAATCCGAAACTCATTTGCCGGTTTGATTTGTTCCCGCCGCACTTCACTCGTCCCAAGTTTCACTTCTGCTCAATCCAAAGCACTTCCTCGATTCCAGTCCCGGCTCCGGTCCGTTTCATTCAGGCCCCCATGCAATCAGCACGAATTGCTCCAAAAGAAAAATCTTAGAAAGAGCCTAGCCTGTACTTCGCCCTCGTAATACTTGCCGCGATTCCGCCGATAACCTCAATGGAGAGACGCGCGGCTCAAAGTCGCACCAGTCATAGGCAACCGACATGATTAAGCTGACTCGATTGAACAATCACCCCTTGGTCGTCAATTGCGACCTTATCAAGTCCATCGAGAACGCCCCGGACACGGTGCTCACGCTCGTTACGGGCGACAAAATTATCGTTCGCGAATCCACCGAACAGATTCTGGAGCGGGTGATCGAATTTCGCCGCGCGGTTCTGGCGGGCCTCGCTCCTTCGCCGGCAGATCTCCCCACTGTTGCTTCGCCCGCGCCCCCTGCCGCAGTAAAGGACGGAGACCTCTCCTGAGGAGCGTATGGACAAAAGCAGCTTTTTGGGCGTGGCCGTTGCGGTGACCGGGATTCTTCTGGGCTTGATGCTGGAAGGCGGGAAGATCGCGCAAATCATTCAGCCGACCGCGGCGATCATCGTTTTCGGAGGGACTTTAGGCGCGGTCATGATCCAGTTCCCGCTGCGCGTCATTTTTGCCGCTGGCCGGCGGCTCGGCCAGGTGTTTATAGACAATACCCAGAACCCCAACCTGCTGATTCAGGAGATGGTCGGTTACGCGCAGAAAGCACGCAAAGAAGGGATCATTTCCCTCGACGCGGAACTCGTCAGCATCGCCGATCCATTCCTGAAGAAATCTCTCATGCTCGCCGTCGACGGTACCGAACCCTTGGAAATCCGCACTATCATGACTCTGGAACTTGATAACCAGAGCGAGCACGAAGAGCACCTGCCGCGCGTGTTTGAATCCGCCGGAGGTTTCGCGCCAACCATCGGCATTATTGGCGCCGTCCTTGGCCTTATCCAGGTGATGCAACACCTCGACGACATCAGCGAAGTCGGCCGCGGCATTGCGGTGGCCTTCGTCGCCACCATTTATGGCGTGGGTTCGGCAAACCTTTTCCTGCTCCCCGTCTCCGGGAAAATCAAGATGCGCATCCGTCAGGAACAGATTCGCCGCGAAATGATGCTCGAAGGCGTCATCTCCATCCTCGAAGGCATGAACCCCAGGATGCTTGAAACGAAGCTCCAGAGTTTCTTCGCTGAAGCCAATCAGGAAGCCATGAACAAAAAGGCCGCATGAGACGCCGGCGAAAAAAAGAAGAACCACGCGTTTCGCACGAACGCTGGCTCATCAGCTACGCCGACTTCATCACCCTGCTCTTCGCTTTCTTCGTCGTGCTCTACGCCTCTTCACAGGTGGACAAGCGGAAAGTTGGCCGCCTCGCCATGGCCATTCAGGTCGCCTTCCAGGAACTGGGCGTCTTTGATACTTCCAACACCCACATCCCCCTCAGCGACATGGAGGCAATTCCTTTCTCCAACGTCCAGGCCGTTGAAAACGTGGAGCGCACCGCCGACATGGAGCGTGTTGTGCAACCCATGAAGGGCATCCTCTCTCCCACTTCCGCTCCCACGCCCCTGAAAGACATTCAGGCGGAGCTCGAGAAAGCGCTGGCACCGGAAATCAAAAGGCACGTCGTGGACATCAAGCCCAAAAAAGAAGGGCTGGTGGTTAGCCTTCGCGAAATGGGATTTTACGAGAGCGGTTCATCCACCATGCGCGCTTCCTCCGTTGAGGCTGTTGACCGGCTGGCAAAGGTAATTATCCCGCGCACGGAAAGCCTCCGCATTGAAGGCCATACGGACAACATCCCCATCCACAACTCCCATTTCCCCTCCAATTGGGAACTGTCCACGGCTCGCGCCACAGAGCTCGTGCGTATGTTCATCGTCCGCTACCGTGTGGAACCCAATCGCCTCTCCGCCGCAGGATTTGCAGAATTCCACCCCGTGGACGACAACGATACCCCGGAAGGTCGCGCCCTCAATCGCCGCATTGATATCGTCATTTTGAATCCCGCTCTTCAGGAACGATCACCCTTTGCAACTCCGGCTGCCGCCCCTGTCGCCGAGCAGCCAGCCTCTGAGCCGCCCGCTACCCCCTCTGCGCCCGGGGTTTCTCCCGCGCCTGCGAGGCAGTAATCAATCCGCCGCGTTTTAGAAAGCGTTAGTTGACAGTCTCGTCAGCGGGGAGCAGACTCGCGTTACCCCCTTCCAGAAATTTGTCCTGAGTGAGCGACTATGCGCCTTCTTGTCGCTGAAGCCGACGCGTCTTTGGCGGAGTTTCTTCAGACCCGGCTCCAGCAGGAACACTTTGCCGTACAACTCGCCTCCACCGGAGACCAAATCGCCCGATTTGGCGAGAAGAGCCTCTTTGATCTGATCCTCCTGGATCTGAATCTTCCTGGCGTGCCTGGCCACGACTACTTGCGCCAGTTGCAGACCCGCTGGCCGGAAGCCCCGGTGGTGTTGCTATCGCCTGCCAGCTCGGTGGAGGAACGCGTCAAGGGCCTGGACGCGGGCGCGGACGACATTATCGTCAAGCCGTTCGCCTGGTCCGAGCTGGCTGCCCGTATCCGCGCCGTTCTGCGGCGGCGCAACCGTCCCGCGCGCGAAGTCTTCCAGTTCGAAGACCTCGAGGTGAACCGCGTCTCCCACGAGGTTCGCCGAGCCGGCCGCGCTGTCGAGCTAAGCCCCAAGGAATACGCCCTTCTCGAATTCCTGCTCCGGAATCCCGGCCATCCGGTCACGCGTGCGGCAATCATCGAAGAAGTCTGGCGGATCCACGGCGATTCCATCACCAATGTAGTGGATGTCTACATCAACTACCTCCGACGCAAAATCGATTCGGGCGCCGATCACCCCTTGATTCGCACGATCCGCGGAGTAGGCTACCAAATCGGCGGCAACCACCATGCAAGCTAAACGCCGCTTCTGCCAAATGTAGTGGCCGATCTTCAGATCGGCCGTCACACCCTCCTCGACACAAGTAGCAGCCACTTTCAAGTGGCCCAGCCTTCCTTAACTCCAACCCTGCCGGCTAGCAGCGAACCCTACTCGGCTTCCTTCCCGGTCGTCTGGGCCGTGGCTCCCGCTGCCCCGTGGGTTTCCGTTCTTTAAGGCGAAAGCCAGGTAACACATTCATAACAATGGTCTTACTGAAGACAACCAATTCGATGCGGGTACCGCTCCATTTTGACTTTCCTCCCTCCTATGCAACTATTTTTCCACAAGGGGGTTATACCCTCTAGAGCGCCGCCCAGCGTCCTACTACTGACGGCCATTTGGTCCGTACAAAGTCCGGATCGCTTTCCAGGGGAATCGAGTATGAAGCCCAATTTGATCGCCAAACGCCTGATTGCACTGTTCTTCGGACTGGTCGGTTTTCTGTTTCTGATGAGCCCGGTCATTCGGGCCCAGGCGCAAAACAACGTCGCTCAGGACAACGTCGCCAATGTCCCTCCCCAGGACAATGGTGAAATGATGCCCAGCGCCGACGACTCCCAGGATCCACCTTCGCGCGTGGCGCGTCTCAGCTTTTTGGACGGTTCCGTCTCCATGCAGCCGGGTGGGGCAGGGGATTGGGGCTCCGCGGCAAAGAATCGCCCTCTCACCATTGGTGACAAGCTTTGGACCGACAAGGATTCCCGCGCCGAACTTCAGGCAGGACAGGCCTCAATTCACCTCAGCGGCATGACTGCGCTTTCATTTCTCAACCTCGATCAGAACATTATCCAGGTGCGTCTGGCCGAAGGCCATTTGAACCTCCGCGTGCGCGAACTCCGCCAGGGCGAGACCTACGAAATTGATACTCCGAATTTGGCCTTCACCGTCCGCGAAGCCGGCGCTTTCCGAATCGATGTCAACGAGAACGGCGACTACACCAGCGTCACTGCCATTCGCGGCAAGGGTGAAATCGCCGCCGGCGGGCAGACCTATCCCGTCAACGCGGGCGAACGCGGCGATGTCAGCGGCACCGATCAGAATGTGAAATACATTCCGGGCTCCGCCTCCGAGCCGGACCCGCTCGACCGCTGGGCGCAGGAACGCAACATCAAGGAAGACCAATCGCCCTCCGCTCGCTACGTCAATCGCGATACCGTTGGCTACAGCGATCTCGACGACTACGGCACGTGGAAACAAGATCCGGAAGCCGGCAACGTCTGGGTTCCCAACAATGTTGCCCCCGGTTGGGCGCCTTACAGCGATGGCAATTGGGCGTATGTCGCGCCTTGGGGCTGGACGTGGGTCGGTGCAGAGCCTTGGGGTTTTGCTCCATATCACTACGGCCGTTGGAATAACTTCGGCGCTTATTGGGGATGGTGCCCGGGCCCGATCTACGCTCCGCCTTTTTATGGTCCGGCGTTCGTCGGTTTCCTCGGTGGTGGATTTGGCTTTGGAGTCGGTTTCGGATTCGGTTGGGGAGGCGGTTATGGCTGGTTCCCGCTTGGTTGGGGCGAGCCGTTCCGTCCCTGGTATCACGGTGGCCCGGGATACTGGAATCACATCAACGTGTACAACACGCACTTCAACCACTTCAACGATTTCCACAACGTGAATAACTACCGGAACTTTAACTACCGGTATGCTCACAACGCGAACGCGGTTACTACCGCATCGCACAACGCTTTCGTAAACGGCCAGGCGATCAACCGCAGCGCCACGCACCTTTCGGCCAATTCCCTGCGCAACGCGCGGGTCACCGGCGGCGTTAACGCTTCGCCGACGCACTCCAGCTTTATCGGAGCGTCCAATATGCACGGCCGCGTGGCGACGCCTTCGGCTAGCGTGCAGAATCGCAGCGTGGTCGCGCGCTCCACTCCAGCCGCGGCCGCTTCCCACATGCCGGTACACACCATGAATTCCGGCTCATTTTCCGCAAATCGCGGCGGCAGCAGCCCTGCCGGCAATTCCGCCCGGACCGGCAACAGTCCCCAGGGATTCAACAGCGCCCGCCAGTCGCAGCTTTCGTCCAATCGGCCGCCTTCGGCGTCGCAGTCCCAATCGCAGTCCTCGCGCCCGACCAGCAATTTCAATAACAATGCTTCGCGGCCACAAAGCTCTACAGGACGCAGTTGGAATGCACAAGGCAACATGACGGATTCCGGCCACGCCCCACAGGGGTTTGGCAGTTCCAGCCGTTCGGCCACCACGCAGACCACGCGCATGAACTCCAGCAATCGTCCGCCCTGGGCTGGCAGCGGCAATAGCGGGAGCGCCTCCAATGCTCCGCGCAGCTACTCTTCTTCCTCATCTGGCGCCAATCGTTCATACACGCCGCCTTCATACAGCGGCAATCGCTCCTCGGGGAATTACAACTCTGCGCCGAACCGGAGTTACTCTGCACCGCGTTCGTACTCTTCGGCTCCGCGCGGTGGAGGTTCTTCCTCACCGCGCGGTTATTCGGCGCCGCGCGCTTCAGGTGGAGGCTTCAGCGGCGGATCGCATAGCGGAGGCGGCGGCGGATCCCATGGCGGCGGAGGTGGGGGCGGGTTCCACGGTGGAGGCGGTGGCGCTTCCCACGGCGGCGGGGGCCATCACTAATTCAGGCATTCTCTGAAATTCAGCAAGCCCGTTCCATCCTCTCGGAGCGGGCTTTTTTTTCAAGCTCTTCTATCTCTTGCCCTTTTAGGAACGTCGCCGCCTGCCGTTACAACTCTCCGCCCCTCCCCGTGTTAAACATAATGACGTAGGAAGATTCAACTCCAGGTTCCGTTCGTAAGGAAATTGCCAGATCGTCCGAAGTGGTTCCTTCCGAACGTCGGAGTTCTTCCCGGCCCATCCCAGGCACCACACAACACCCGGAGCCGAAAAAGCGTCAGGAGAGAAGAGAACAACATGAATACTCGTGCACGGAAGTGGCTATTCCTCGTACCGCTCATCTTTGCGTTTGTTCTGGCCACCACAAAACCGGCAGTGGCCGACGACGATGACAAGGATGATCCCCCCAGCCGCGTAGCCCGCTTGAGCTACACCAACGGAGAAGTTTCCTTCAGTCCCGCCGGCACCGATGATTGGGTATCCGCCGTCGTGAACCGCCCCATGACCACGGGCGACAAGCTCTGGACCGATCAGGCAGCGCGCGCCGAGCTCCATGTAGGTTCCGCCGTCATCCGCCTCTCCGGCCAGACCGGTTTTTCCTTCCTGAATCTCGACGACCGCATAATGCAAATTCGCATCACCGAAGGCACCATCAGTCTGCATGTGCTCCGCCTCGACGATCAGGATTCCATCGAAGTAGACACGCCCAATCTCGCATTTTCCGTCTTGCGTCCCGGCCGCTATCGCATCAACGTCAATGAAGCCGGCGACACCACTGTTGTCAATGTTCCGGAAGGCACAGGCGAAGTCACTGGCGGCGGCTCCGCCTATACCATTCATCCCGGTGAGCGGGGCGTCTTCACCGGCACCGATTCGTTGGACGCGGACATGCAAAATGCCGACGGCGACGACGATTTCGATCGCTGGTGCACCCAGCGCGACTACCGCGAAGAACACGCCGTGGCGCGCCGCTACGTTTCCGATGACGTGATCGGCTACGAAGACCTCGACGATTACGGCGGCTGGCGTCAGGAGCCGGAATACGGCACAGTGTGGTTCCCTCACGTCACGGTCGTCGGATGGGCTCCCTATCGCTTCGGTCATTGGGCATGGGTTTCGC
>DATMMG010000010.1:0-5690 GCA_035569815.1 Candidatus Methylomirabilota bacterium
ATCATCAATCTCGATCCCATCCGCCGCGACGTTCACTGGTACGTTCGCACACTCGAAGAAGCCATGATCCGCTCCTCCGCCGATTTCGGCATCACTGCTTATCGCATTCCCGGCAAGACCGGCATCTGGGTGCAGCTTCCCGGCAATATCCCCGAAGAAAAACTCGCTGCCATCGGCGTGCACATCAGCCGCTGGGTCACCTCCCACGGCTTCGCCTTCAACGTCGCCACAGACCTGCGCTTCTTCGACCTCATCATTCCCTGCGGCATCGCCGACCGCAAAGCCACCTCCCTCGAAAAACTCCTCCACCGCAACGTCTCACTCGCGGAAGTAAAGCCCCGCCTCACGCACCACCTCGCCGAACTGTTTTCACTTAGTCCCCGAGAGGTTTCCGTCCAGCAGTTACTCGCAGCCCTCGATTGTGTAGGGCCCGCCTTCTGAGGCTGGCCGCTCTTACTTTTGAGTGCCGGAGCGAAGCTCCAGCTTTTGAGCATGCAGCCTACCCCCCAACCCAACAAAAAGCCCCACGCGAAAAATTTCGCGCGGGGCCCTGTGCTGACTCTTTTCCGCGAAGCGAACTAAATCGCTACTTCATCCCACCCACGCGGAACATTAACGACCGGCCCACCTCCGACCTCGACGCGTCCGGATCGATCGTCTTTAGGAACTCCGCCGAAATCGCGTCCTGCTCTTCCTGGCTTCTCTTGTCTCGGTCCGCCATATACGCCGCGCGCACCTTTTCGAACGAAGCCAGATCCTTCGTCGCATACCAAACGTAATGCGTGAAGTCCCCGTCCGTCCGCACTTCTTCTACCGACAAGCCGTACGCCAGCACCGTGCCGTCCGCCACCAGTTTGTCCAGCACGGGCTTATTGTATTTTTCCCAGACCTTGCGATAATCGCCGCCCTTGCCGGGCTTCACCTTCACAAAGTTGTAGCGCGTCCACGGCAACACGCCGGCCGGCGGCGCTCCCGTGCCCGTCACGAATACCAGGTCGCGCGTAATGTAGTCACGCGTCTTGCTGACGTCCGCTGCGTCCATCATCCGAGCGGTCACCGTCGCCCCGCCCGAGGAACCCTTCTTCGCCGTGCCAGACTTCATCGCCTCCTCATCGAGCTTTGCGATCTGCGCCCGCATCGCGCTGTCCACCTTCTCGATGCCAGACCAGTCCGCGACCGAATACCAGATCGTGTGCGTGTTGTTCCCCGGTGCGCGCAACAACCCCACGTGCACGCCCCAGGCCAGAATCACACCGTCCGCCAGCAATTTGTCGCGCACCGGCGCGCCCACTGTCTTTACCAGCTCCATAAACTGCGCGTCTTTTCCGGGATTCACTGTGTAATCATACCAGAACGTCAGCGGCTGCATCTTCGCGTCCTGCGCGACCGCACTAAGGCACGACATCAACACGACAGCTAAACAAAGTAATATTCTCTTCTTCATTTTCAACAATCTCCTTGAACGAATGATTTTCGCCTGCGCATGAAAGCTTTCTGATTTGCTTGTGGTAGCGAAGCGCAAACGTTGGGCAGGCGAATGACGTCTGGACTTCCGAAGGGGCCGACCTGCGTCAGAATGGCCCTGTTTGTAGCACCGAAATCCGTCAACCGTCAAGGAAGAGGAAATTCCAGTTGACAAGCCGTTCCCTTCCGGTCAATACTAAACCATATGGTTAAGTGTTCCGCAACTCTCGATTCCACCTTCGGCGCCCTCGCCGACCCTACGCGCCGCGCCATCCTCGCTTCCCTCATGCTCGGCGAAGCTTCCATGTCCGACCTTGCCGGCCCTCACCGCATGTCCCTTCCCGCGGTGATGAAGCACGTCCGCGTCCTCCAGCAAGCCGGCCTCGTCTCGCAAAAAAAGATTGGCCGCACGCGCTTCTGCCAACTTGCTCCCGCTCCCCTGAAGCAAGCCGAAGACTGGATCGCCCAATACCGCCGCTTCTGGGAAGGCGCCTTCGATTCCCTCGAACGTTTCCTCAGCCAGGATCCACCGCCCGAAAAACAAACAGAACAGCAAAAGGAGAAACAATCATGGCCACACCGCAATCGCAGCCGGAAAACTCGATTCAGCTAACGCGCACCTTCGCGGCTCCCCGCGACCGCGTCTACCGCGCCTGGACCGATGCCCGGGAGTTCGCCCAGTGGTTCCATCCCACGGCGGAATATAAAACCGTCATCACCCGCCTCGATCTTCGCGTCGGCGGAAAATATTCCCTCGAAATGCATCACAAAGACGGCAATGTCCACAACCTCAGCGGCACCTACGAAGAAGTCAAACCGCCCGAAAGGCTCAGCTTTACCTGGCGCTGGCAACAGGATGAAACCGCGACCGAATCCCTCGTCACGGTAACCTTCAAAGATCTCGGCGGCTCCACTGAAGTCAGCCTGACCCACAAAAACCTGCTAACCGCCGAATCCCGCGAAAAGCACAACCACGGCTGGATCGGCTGCCTCGGCCAACTCGACGCCTACCTGGCGTGATCGTAACCTGCACGTGTAGTGGCCGGTCTTTAGACCGGCCACTCTAACTTTCTTCATTCCTAAACGTAGCGCTGGCTTTTACTTGTTGCGACGAAGGAGGGAAGCCAGCTGTTTTGTGACCTACTCCCGGCTAAATTTCAAACTCCGCCACAATTCCCAGTAGGCGAATCAACGTCGTGCGTTCCTCCGGTTTCAGGGCGCCGCGAAGTTTTTCTTCCGCAGCCCGCCTCTCCCGAATTAAAAACTCCCGGTACTTCTCTCCCTTCGGCGTCAACTGGATTACAAACGTCCGCCCCGTTCCCGCCTTCTTCTTCGAAACCAGCCCTTCCTTAATCATCGTCCCGATCGAACGGTGCACCACCGTCCGGTCAAACCCCAGCAGTGTCGCAATCTGGTTCTGATTCCTCTCCGCGCCACCGCGAAGCGTCGAGAGAATAAATCCCCGTGTCGGCGAACATCCGGTGCGGCGTTCGAGTTGTTTGCTGACCGAAAAATACGCGGCCGCAAGATGGACCAGTACCGAGTCTTTCAGGATTTCTTCCGGAATCATTTTTTTGTCTACGGCAATCATAGGACTGTCACCGTTGTTTCCAGTGGCCGACGCCATTGCGGCTGCTCCTTGTACGTCGCCGACTTTTTCCCAATCGCAATCACCATCACGATCTCGTGGTATTTCCGGGAAAGCCCCAGAAATTTCGAGAGCCGCACTCCGTCGAATCCCTCCATCGGGCAGGTGTTGAATCCCAGCGCCTCCGCCGCAATCATCAGATTCTCGCAAGCCAGCGCCGTGCTCTTCGTCGCCCATTTGAACAACCCCTGCCGCGTCACCGGCGCCATCCAGATGATTTTCCTCAGATGGATGAGCTTCAGGGCAAGCCACTTCACGGCCCCGAGAACGTTGAACCATCCCTGCACGTAAAACCACTTCGCCAATTTCGCTTTCTTCTCGTACTCTCGAATTTTGCTTTCGGCGAAGCCGTTCTCGCGCATCCACCGCAATTGACCTTCGGTGGTCGCCTTCGACGCTCCAAGGTCCGCCACGGCCACCACCAGCGCCGAGGCCGTTTGCGCCGCCGATTGCGACATGCACAACTCCGCCGCCCGCTTTCTCTTCGCCGGCGATTCGATCCACACCAGCCGGTAAGGCTGGGAATTGAAACTCGAAGGCGCCGCGCAAGTCGCCCGCAGGATCTGTTCGCGCGCCTCGATAGGCACCTCCGCCCCATCGAACTCCCGAATCGCCCTTCTTCGCAGCAATGCTTCCAGGTTGCCGGTCATGACGCCCTCCATGTTGCAAGTACAACATAAAGATGTTGCATGTGCAACATGGAAATCAACCGGCCAATTTGTCTTCCTCCCGCCCCTCCCCCGCCACCCCTCCGACTTCCCCCAATTCGCCAACCGCCTCCGTTCGCCGTAAGATAGACAATCGGACGTCCATCCGGAGAATCGCTGAAGATGCCTGCCACCGAAACAGCCGCCAAAACGAAACTCTCGCGCCAGCAATACCTCGATCTCTACTACTTCATGCGCCTCAACCGCGAGGTCGAGGACACCATGACCCGCCTCTTCCGCCAGAACAAAATCGTCGGCGGCCTGTACTCCAGCCTCGGCCAGGAAGCCATCTCCGTCGGCAGCGCCTACGCCCTCGAGAAAAAAGACTGGATGGCCCCGATGATCCGCAACATCGGCGCGCTGCTCGTCAAAGGCGTTCCCCCGCGCGACATCTTCACCCAGCACATGGCGAAGTACACTTCGCCCACCCGCGGCAAAGACGGCACCAGCCATTTCGGCGATCTCGAAAATCTGCACATCGTTTCGCCCATCTCCATGCTCGGCGATCTGATCCCCGTCCTTACCGGCGTCGCCATGGCTGGCCGCTATCTCGGCCAGAAAATCGTGGCCATGACCTGGATCGGCGACGGCGGCAGCTCCACCGGCGTTTTTCATGAAGGCCTGAATCTCGCCGCCTCGCAGAAAGCGGCCTTCGTCCTGATTCTCGAAAACAACCAGTGGGCCTATTCCACGCCGGTCCGCCGCCAGGTGCCCATCGAAAATCTGGCGGATCGCGCCAAGGCCTATGGCATTTCAAGCTACATCGTGGACGGCAACGACGTTGTCGCCGTCTACTCCACCGCGAAAGAAGCAGTCGAACGCGCCCGTGCAGGCGAAGGTCCCATCCTCATCGAAGCAAAAACCTTCCGTCGCCGCGGCCACGCCCAGCACGATCCCGCCGAATACGTTCCGGCCGAGCAGCGCGAGTATTGGGAGAAGCGCGATCCCATCACGCTCTGCGAAAAATTCCTGACCGCCGAAAAAATCCTCGACGCCGAAGGCAAAAAAGAGATCGAAGATAAAATCAACACGTTGCTCGAAAAAGACCGTGAGTTCGCCGAAAACTCGCCCATGCCCCCGCCGGAATTCGCCTCCGAAGGCGTCTACTGCACAGGCGACGATTGCCACAAAATCCGCCCCAAGTGGGAGCGCCCTATTTCCGAAGTAACGCCGCCCAAATCCAACGTCGAGCCGGTCTGGATCGTCGAAGGCTTCGGCCGCGGCAAAACGTCGTCGCGCGAAAATGCACCCATCCATTTCGGCGATACGCAGCCGGCGGCTGCCGACGAACCCACGGCAAAAACAAAATCTCCGGCGAAGCCCGCCGCAAAACTTCCCGCCAGAAAATCGACCCCGGCGAAATCCGCCGCCCGCGGAAAGGCCCGGAGGTAACCCATGGCCCCCATCACCTTTCTCGAAGCCATCCGCCAGGCCATGTTTGAAGAGATGGCCGCCGACCCTAGCGTCGTCCTGATCGGCGAAGACGTCGGAGTCTACGGCGGCGCGTTCAAGACCAGCGAAGGCCTGCTCGAAAAATTCGGCTGGGAGCGCGTGATCGACACGCCCATCAGCGAAAGCGCCATCATCGGCGCCGCCTGCGGCATGAGCTATTTGGGTCTGCGTCCCATCGCCGAAATGCAGTTCATCGATTTCATCGCCTGCTGCTTCAACCAGCTCACCAACTTCGTCGCCAAGGGCCACTATCTCTGGAACGCGCCCGCGCCCATCGTCGTCCGCGGCCCTTCCGGCGGAGGCGTCCACGGCGGCCCGTTTCACTCCGCCAATCCCGAAATGTATTTTCTCCACACGCCGGGAATGAAGATCGTCTACCCCTCCACTCCTTACGACGCCAAGGGCCTGCTGAAGTCCAG
>DATMMG010000011.1:0-25339 GCA_035569815.1 Candidatus Methylomirabilota bacterium
CCCGATTGGCGACGAGATGAGTTCGATGCTACTGCTTTTCGAGCATGATCTCCGTGGACTTGATCACGGCGGAAACGGTGTCGCCTACCTTGAGGCCCATTTCAACGGCGCTACGCCTGGTGATCACGCTTTCGATGACGTTGTTTCCAACCTGGAGGACGACATGAGCCATGACGCCGCCAAGCTGGAGTTCGGTGATTTTGCCTTCAAGCCGGTTTCGTGCTGAGAGTGTCATAGGACCTAGCATAGTAGCTGCTTCGTGCGGAACTCGTCCACTGGAGAGATGCGGTGTAGAGTTATCAAGCTCTGCGCAGTCCGGGGTAAGGGAGACAGTTTTTGAGCACCTGCCACCAGACCCGATGTCCATAACGGAACATACATGGAGGTTTGACGCGTCTAGCATCCTCTTGAGGCTCCGACATGCAAGCTCAAGGGCAGAAAAAAGTAGGTCGGGCGTGCAGGGTCGAGGGATCCATCGTTCTGTACCGGCCGGCAACGAGAAAACAGTTGAAAGCGGCAAGGTCACCAGGGCGAGCGGAACCGTGGTGGGGCGTTGTAATCGGAGTCCCCCTCTTTTTGCGGACACTGGTGCGCCTTGTGATTGCGTGCCCCCACCGGCACAAGGGCCCTCCGATAACCCTGCGCGGCCCCATCCCCTCCCATTTGCCAGGCCGCTCCGACTATGGCCCGGGAACGTATATTACTTGCCTGGATTGCGGGCAAAAATTCGCATACGACCACAAGGCCAGACGACTGGTCGATTACTGGGGCATCCATGACCCCGAGGCGCGGGCGGGAGTGCAACGGAAAATTGCAGAATTCTTTTCGCCAGTTCGAGGAATTGCGGCGAGGTTGGGCTGGACCCATACTCGAATTCCGTTGAGTGGTGTTGCGGGATCAAGCCACCGGCCCGGGATTTTGATGAAGGGCTCCTAGAAAAATCGACAACGCGGGATTGCGAGCGAGTGGGTGACGCGTTCGGAGTTGAGATAAACGAAAATTCAAACTGAAAACACGCGGGCTGCAGGCGAGGGACATGACGAATCCGGCTTCGGCTTTCCCCCCGTGCCCGGCCAGCAATTGGTTGGGGCATCCGTGGAACGCTAATCCGTTGCAAGTGGAACAACGGGACGGATCGCGGCGGCGAAAAGAACGTCAGGGTTCGGGGACGTTGGCGGAGAATTGGGATTGGTCTTCGGTTTGGACGAGCTGACCGCGGAGAGTGGCGGATTCGGCACGATCCTTTTGGGCTTTCACGCGGTATTGAACGGCGCCGACGGTGCCAATGGCGTTGAAGATTTTGCCCATGGCGTCGTTTTTCTTGCCGGAGTGTTCGAGTTGGTCGGCAAAATTGTCCTGATCTGCGGCGTCGGCATCGAGTTCGTTGATGCGGGTGACAAGATCCTTGATGCGTTCCTGGCGCTGGGCCTGGAGGATGGCGGGGTCGGTGGGAGATTGGTTGGCGGCATCCCAGACGGAGTCGTCGTACTGCTTTAGAATTGCGGTAAACGCGCGGAGATTGTTGATGCCGTTTTGGTTGCCTTGATGGGCGGCGAGGCGATACCAGGCGAGTGCTTTGCCGTTATCGGGCTGGACGCCCTGGCCGAACTGAAACATCCAGCCGAGTTGATTTTCGGCGTTGCTGTTTCCCTGCCCCGCAGCTTTGTAAAACCAAGACATGGCCTGGCGGTAATCCTTTTGGACGCCGGTGCCGTTCTGGAAGATGTAGCCGATGTTTTCCTGGGCGTCGGCGTTGCCGTGTTCGGCGGCTTTGTAGTACCAGGAGAGGGCTACGGAATAGTCCTGGGGCTGGCCCCAGCCTTCTCCAGCCATATAGCCGAGCTGGTTTTCGGCGTTGGAGTTTCCGTGGTCGGCCGCGCGGCGATACCAGGAGATGGCCTTGGCGTAGTCGGGTTTGCCAACGAAGCCGCATTGGTAGAAGTAGCCGATCACCTGTTCGGCGTCGGGGAGATTCTGATCGGCGGCCTTGCGATAGAGAGCGAGAGCCTGGCGGTAGTCGCGGCGGACACCGCGAGCGTTTTCGAGCATCTTGGCTAGATTGAATTGGGCGAGGGCGTAGCCTTGATCGGAGGCGGAATGGTAGAAGGCTACGGCGCGGGCGTAGTCCATTTTTACGCCGAAATTGTGTTCGTACATGACTCCGAGCTGGTTTTGAGCGGGAGCGAAAGCCTGGTCGGCGGAGCGGCGGTACCAGGGGAGGGCTTGGGTGTAGTCTTGCGCGACACCGCGGCCTTGGAAATAGAGATTGCCGAGAGCAAATTGGGCCTGGGCGTCGCCGGCGGTGGCCTGTGCGCGAAGCGAATAGAGATCGTTATCGGAGGCGGAGGGCGCGGGTGGCTGCGCTTGGGCACGCATGGCGGAGTATGGTGCCAGGAGAAAGAGTGATGCAAGAGTGGCCCGAGCGAGAAAGCTCATGAGAGTGCCTCCGTCCCAGCGCGATTAGCAGACGATATTTAGAAGGCTGGCAGGCGGAGGCGCGGGGAACGATAGACCGGTAGTACCAAAAGGTGAGGAATGTGCTTAGTTTTCCACTTCCAGGGCAGCCTCCGGGTGAAGCGGCGGGCCGGGAATTGCGATGCACTCCGGAATCTGGCTCAACCTTTGACTATTCATGTGAGTCTTTGCTGCTGAGTGCTACTTCGATTGGTACCTTGTGAAAAGTTTGCACAACACGGTTAATGTCAGCCTGCGAGATAGTCGTGGATCCATTCTTTTTTTGAGCAAAAATCAAATCCAGGTGACCATCTGGTGGAAAAAGTTCGACGCTTAATCGTTTCGGGGGATTCTGCGGAAGCCCGTATTGAAATCCTCTGAACTCCTTTCCCTGAACGGAGAATATCCCAGAGTTTGGGTCCCCTCCGACACATATCGCCTTAACCATCAGCAAAACACCTTGGCTTACAACCTTTCTGCTGTCAGTGAAGATGGTAATTTTGTCCGGTGTCGTCTCGAGGATAAGGCGCTTAAAGTTGTAATCGGACTGCAACGCCTCATCGCCATAGATTTTTCCGAAGGTGTGTTTGTCGATTTTGCCCTGCTCAAGGAGATAGTTCATGAACTCGTGTGGCTGTCCGCTCGACACAGAGAGAACTTTGCCGGAACGAAATGCAATAATGGCCTTATTCCCACCAACTATTTTGGTTTTCTCCACATCGATATCGGTCCAGGGGACCTCAAACTCGTAACCGAAATAAGAGAGCGCTGTGCCAGATGCTTGTGAAACGGAAGAGTCAGACAGTGGGACAGGGGTGAGCCTCACAAACGGAAGTTTCCGTGCGGTATTGTGAGCCTCGAGAGCGAAAAACGTTTGAGTGCCAAAAAACCAAAGATAGATCACGCATGCTACGACCACGATACCGAGTGAGATCAGAAGGCGCTTCCGGCGGGACATAGATCCCGTTCTCCTCTCAAGGCCACGAAATACTCTTCAAACGAGCGGCTAACCGCGCCAGGTTCTGCAGGGTGCCATGTTGTTATGATGCACGTTTAGTTTCTTCAGAGGAACTGGCCCAAAGTGCAGGAACCGCCAAACTGCTATCAACGATGCTATGGAAAAGCAGTGCGGCTGGACGGAAATGGGCGTGGCCGATAGACTGGTTGTTTATGCTTCGATTCTATACAGCGGGTGAATCGCATGGGCAGGGGCTGCTGACGTTTTTGTCGGGGCTGCCGGCTGGTTTGCCGGTGGATACGGAATTTATCAATCATGAGTTGCACCGGCGGCAATTGGGATATGGACGCGGCGGGCGGCAAAAAATTGAGAAGGATGCGGCGGATATTTTCGCGGGCGTGCGGCACGGGCAGACGATCGGGGCACCGATTGCGCTGAAGATTGAGAACCGCGACTGGAAGAATTGGGAGAAGATTCTGCCGGTGGGGGCTTCGGACGCGGCGGAAACGCAATCGCGGAAACTGACGGCGCCGCGGCCGGGGCATGCGGACCTGGCGGGTTCGCAGAAATTCAATTTTCACGATGCGCGGTATGTGCTGGAGCGGGCTTCGGCGCGGGAGACGGCCGCGCGGGTGGCGGCGGGAGCGTTTGCGAAGCTGCTGCTGAAGGAGTTTGGAACGGGGATTGCGAGCCACGTGATTCAGGTGGGGCATGTGCGGCTGGAGCGCGCGGCGAAATGGGAAGAGATACGCGCGGTGTGCGGAGATCTTGATTCGCCGCTGCGGTGCGTGGACGCGGGCGTGCAGGAAAAGATGAAGGCGGAAGTGGATGCGGCGCTGAAGGCCGGGGACACGGTGGGCGGAGTATTTGAAATTGTGGCGCACCATGTGCCAGTGGGGCTGGGTTCGCACGCGCAGTGGGACGAGAAATTGGATGGACGGCTGGCGCAGGCGCTGATGAGCGTGCAGGCGGTGAAGGGCGTGGAGATTGGTGCGGGGATACTGGCGGCGGGTTCGTATGGCAGCGAAGTGATGGACGAGATTTCGTACGATAAGATGGCGCGGAGATTCCGGCGGTCGAGCAATCGGGCTGGCGGATTGGAAGGCGGGATTACGAACGGTGAGGATGTGGTGATTCGTGGTTACTTGAAGCCGATTTCGACGCTGCGGAAGGCGCTGGGAACCGCGGACATGGTGACGAAAGAACCAGTGCGGGCGGCGTACGAGCGTTCGGACTGGTGCGTGGTGCCGGCCGGGGGAGTGGCGGGCGAGGCGATGGTGGCACTTGTGCTGGCGGATGCTTTTCTGCAAAAATTTGGAGGAGATTCGCTGGCGGAGATGCGGCGGAATTTCGAGAACTATGGCCAACAAATCGACAAGTTCTAAGGGAGCGAGCGTGGCGGAAGAGATGACAGCCGTCGCGACGCCTAAGGGGAAAATTTATCCGATCGTGAAGTACGGCGATCCGGTGCTGGAGAGGCCTGCCGCGACGATTACGAAATTTGACGCGGAGCTGGAGCAACTGGTCGAGGACATGTTTGCGTCGATGTACGCGGCGAATGGCGTGGGACTGGCGGCGCCGCAGATCGGGAAGAGCATCCGGCTGGCGGTGGTGGACGTGACCGTCGGGAAAAATCCAGAAGCGAAGATTGTGCTGGTGAATCCGGAGATTATTCACGCGGAAGGCGAAGTGCGGGAAGAAGAGGGCTGCCTTTCTGTACCGGGATTCCGCGGGTACGTGGTGCGACCGCAGTTTGTGACGGTGCGGGCTCAGAACGCGAAGGGCGAGACGTTTGAGATTCGCGGGGAGAATTTGCTGGCGCGGGCGTTTTGCCACGAGATCGACCACCTGCATGGAATTTTGTTTTTGACGCACCTGAGTATGCTGAAGCGCGACTTGATCAAGCGAAAGATCAAGAAATTGAGGAAAGAGGGCGAGTGGTAACGGCGCCGCGCG
The DNA here is from genome assembly GCA_035569815.1 of Candidatus Methylomirabilota bacterium. Lineage (GTDB taxonomy): Bacteria > Acidobacteriota > Terriglobia > Acidiferrales > UBA7541 > Acidiferrum. The sequence continues at coordinate 5,369 of DATMMG010000011.1, forward strand.
AACGGGTGAGCCGCCCGTGAACCGGATGCGCATCGTATTTTGTGGCACACCGCAGTTTGCAGTTCCCTCCTTGAAGTATCTTCTGACACAAGAAGAGTTTGAGATTGTGAGCGTGTATACGCAGCCGGACCGCCCGCGGGGGCGGGGGCAGGAGATTTCGTTTTCGGCGGTGAAGGAAGTTGCGGTGGCGGCGGGGCTGGATGTGCAGCAGCCTGCGAAGGTGCGGGCGCCGGAGGTGGAAGAGCATCTGCGAAAATTGGCGCCGGACGCGATTGTGATTATCGCGTACGGGCAGATTATTCCGGCGCGGTTGCTGCCGATTCCGCGATTGGGTTGGATTAATCTCCATGCTTCCCTGCTGCCGAAGTATCGCGGGGCGGCGCCGATTCAGTGGGCGATTGCGAACGGCGAGACGGTGACGGGAAATACGACCATGCGGATTGACGCGGGGATGGATACGGGGGAGATGTTGCTGCAGGAAGAGATGCGGATCGGGGCCGACGAGACGGCGCCGGAATTGGCGGGGCGACTGGCGGAGGCGGGGGCGGCGTTGATGGCGAAGACGCTGCGGGGATTGGTTCGAGGAGAGTTGGTAGGGCGAGCGCAGGAACACGCGGGGGCGACAATGGCGCCGATGTTGAAGCGCGAGGATGGACGGATTGAGTGGGTGCGGACGGCGACGGAGATTTATAACCGGATGCGGGGATTTGCACCGTGGCCGGGGGCGTATACGGAGTTTCGCGGGCAGATGTGCCATTTGCGGGGGAGGCCGGTGGCAGGTGAAATGGCGGGAGAGCCGGGGACGATTTTGGTGGAGAAGGATTTGGTGAGGGTGGTTTGCGGCGAGGGGAGCGCGCTGGAGATTACGCGCGTTAAGCAGGAAGGGCGGAAGGAGATTTCGGCGGGGGAGTTTTTGCGGGGCGCGAGAGTGGAGAGTGGAGAGAAGTTTGGGAAGTGAGCGGATCGGGTGGCGATGCCGGAATGGGGAGCAGTCGAGTGTCGCGAACGACGGACGAGAAAAGCGCACAGCCAAGAATGGCTGTGCCACAAGAGCGGCAGTACGCGGGTCCACCTGAAGGTGGCCGCTACGCGGGTTATTTCAGGAATTTGTCTAGGCGGAGGAATTTGCGGCCTAGGGCGCCGCTGTAGGCGGACCATTCGGGTTCGCCCGAATCGATGGCGAGGGCGGCGCGAACGGCGCCCATTTTTGAGTCCAGGTCATCCATGTAGTGGAAGGCGAGGGCTTCGCGAATCATGGGGAGCTTTGGCGAGCCGAATTCGTATTCGCCGTGGTGGCTGATCAGGATGTGCTGGACCACGGTTTTTAATTTTTGCGGAAAACCTTCGATCGCGTCCATTTCCTTGGAGACGCTTTCGAGTTCCATCGTGATGTGGCCGAGAAGCTGGCCTTCGGCGGTGTAGCTGACCGCGCGCTCGTAGCACAATTCATCGAGTTTGCCGACGTCGTGGAGCAGGGCCGCGGTGAGGAGCAAATCCACGTCGAGTTCGGAATAGTGGGTGGCAATCTGCTGCGCCAGTCCGCACAAACCAACCACGTGTTCGATCAGGCCGCCGATGTAGGCGTGGTGCATCACCTTTGCGGCGGGGGCGCGCTTGAACCGGGCGACGTTTTTCGGGTCGGTGAGTATTTTCGTGGTCAGCTTTTTGAGCCAGGGGTTTTTTATCGCCTCGATGAAGCCCAGGACCTGCGCGTAGAGTTTTTCGACGTCGAATGGCGTGTGCGGCAGAAAGTCGCCCAGATCAATCTCCTCGGGTGTGGCCACGCGGAATTGTGAAAGCGTAAGCTGCGGCTTGTTGCGGTAAAGCTCGACGCGCCCCTGAACCTTGATGAAATCGTCGCGGCTTACTTGCTTGGCCAGTGCGTCGAATTGATCCCACATCCGAGCTTCCACGGTGCCGGTGCGGTCGCCGAGTTCCATGCGCAGGTAGGGTTTGCCGCCGGCGGTGTTGCGGACTTCTTTTTCGTGAACGAGGAAAAACCCGGTGATGGATGGATCCGGTTCGAGATCTTTAACGAAAAGTTTTTTCACTCGGGTTACCCGTTGGTCTTCTTTCCGAAGAGAAGGTACTTCTTGTGCGCCTTCTTCACTTTCGCGGCTTCCGGCGTTGCACTGACTTCTTCGATCTCGGAATTCCCGCCACCGGCCATGTCCTGGTAGCCGGGCTTCACGACCACGTAACTCTGTTCGCGCAGCGTCTTGAGGTACTCGCGAAGGGCGGGCTCCATGCGCTCGCTGTAAAGATGGTCCATGATCTCGTTTTCAACCTTGTCAAAGGGCTGCTCGCCTTCCTCGTAGCGCTCGAGGACCTGCAGAATCAGGTAGCCCTGCTTGGTTTCGATGACGTCGGTGAGCTGGTTTTTCTTCATGGCGAATACCTGGTCTTCCAACTGCTTCGAGAGTTCGCCGCGTTTGTAAACGCCGAGGAAGCCGCCCTGCTGCGCAGTGCTGCCGTCGGAGAAACGTTTCGCCAGAACTGCGAAATCCTCGCCGTCCTTGATGCGCTTGAGCAGGTCGTCCGCTCGTTTCTTGAGATCAGGAAGCTCGGATTCTTTTTTTCCGTCGGTGCTGATCTCGATCGCCCGCAGCGCCACCTGCTCGGGCTTCACGAACTCTTTCTTGTGTTCCTCGTAATACTTCATGGCCTCATCGTGGCCGATGGTGATGTGCGAGCCGACTTCGCGGCGGATCACTTCCTGGGTTAGAAGCTTGTTGCGGATGTTGTTCTTGAAATCGTCAAAGTTCAGGCCTTCCTTAGTGACGGCGCTTTCCAGTTTTTCCATGCTGTCCAGTTTGTTCTGGATGCGGATCTGGTCGAGCTGCTTGATCACGTCGCCCTCGACGTTGACGCCCATATCCTTGCCGCGTTGCGCCAGCAGCGACTGGTCAATCAAATCGCGCAAGGCGAACTTTTGCCGGTCTTCCCTGGCGACTTCCAATTGCTCGGGGGTACAGCGTCCACTGCACTCCTGTTGAGCGTCTTCGGCGGCGGCGGCACGTGCTTTTTCGAGTTCGGAGCTGGTGATAATTTCATTGTTCACGCGGGCGATGATCTCTTCGACGACTTTGCCTTCGCCGGTCAGGGCAGGCTTAGCGGCGGGCTTTCCGGCATTGGCAGGAGGCGCAGCAGGCTTCTTCGGCTGCTCCGGCTCCGGAGCGGCCATCTGAGGCGCTTCGAGGGAGGGCTGCTTTTGGGGCGAGGGGTTATCCGGCTGGGCCGGCGGATTCGCCGGGGGGTTCGCGGGCGGGTTCTGCGCCAGAAGCGGCAGGGCAAAGAGCAACCCGGCGACCAATAGGGTCTTATGCATAATTTTCACCATCCAGTGAGTTTAGCCTTCTCCTCGCAACCCGAGCAATACGTTTCTCAGGGCCCCGGGGACCGACTCGCCGCGCTGCAGCTCCATCCAGAGGACGCCGCTGGGGTCGAGCTTGATGCCCTTCCTTGAGCGCACTACCTTGACGACCGCTGCGGGGTCCAATTGCGTTTCAGGGTGGAACCTGAGTGCGACACGCGTTCCCTGGCGTTCCACGGAAGCGATGCGCAACTTTTCGCTGATGGATTTGAGCATGGCATACTCCAAAAGGTTTTCTACCGATTTGGGCATGGCGCCGAAGCGGTCTTCGAGTTCCTTGTGGACGTCCTGCTTTTCGGCTTCGGTGGCGATGGTGGAGATGCGTTTGTAGGTGCGCAGGCGGAGGTTTTCGCTGGGGATGTATTCCTGGGGGATGCGGACGTCCATGCCGAGGCTGAGGGTGGTGCGGAGTTCCGGCATGGACTCCTCGCCCTTGAGCTTGGCGACGGCGCCTTCGAGCATCTGGACGTAGAGGTCAAAGCCGATGGATTCGATGTGGCCGTGCTGCTGGCGGCCGAGGAGGTTGCCGGCGCCGCGGAGTTCCAGATCGAGAGCGGCGATGCGAAAGCCGGCGCCGAGTTCGCTGAACTCTTTCATGGCGGCGAGGCGTTTGCGGGCGATGTCGGAAAGTATTTTTTCGGTGGGGACCAGGAGGTAGGCGTAGGCGCGGTGGTGCGAGCGGCCGACGCGGCCACGGAGTTGATAGAGTTCGGCGAGGCCGAGGCGGTCGGCGCGATTGATGAGGATGGTGTTGGCGCGGGGGATGTCCAGGCCATTTTCGACGATCGTGGTGGCGACGAGAACGTCGGCTTCATCGCGGATGAATTTCAGCATCACCGCTTCCAGATCTTTCTCGCCCATCTGGCCGTGGCCGACGACCACGCGGGCCTTGGGTACGAGCTTTGTGACCAGCGAGGCGAGGGAATAGATGGACTCGACGCGATTGTGGATGAAATAGACCTGGCCGTCGCGCGCCATTTCGTTTTCAATCGCGCGCTTGACCAGCTCTTCGCTGAACGGGGCGACAGAGGTTTGAATCGCCAGGCGGTCGCGCGGCGGAGTTTCGATCAGCGACATATCGCGCAAGCCGACGAGCGACATGTGAAGAGTGCGCGGAATGGGAGTTGCGGAAAGGGCCAGCGCGTGGACGTTTTTGCGCATCTCTTTCAGGCGCTCTTTGTGGGCGACGCCGAAGCGCTGCTCTTCGTCCACCACCAACAGGCCGAGATCCTGAAACTTGATGTCCTTGGAAAGGAGGCGATGCGTGCCGATGACGATGTCCACTTTTCCGGCTTCGAGGTCGGCGAGGATCACTTTTTGTTCCGCGGCGGTGCGGAAGCGGCTGAGCATTTCGATACGCGTGGGAAAGGCGGCAAAGCGCTTTTTGAAGGTTTCGAAATGCTGGAAGGCGAGCACGGTTGTGGGCGTGAGGACGGCGATCTGCTTGCCGTCGGCCACGGCCTTGAAGGCGGCGCGCATGGCGACTTCCGTTTTGCCGTAGCCGACGTCGCCGCAGAGCAAGCGGTCCATTGGAGTGGGCTTTTCCAGGTCTTTTTTGATGTCGGCGATGGCGGTGCGCTGGTCGGCGGTTTCTTCAAACTCGAAAGCGTCCTCGAATTCGCGCTGCCAGGCGCCGTCGGGAGAAAAGGCAAATCCTTCCGCGGTTTTGCGCTCGGCATAGAGCGCGAGAAGCTGGTCAGCCATGTCCTCCAGCGATTTGCGGACACGGGTCTTGCGGGTGGCCCAGGCCGTACCCCCCAACTTGTCCAACGTGGGTTCTGAACCTTCGACCACGCGGTAGCTTTGGACGAGGTCCATGCGTTCCAGCGGCACGTAGAGTCGCGCGTCATCCGCGTAGCGCAGCAGCATGAATTCGCCGCGGCGGCCTTCGGATTCGATCAGCCGGAGGCCTTCGAACTGGCCGATGCCGTGATCGACGTGGACCACGTAATCGCCGGGCTTCAACTCCGCGAAATCGGCGAAGAATCCGCTGGTCCGGATTTTGCGGCTGGGGCGTTCGACGGAGGGCGTAACGTCGAAGAGATCGGCGTTGCCGTAGATGGTGACTTTCGCTTCGGGGAAGGAGACGCCTTGCGCGAACGGCGCGCGCACAAGAACGAGGGCGGCGCTTTCCGTGGCGCTTTCGGCGGTGAAGCCCGCGGCGGCTTCTTCGGTTTCGCCGAGAACATAGGGGACTTCGTATTCGCGGCAGATGTCGGCGTAACGCTCGAGTTCGCCGAGGCTGGCGGCCGTGAGATAGACCGTGCCGCCGGAAGCGAGTTGGGACTTCACGTCGCCTACGCAGGCGACCACGTCGCCGTGAAAGCGCGTGCTGGGCCGGGAGCTAAGCTCGAATCGCTGGCCGCCGTTCTGCGCGAGATTCAGTTGTTCCAATTCCGTTCGCGAGGTCTTGGCCAGCGCGCGTTCCCAGTCGGCTTCGCTCCAAAAGTAATGCGAGACTTCGGGGGAATTCGCATGCCCGTGGCGCTCGTAATTCTCCGTGGCGGCTTCCTGCAATTTCTTTGCGGCATCGCGGAGCGCCAGGGGTTCATCGAGAAACACAATCGGCTTCAGAGAGCTTTCCGCGAGTTCGAAGAGCGCGCTGCCGCCCGCTTCGGAGGTTCCGCCCATCCAGCGTCCCGGCTCCCATTCTTCCGCTTCGCGGCTGCCAGGTGCGGGAACGCTCCATTCGGTGAGCGGCAGGATGGTGGTTTTGTTTACGGGAGCAATCGAGCGCTGGGTGCGGGGATCAAATTCGCGAACCGATTCGACGGTGTCGCCGAGAAGCTCGATGCGGACGGGGCGCAAGGCTTCGGGGGAGAAAACGTCGACGATGCCGCCGCGAACGGCGAACTGGCCGGGAAGGTCCACCATTTCCGTGCGCGCGTAGCCGATGCTGCCAAGTTGCTTGATGAGGGCTTCGTGGGAGACCTCGGAATCTTTCGCGAGGATCTGCGCGAGGGTCAGATAAACGTAGGGATCCTGATAGCGCCAGAGCGCGGCGGCCATCGGAGCGATGACGAGCGAAACTTCGCCGTTTGCCAGGCGATAAAGAGTGGCGGCGCGGCGCTCCAGAATGTCGGCGTGAGGGGCTTGGGAATCCCAGGGCAGGTTGTCGAAGGCGGGCAGGACGGCCACGCCGCCGGTTACGCCGGGGAAAATCTGGCCGAAGAAGCGGATGGTTTCCGCGAGTTCTTCGGCGCGGCGATTGCTTTCGGTGAGAAAGAAGGCGGGGCGACGCAATTCATGAGTGAAGTAAGCGGCAGACAGCGCTTTGGCAACGTCCTGCAGGCCGGAGAGGCCCACGAGGCCTGCGCCCGCGCGTAGTTCTCCCAGCGCGCCATCCAAGGAGGGGTGGCGCAGCAGACGATCCAAACGTTCTCTAACCGCGGGCAGTATCATGCTGCTTGCAAAAACTTATTGGGCCGCTCCAAGGCTCGCCGCTGGCGGCGGGAGGATTGGGTTGGCCGGGTTAACCGGCCTGGGCTTGGCGACCTGAAGGTCGCCGCTACGTGGCGCGAATCTTGCGGAGTATTCCCGTCGTCGAATAGCCCTCTACAATATCAATCGAAAACACTTCTCCCCCAGCTGCCTCGACTTCCTTGCGGCCGACAATTTGGTCCAGAGGCCAGTCTCCACCTTTCACGAGTACATCAGGTAGGAGTACGGCAATTGTTCTCTGAGGTGTCGACTCTGGAAAGATAGTTACCGCATCCACAGATTCTAGTGAACATAGAAGTTCCGCACGCTCCAACTCGGGGCAGATGGGCCTGTTCGCTCCTTTTAGTTCACGGACAACCTCATCACAATTTAGTCCCACCACCAATGCGTCACCACGAGCGCGGGCGGCTTCCAGGAGTTTGATGTGTCCGGGGTGCAAAAGGTCGAAACATCCGTTTGTGAAAACCACGCGGCGCCCGTTGCGTTTAGCCGGGCCAAACTGCAAAATGAGTGCGTCAAGCGTCAAAACCGCGGGGTGCAAAGGTTCTCCATGCTGGCTTCTGAAGAAGCAAACGCCAATCCGTGTGAAATTCAATTCTATCATGTCGCTGGTAAATCCCGCCGGTGTGGGGAGTGGGGCCGATGAAGCCCAAGCCGATGTGGCAAGCGCTGGCGGGTATTGCGCTTCTGGTGGTGGGAGGGTTGTGGACCTTCGTGGGAGCGCGCGATTACTCGGAAAAGCGCGTGAATGCGGTTGCTGGCGCATGCCGGGTGGACATGACCATCGTTCAAAAGCGCGAGGCGCCTGCGCAGGCAAACGCGGGAGCCGTAGTGCTGTTTCACGGATTGGCGGCGAACAAATACATCATGAGGTATCTGGCGCGGAGTTTTGCGGAGCTGGGCCTGACCGTGTACGTGCCGGATTTTCCCGGGCACGGCCGCACGTCCGGCCCTTTTACGCCTGCGAGCGCGGAGGACTGCGGGCGCTCTTTGTTGCGGGGATTGTCTGCGCGCGGAATGATCGTGCCGGATCGGACGATTCTTGCGGGGCATTCGATGGGGGGAGCGATCGCGCTGCGCCTGGCGCCGGAATTCCGACCGGCGGGAGTGATCGCGTTTTCTCCCGCGCCGATGCAACCAACGCACGGGGTGACACCGGAAAAGCTGCTGTTTCAGACTACGCCGCACCTGCTGCCGAACACGCTGATTACCGCCGGACAATTTGAACCGGAAGGGCTGGCGGCGAATGCCGAAGACCTGGTCATGGGCAACCCCGACCCGACGATACAATTTCATTCGCTGCGGGGGCAGTCGCACGTCAGCGTATTGTTTTCGCCCGGGGCGGCGCGAATGGCGCAGGCCTGGGCAGCGCGGGCGCTGAATATTCCGAATCCGGCGCGGGTGCCGAGCTTGCTTTACCTGGGCGGAGGGTTGTTCGGCTTTGTGGGGATTCTGCTATTGTCGGGACCGTTTTTGCGGGAATTGACGACGCCCGTGGCAGAAGAAGCTCCTGCTGGGTCCGAAGTTCCCAAGACGCTGCAATTTCTAGCGGAACTGCTGCTCGCTTCGCTGGCCGCGGTGTTTCTGCTCCACTACTTCATCCCGTTGCGAGTGCTGCGATTGTTTGAGGGGGACTATCTGGCCAGCTTTTTCCTGTTGGCCGGAGCCATGCTGGTGCTACTGCACGCCAGGCTCGCGCACAACAAGTTTGCCGTGAAGACCGGCGTGGTGTTGAGCGCGGCCGCGGGTGCGCTGATCCTGCACCTGCTGGTGACCGGATGGTTTGACCTGACGGTGACGAGTGCGTGGCTTACCGTGCAGAGATGGGCGCGTTTTCCGCTGTTTTTCGTTGCGGCGTTTGTGTTCCTTTACGCGCTGGAACTTCTCCTCGGCCCGGTTCTGGAGCCGCGCAAACGCCTTGGGATTGACTACCTGGCGATTCTGCTGGCGTGGCTCGCGTTGGCGTTCGGCACGTTTGTTCTGCACAGCGGGCAGATACTGGTGGTGCTGCTGATGCCCTATTTCGGGCTGTTTTTTGTGTTTATGCGGCTGGGTGCACGATTGGTACGCGCGCGCACGGCTTCCCCCACGGCGGCCGCGGTCTTCGGTGCTATACTTTTGGCGGGATTCTGCCTGGTGCTCTTTCCTGTGTCCTAAGAGCGGCCGGCCGCCCAGTGGTTGGCTCTGTCCCGCCTGCGCCGGAGAGGCGAACATAGTTCAGTTAAAGCACACAAATGGCTGACATTGTTATCATCGGTGGCGGACCTTCGGGCGCCATGTGCGGGGAAGAACTCGCGCGTGCCGGGCATACCATAAATATTTATGACGAACGGCTGGCGTGGGAGAAGCCGTGCGGCGGCGGCCTGACGTATAAAGCTACGGAACACTTCCCTTTTCTGCTGGATAATCCACATCCGAAAAAATTGATCCGCAACGTGGAAATCATCAGCGCGGAGAACCAGCGGGCGAAGCTGGATCTGAAGCATCCCATCGTGATTTATTCGCGGCGGGTGCTGAACGGGTTCCTGCTGGATCGCGCGCGCGAAGCGGGTTGCGAAGTGCATCAACGCCGGGTGCAGCAGATCGACACTTCCACGGACAGGCCGCGGTATTGCGTGGAAGGCGAATGGCGCAGTGCGGATTTCGTGGTGCTGGCTTCCGGCGCGCGCAACCAGATGCTGCCGGGCACGCGGGCGCTTTCGGCCGACGAACTGGAAATGACCCAGGGTTATTTCGTGCCGGAGACCGCCGAAGAGATCATCATCAAGTTTTTGCCGGAGTTCGAGGGATACATCTGGTCGTTTCCGCGGGCGGACCACATTTCGCTGGGAATTTGCGGAAGCATGGCGGCGCACACCAGCAACGAGCTGCGCTCTCACCTGCACGCGTTTGCGGCGGCGGAAAAATTTGCGACGGAAAACGCCAAATTTTACAGCCACGTGCTGCCTTCGCCGCAGGTACGGACACTTTCGGATCGCGCGGTGATCGGAAAAAATTGGGCGATGTGCGGGGACGCAGCGGCTTGGGTGGACCCCCTTACGGGTGAAGGGCTTTTTTATGCGATGCGCTCGGGAGAGTTGCTTGGGCGGTCGATCGCGGAGGGATGTCCCGAGCTGTATCCTTCGCGGGTGCGGGCTTCGTTTTCACTGGAGCTGGAATTTGCGGCACGCATCGTGAGGCGTTTCTATCGCGGGTCGTTCCTGGGCTGCGCGGTGACGACGCGAATGGTGCAGTTTTTGCAACGCAACGCGGTGTTCCGGCAATTGCTGAGCGATCTTTTCTGTGGGACGCAGGATTACACCTCACTGAAGCAGCGCGTACTGGGGCATCTGGGCGGCACGCTCAGCCAGTTCGTGAGCAGTGTGCTGAATTTCGAGAAACCCGCGGCCAAGCTGCGGGGAACGGTCCCGGCCGCGGACTGAAGAGTTCGTCCCCACTAGAGTTTCTGTTCCGAATCCATCCGATCGAAGATATTGTCCGTGGGACTCTCCCTGGCATCGAACTTCTGCGTTCCCTGGATGGCTGGCATGGGCTATGGCAGCATGGAGGCACGAGCCTGTGCCACGGAGGATTCCTTGTTCAAGCGACTCTTCAGGCGAAATAAGAAGCTACTGTTCAATCTCTGGCCACCGCTGTTGGGGGCGAGCGTACGGATTAAGCGGATTCAGGCGGACTGGAAAGAAGTCGATGTGGAGATGAAACTGCACTGGTGGAATGCGAATTACGTTGGGACGCATTATGGCGGGTCGCTGTATTCGATGACGGACCCGTTTTACATGGTGATGTTCATCGAGATTCTGGGGCGGGATTACATTGTTTGGGACAAGTCAGCGTCGATTCGATTTCGCAGGCCGGGGCGGGGGACGGTTTATGCGGCGTTTCGGATAACAGACGAGCAGATCGCGGAGATCCGGGAGGCGTTGAAGAAGGAAGAAAAGATTGATCGCGAGTTTGGTGTTGAGGTGAAGAGTTCAGACGGTGAAGTTATCGCAGAAGTGAAAAAGCTGCTGCAATTCCGCAACAAAAAACCAAGCGCGACTGGGGATATTCGCCATTAAGAGACGAGGATTGCGCGTTATTGGGGCGAAACTTTCCATAACGCCAATCGATGGTCCTGTGTACCGGCAAGCAACGTGAAGTCCTGGCCGCTGTAACACGCAGGAATCCCGTAAATCTCTTTGGTGGGAACATAGTCCCAAAGAATTCGACCAGTCTCGGAATCAACAATCCGAATCAGCAGTTTCACGCGGGAATCGTCCTTGGAGGCCGGCAAATAGAAGTCGAATGCGAGACGACCAGCGGCGAAAAAAATCGATGAGAGGGTGACATCGCCCGGGGGGGTAGCGACTGGAAAACTACGGATAACCTCGCCAGCCGATGAGATGACGTAGACCTTGGGCATAGGCCCACTCCGGAGCATGTAAATGGTCCCGTCATCCGCAACGACGAACCGACTCAAATCCACCGCCTGGAGCGCAGTAATGTCCGGCTTTTCAACTTTCGAAGCGTCGATTTCTTCAATCTTGATGTCCCCCGGCAACTGGATTTCCTTCACCAGTTTTCCACGCGAGTCAAAAATCGCCGTAAACGGTGCGCCGGTCTGCTTGAACGCTGGCCCAGCGAACTTCGTGGAATGTTGAACGCCAGATAATAAGAACATGCCGGAAGGCATGGGGGCTATCTGGCGTGGTGAAAAATTAGAGTCGATCCGGATCAAGGAAGCTGATTTGTCATCTCCATCGACTTGAATCACAGCGGCGAATGGATTCCCACCCTTTGTGGCGATCCCGGCCACTGCAAGGATTTTGCCCGTCTTCGTTATGGCGAAATCGTATATTTCAAAACCCGGCGATTCTTTTATTTCGGGCACGCTGGAAACGTCGAAGAATGTCGTGTTTTGAGCGTCCGCGGAAATGCGGAGAATTGGCGCAGCGAGCGCAGCCGATTTTGCCGACACCGGGCGCATATAAATGTTTCCACGGGAATCGCATCGGATGGGGTCAATCCCTCCGGAGGAGGGCTGATTTGCGACCGCTGTTTTCTCGCCTGGCTTGAGTTCGACCTGCGGAATTTGGGCGGTGGTGGTGGATTGAGCGTGCACACTATTGACCATTAGCAGACAAATTGCGAGCACGAGCCCCAACATGTCCGCAGACCCGCGCCATTTCACTTCGACCTCCGCCGATCCACGAGCGGTTCGGGTAGACCCATCACCGTACGCACAAGGCTACCATCGCAGGCCTGGGCGAAACCGCGCGCATATAATCCACTGGGTCCATGGACCTTTGCGGTGATTATCTGGCAGGAACCACCATATATAGCTGTATATGCAGGATCGTAAGGGCAGCAGGGCACTTCGATCGCGGCATCGTAACAGGCGACGCAGGAGTCATAGTAAATACCGCTGCATTTTACAACTGCCTTTCGGTTGTAGCAGTAGGCGTCAATGCAGAAATATGTTGCACTAACCGGCGACGCGCAATTGCACCCCCCCTGCGCCCTCGCCAGAGTTGGCATAAGTGCGCTCCCGACCAACCCAAAGAGTATCCAGAACATGGATTTCATACGGCCTCCTTGCTCAGCTATTAGTAATGGGATACGTACTCCTTACTGTAGGTCCCTTTATCATAATAGTAGGTTGACGGGAACTACATTTAGACAGCGACTGTATCTGAAGTCCCAAGCAGGTCGTGGGTCGGGCGTAACAAAAAGCGCCCGCCACGCAAAACCATCCGGGGCGCAAAAAACGCGCCTCGGTAGGCGGCCGGTACAAAGGCAAGCGGGTCCACCTGAAGGTGGACGCTACGAAGAAATGTTACGGGAGGACTTTGGCGATGCGGGTGACGGCCCAGTCGATTTCGTCGCGTTGGATAACGAGGGGCGGGGCGATGCGGATGATGGTGTCGTGGGTTTCCTTGCAGAGGAGGCCTTCGTTTTTGAGGGCTTCGCAATACGGGCGGGCGTCGGTGTTCAGTTCGATGGCGAGCCAGAGGCCCCGGCCGCGAATTTCGCGGATGAGTGGACTTTTCAGGGTGCGCAGTTTTTCGAGGAAGTAGGCGCCGAGTTCCGCGGAGCGGTCGATCAGGTTTTCTTCGACGAGGATGCGCAGGGCCGTTCGCGCGAGAGCGCAGGCGAGCGGATTGCCGCCGAAAGTGCTGCCGTGATCGCCGGGTTGGAAGACGCCAAGAATTTCGTTTGAAGCCAGCACCGCGGAGACGGGATAAAACCCACCAGCGAGTGCTTTGCCGATGATGAGCACGTCGGGTTGAACGTCTTCGTGCATGCAGGCGAAGAGTTTGCCAGTTCGGCCGAGGCCGGATTGGATTTCATCGGCCATCAGCAACACGTTGTTTTCGCGACAGATTTCGGCGGCTTCGCGCAGGAAGCCATCGCGCGGAATGATGATTCCGGCTTCGCCCTGGATTGGTTCGAGCAGGAAGCCGCAGGTGTTCGGAGTGATTGCGGCGCGCAAGGCTTGAGCGTCGCCGAATGGAATGACGCGAAAGCCTGGTGTGAATGGGCCGAAGCCGTCCTTGTACTGTTCTTCGGTGGAAAAGCCCACTACGCTGATGGTGCGGCCGTGAAAATTGCCTTCGCAGACGATGATTTCGGCTTGTCCGGCGGGAATTCCCTTTTTTGTATAGCCCCACTTGCGGGCGGCTTTGATGGCGGTTTCGACCGCTTCGGCGCCGGAGTTCATGGGCAGGGCCATGTCCATGCCGGTCAATTCGTGGAGTTCTTTGTAGAGCAGCGGCAATTGCGCGTTGCGGAATGCGCGTGAGGTTAGCGTGACTTTGCGCGCTTGTTCGATCAGGGTTTCGATGAGCTTCGGATGGCAGTGACCTTGATTGACGGCGGAATACGCGGCGAGGCAATCGAGATAGCGCTTCCCTTCCACGTCGAAGAGCCACGCGCCTTCGCCGCGCTCGATTACCACGTCCAGCGGACGATAGTTGTGCGCGCCGTAGCTTTCTTCGAGGGCGATGAATTCTTTCGTTCCCGTCAGACTGAGATGCGCGGCAGGCATACCGATACTCCCGTTGAATCGATTGGTCAGGTCTACAACGCCGGCGGGGTGCGATTGGCGGCTGTTAACCTTGTCAAAAGCGTGGAAACATTATGGCATCGGAGCGCGCATTGCGCTATACACTCGCTGAGCCGCGATGGGATGCCATAAGCTTGTACCCGGGTGGCGGAAAAGAACGTCCATAATCACAATTGGGATCAAGGGGGGAACGTCATGAGCAAACGAACCTTCGCGCTGCTTTGCCTGGTATTTTTTGGAGCGATCGCCGCGGTGGCCGTGCCGAAACACCGTGCGGCGAACATGCCCTCGGATGTGAGCAATCTCAACGTCACCATTCAGGAGTGGGCCGTGCCTACGAAGGGCGGGCATCCGCACGATCCGGCGGTGGGAGTAGACGGAGCGCTGTGGTTCACCGAGCAGATGGTAAACAAGCTGGGGCGACTGGATCCGAAGACGGGCGAGTTCAAGGAGTATCCGCTGCCCGAGGACAAGAATGCCGGGCCGCACGGATTGGTGGCGGACAAAGAGGGGAATATCTGGTTCACGGCGAATTTTGGCGGGTACATCGGGAAGCTCGACCCACGCACGGGCAAAGTGACGGAATACAAAATGCCGAGCGAGAAGGCGGACGATCCGCATACGGCGGTATTCGATGCGCGCGGGATTTTGTGGTTTACCGTCCAAGGCGGGAACATGGTGGGGCGGCTGGATCCGAAGAGCGGGAAGATTGAGTTGAAGGAAGTTCCGACGGAGTCCGCGCTGCCTTACGGGATTCAAGTCAACAGCAAGGGCGTGCCGATTTTCTGCGAGCTGGGCACGAACAAGATGGCTTCGATCGATCCGCAGACGATGGCGATTAAGGAGTACGCGCTTCCGGCGGAAGTGCGGCCGCGGCGAGTGGCGATTGCGGCGGACGATACGGTTTATTTTACGGATTTCAAGAGTGGGCATTTGGGCACGCTGAACACGGCGACGGGGAGCGTGAAGTTGTTCACTTCGCCGGGCGGGGCGGAAGCGAATCCTTACGGGATTGCGATTACCCCGGATGGGATGGTGTGGTACAGCGAGTCTGGCGTGCATCCGAATACGATCGTGCAGTTCAATCCGAAGACGCAGACGTTTGCGAGCGCGAAGATTCCGTCCGGCGGAGGAGTGGTTCGCAACATGGCGGCCACGTCGGACGGGCGCGTGTATATCGCTTGCAGTGGAGTGGACAAAGTGGGCGTCGTATCGCCGGCAAAATAAGCGCGCGAACTCTGAGTCAACGCGAATGATCGCGCAAATGTGGTTAGGGGAAATGACGTGGGCGAATTTTTGAAGTCGCGCCGTGAATTTCTTAAGCGCACAAGCCTCGCTGCGGGAGCCATGCTGCTCCCCAGGCAAGGTATTCTTGCCGTCGCGCTTAAATCGCCTGCCAGCGACCCTCCCGCCGATTACAGTTTGCATATCAAGGCGGCGCCGATTGAGATTGCGCCGAAGCGGATTGTTTCGGCGGTTACTTACAACGGGCAATTTCCCGGGCCGCTGCTGAGATTCAAGGAAGGGCGGCTGGCGACGGTGGATGTGTTCAATCACACCGATGCGCCGGAGCAACTTCACTGGCACGGACAGCAGGTGCCAGTGGAGGTGGACGGGGCGGCGGAGGAAGGGACGCCGTTCATTCCCGCGCAGGGGCAGCGGCGAATTGTTTTTACGCCGAGGCCGGCGGGATTGCGCTTTTATCACACGCATAATCGCGCGGGAGCGGATCTGGCTGCCGGTCAGTACAGCGGGCAGGTGGGACTCGTTTACATCGAGCCGAAAGAAAATCCTGGGCGCTACGACCAGGAAATTTTTCTGGTGCTGAAAGAGTTTGAGCCGACGTTCAGCCAGGGCGGGGATATGGCGCAGGATTTTCTTTCGCCGGCGGCTATCGTGAAATCGCTAAAGGATGCGGGTGAGGCCGCGATGAACGCTTCGCTGGCCAAGGGCATGCCGCATGGATATGAAGTGGGCTACAACGCGTTCACGATTAATGGGCGGATGCTGGGGCACGGCGAGCCGGTTCGAGTGAAACGCGGGCAGCGAGTGTTGATTCACATTTTGAATGGGAGCGCGACAGAAATTCGGAACTTGGCGCTGCCGGGGCATTCATTTGTAGTTGTGGCGCTGGATGGGAATCCGGTGCCGAACCCGGTGAAGGTTCCGGTTTTGTGGCTGGGGACGGCGGAACGCATTTCCGCGATTGTGGAAATGAATCATCCGGGAGTTTGGGTACTGGGCGATCTCGACGACGATGATCGTCACCGCGGAATGGGGATCGTTGTGGAATACGCGGGAGGCACGGGAAAACCGGTGTGGCTGGCACCGCCGGCGTTTCGGTGGGATTACACGCGTTTCGGGAAACCCGGCGCAACGGCGGCTGCGCCTGATGAAACGATTGAGATGCTTTTTGCGAAGGACAATGCGGAGGAAGAAGGATTCAATCGCTGGACGATCAACGGAACTGCTTTCCCGATGAACAGTGGAGTTCAGCCAGCCGCCTTCCATTTACGCGAAGGCAAGCGCTACCGGATTCGAATGCGCAACGCGAGCGACGATATTCATCCGATCCATTTGCACCGGCACAGTTTTGAGCTGACACGGCTGGGCGGAAAACCGACAGCGGGGATTTTCAAGGATGTGGTGATGCTCGGCGGTTATCTGGAAGCGGAAATTGATTTCGTTGCCGACAATCCGGGACTGACGCTGTTCCACTGCCACCAACAGTTGCACATGGATCTCGGGTTCATGACGTTGTTCGATTATTCCGGCTGAAACCCTTCGGGCCGATTCGATGAAAAATCAGAAGTGGGAGCCGAATACTGGCTGAGGTAGTTCCGGTACTCCAAAATTTCTCTGGGGTTGAATTTAGTTCCCTGCCTTTGCGAAGGCTTTCTTCGCTAGACCTTTACATTCAACAACTTAAAACGCGGTGGTTTGGCGAAGGCCCTGCGGCTTGAAATGGCAGGGAGGAATTCATGATTGGAAGCAAACGAAATGTGTTGCTCGGGAGTGCAATTGTGCTGCTCTCCGCGGGAATCATAACGGCGGCGGTGACGCTGGTGGTTCACCCAAGGACTGTGCCGGTGACAGTTCCGGAAGAGACGGCGATTCATGTGACGCTGGATCAGGGAATTTCCAGCAACCAGAACCGTCCCGGGGACCACTTTGAGGCTACGATCTCGGAGCCTGTGGTTTTGAATGACAAGACCGTGATCCCGCAAGGGACGCCGGTGGAAGGCATTGTTGTGGATGCTCGGCCGTCTGGACATTTGATGGGGCGGGCGCACCTGCAACTGGCGCTGGAATCGATGCAGCTCGATGGAAAGACGTACGATTTGCGGACGTCGAGTGCATACCGCAGGGGCGGCGATCACAAGAAGCGCAACTGGGCGTTGATTGGGGGCGGAGCCGGCGGAGGCGCGTTGATTGGCGCGGCGGCGGCTGGAGGAAAGGGCGCGCTGATTGGGGGGCCGATTGGCGCGGGAGCTGGGACGGCTGTGGCGTATTTCACCGGGAAGAAGGATATCCACTTGAGGCCGGAGATGCGGTTGGAGTTTCGGTTGAACCAGCCGGTGATTGTGGATACGAAGAGTTAGAACACGGAGTCACCCCGTTTGGTGACCTCATGGTTGTTCCCCATTTAATCGATTAATTCCCTTTGGTGGCCGACCTTCTGGTCGGCCATTATTTTCATTCCTGCGTTTTCCTGAATAGATATCCAACGTGACCGACGGAATGCGGGTCCACCTGAAGGTGGACGCTACTGCGTACATTCCGTGGCGGTTCGCGCATCGAACGGGTATCCTTCAAAACGAACAACGGGGACTCATGTCTTTACGCTCAACATATACACCAACTGCGGTTAAGGGAGCTTCCGGAGAACGCTCGTCGAGCAGGGCCAGCACGAGCGAGACGGCAGAAAAGAAACCCAAGAAAAAAGTGAACTGGAGTTCGCTGCCGGAGATCTGGGCGCTGATTCATCCGCGCCGGGGGATTTTGATTCTCGGGTTCGGGCTGATGGCGATCAACCGGGTGGCGGGGCTGGTGCTGCCCGGGTCGACGAAATATCTGGTGGACGACGTGATCGGGAAGAAGCAGCAGCAACTGCTGCTGCCGCTGGTGCTGACGGTGATTGCGGCAACGCTGGTGCAGGGGCTTTCGTCATTTGCGCTGACGCAGCTTTTGTCGAAATCGGCGCAGCGGATGATCACCGATTTGCGGAAGCAGGTGCAGGCGCATATCGGGCGGCTTTCGGTGAGTTTTTACGACGCGAACAAGACCGGGGCGCTGGTTTCGCGGATTATGAGCGACGTGGAAGGCGTGCGGAATCTGATCGGCACGGGACTGGTGGAGTTTGTCGGCGGGTTGATGACGGCGGTTCTGGCTCTCTGCGTGCTGCTTTATATCAACGCCGTAATGACGGTCGTCGCGTTTGGCGTCCTGATTGTTTTCGCGCTGTTCCTCAATAAGGCGTTTTCGACGATCCGGCCGATTTTTCGCCAGCGACCCAAGATTAATGCCGAGGTGACCGGGCGGCTGACCGAGTCGCTAGGCGGGGTGCGGGTGGTGAAGGGCTATCACGCGGAAGAGCATGAGGAGGGCGTGTTCGCGGGCGGGGTGCAGCGGCTGCTGGACAACGTGCTGAAGACCTTGACGGCCACTTCGATCATGAGCCTTTCAGGCGCGATGCTGATGGGGCTGGTGAGCGCAGTGGTGATGTACCTGAGCGCGCGGAGAATCATTGGCGGGCAGATGACCATCGGGATGTTTTTTTCGTACTCGATGTTTCTGGCGATGCTGATCGCGCCGGTGTTTCAGATTGTGGCGATCGGGACGCAGTTGACGGAGGCGATTACGGGGTTGGAGCGGACGCGTGAAATTTTGAACGAGGCGAAGGAAGATCAGGACCCGAGGCGCACGGTTTCGCTGGAGCGGATTACGGGGCGGGTGGAATTCGAGGAGGTACATTTTTCTTACGAGGCGGCGAAGGAAGTGTTGCACGGGGTGAGTTTTGTATCGGAGCCGGGGACGGTTACGGCGCTGGTGGGGCCGTCGGGGTCGGGAAAATCGACGATGATCGGGCTGGTTTCGGCGT
Source organism: Candidatus Methylomirabilota bacterium (assembly GCA_035569815.1). Lineage (GTDB taxonomy): Bacteria > Acidobacteriota > Terriglobia > Acidiferrales > UBA7541 > Acidiferrum. Next base: position 24,329 of record DATMMG010000011.1, read on the forward strand.
TTTATACGCCTACGCAGGGGCGCATTCTGGTGGATGGCGCGGACCTTTCGACGGTGAAGCTGAGTTCATATCGGACGCAGCTTGGCGTGGTCTTGCAGGAGACTTTTCTTTTCGATGGATCGATTCGGGAGAACGTGGCGTATGCGAGGCCGGGAGCAACGGAAGCGGAGATTATGGAAGCATGCCGGATCGCGCGGGTGGATGAGTTTGCGGAGAATTACGAGAAGAAGTACGACACCGTGGTGGGCGAACGCGGAGTGAAGCTTTCGGGCGGGCAGAAACAGAGGGTTTCGATTGCGCGGGCGATATTGGCGGATCCGCGGATTTTGATTCTGGATGAGGCTACGTCGAGCCTGGATTCGGAGTCGGAGGCGCTGATACAGGAAGGGCTGCGCTACTTGATGCGCGGGCGGACCACGTTTGTGATTGCGCACCGGTTGTCTACGATTCGACGGGCGGAGCAGATTTTGGTGGTGCAGGACGGGAATATTCTGGAGCGCGGCACGCATGAATCGCTGTATGCCGCGCAGGGACGGTATTACGAGCTGTATACCAAGCAGCATGCGGTGGAGACGAATCTGTTTTTGGCGCCTGGCGAAGGCGATAAGTTGGAGGACGATGGGAAAGACGGGGCGAGTGGAAATGGCGGCTCGGGGGCGGCGCTGCCGGAGGCGTTGCAGGCGTTGCGGAATCGGAATGTCTGAAAGAGGCAGCATTAAGCGACGGAAGATGGTTTCTTGCTGAGGTTGAGACCTCAAAAGCGGCGGCAGAGCTGCCGCACTCCAAAATAAGAGCGGCCCGCCTCGGAAGGCGGGCCCTACAAAAAAGAAATGGCCCCTCCGATTACGCGAGACGGGCCGGAGAATATCGAAAATGGAAATTCGTTAGAGCGAAGGGCGGCGGAGCATGGGCTTCTTGGCTTGGGCGGCGGCTTGGGTGGGGAGCAAGGTGGCCATTTTGCGGATCATGGCTAGGACTAGGCGTTTGTCGCCTTCGGAGAGAGTGGTGCTG
>DATMMG010000012.1:0-15388 GCA_035569815.1 Candidatus Methylomirabilota bacterium
CCTCGTTTGCCATGCAGTTTCCAGCCAATGTAGATGGCAAGCTGCTGTGCTTCCGGGCCGGGAAGGAGCATGCAATGGCTCAGGGCATGGAGGAATCTTCCGTTGCTGATCCATCGCCTCTTCTCGACCAACTCGTCGTGCATGATGGCGAGGTGAGAGGCTGTACCACCAAAGCTGATCCACCCAAGCTTGAACCAGAAACGCAGCGCTTCCGCGAAAGAGGGCCGCTGCGGGGCAGGGAGCCGCTCATCGGGCCGAATTTCAGGTTCCAGGAGCAAATGGTTCATAAAAGAATTCCTCAAAGGCTGTAACCTTCAAGACATTATAACATCATAATGAGGCATGATGAGAGATCAAATTCAGACCTGCTTGGTTTCGCGTGTTCGCACGTACGACTTGATTGACGAAGGAGCTCTTCACCTATGAACGAACTTCGCCCACCCGCGGAAGGGGAAAACACCAGCGTTTTTGCATTCTTAAAGAAACCGTTGTCAGCTCGCTGGGCCGCGATTCCGCTGCGGCTGATGGTTGGCTATGGTTTTATGGAGCACGGGTTCGCCAAACTGTCCAAGGGGCCCGAAAACTTTGCCGCCATCCTGCATGCTCTCAGTGTCCCCGCGCCCCATTTCATGGCATGGCTTACGATCTTGACCGAACTCCTCGGTGGTCTTGCAGTCTTGCTCGGTGCTTTCGTCCCCCTAGTTACTCTGCCGATGGCCGTACTTCTTTTCGTGGCGATTTTCACCGTCCATCTGCCTTATGGATTCAGCTCGATCAAGGTGATGAGCGTTACGGCTGGCCATGCCCAGTTCGGGCCACCGGGGTACGAGGTTAGCGTGCTCTATCTTGCTTGCCTTGCGGCGCTTGTCTTCGGTGGCTCTGGGCCGATGGCGATCGACGAGTATATTAGGAAAAAGTTATAGCGGCTTGATCACAACGCCTGGGATACGCCGTTAGGAATTTGCTCAACGGGGCGCCTTTCGGACTAAGCGGGTGGCGAAGCGGACGAGATCCCCTCTGTAGTGCAGCCTTTCGTAATCGACTGGACGGCTGCCTATCGAGTAGGAAGTTCGTTCAATGCGAAAGATGGGGCTGCGTTGCTTGACTTTCAGTGCCGCAGCGACTTCAGCCTCAGCTGGCACCGCATCGAGCTTGTACTCGGCCTCAATCAGCGGAATATCGTATTTGCGTTCAAGAAGTGAAAAGATAGGCTCGACCTTCAGGTCGTTGGTGATGATTTTCTTGCCGATCTCCAAGGGGAGATAGGTCTCATCGAAGGAGAGGGGAATGCCATCGGCGAGGCGTACGCGACGAATTCTGACGACGTGCTCGCCCTTTGTCAGTGCAAGTTGATGCGCCACCGTCATGTCGGCGGTCACAATTTCTTTGCCGATCACGCGGGCCGTCGGCTTGCGGCCAAGCGCGTGCATATCCTCCACGAATCCGCTCAGTTCTTTAAGGTCGTGAGTGATCTTCGGCGCAGCGACGAAAGTGCCTTTGCCGCGGCGAATCTCGACAAGGCCACGGCTCACAAGATTCTGGATGGCCCGGCGAACGGTAATGCGGCTCACCCCGAATCGTGCAATGAGACTGTCTTCCGTCGGCAACTGGTCGCCGACCTTCAGGCCGCCATCGGCGATCTCGCTGGCGAGAACCGTTTCGATGCGCGAATAGAGAAGCGAATCCTGGTGGACTGGCATGCAGACATTATAACGTCGTATCGACAGAGAGCTCAGACATCTTGCCGCAGCTCACGAGTTACGTCCGTAATCAGACCCACTTGCCTGAGCAATGCATAGAGCGGAATCTGACCCATTCGCGGCCTCTCCAACGGCTTAGAAGTTTAAGCCAGATGGCGGCGGCACCATTCGTTTAAGACGTAGAGGGACCAGGGGCGGGACCAGGTCGTGCGGGAGTGGAGGAAATTGTCCCAGACCATTTGGACGCCGGCGGAATGGAGGTGGGGCGCTAATGCTGGCGCGAGATTGGAAAAGCTGGCTTCGAGGCGGGGGCGGAGGGCGGTCCGCATCCAGTTTTCCCAGGGGAGGGTAAAGGTCCGTTTTTTTTGTTGAAGAATTTCTGAGGGGAGCAGGTCTTCCAGTGCGGCGCGGAGGAGGGCTTTGGGAGTTTCGGGGCGGACGCGGGCTTCGTCGGGGAGGGCGCACATGAATTCGACGACGGGCGTATCGAGGAGCGGGACGCGGACTTCGAGCGAGCGGGCCATGCTGACGGAGTCGGTGTCGCGGAGAAGCGTGCTGGCCATGTAGGTGCGGAGTTCGAGCCAGGAGATGGCGGCGACGGGTTCGAATTCGCGGGACTGGTCGGCGATGCGTTCAAGCCACGCGAGCCAGGTGGGCTCGAGCGTGACGCCGTCGGCGGCGACTGTGCTTTTGCGGAAGCGGGGTTCGGTGAGGCGTTGCAAGTCCGAAGGTGGGAAGAGCAGACGGGTGAAGAAATAAGGATGCGGCAGCGCGTTGGGCATCCGCCAAGCGTCGCCGGCTTTGCGCATCGCGTCGGGCGAGCCTTGCTTGCCCAAGAGGCTGCACATGAGGGGCGTGCTGACGCGACGAAACGCGGCGGGCACAAAGCGCGAGAGAATTTCCATGCGCGCGAGTTTTGGCGTATCGGTGAAGGTGGAGTAGCCGGCGAAAAGCTCGTCGCCGCCGAGGCCGGAGAGCGCGACCTTCAGGCCAACCTGGCGCGCGGCCCAGGAGACGAAGTAGGTGTTGATGCCGTCCATGGTCGGCTGATCAAGTGCACTGACGGCTTCGTCGAGGCGAGCGAGCATGTCTACGCCTTGCAAGGGAATTTCGGCGTGCCTCGTGCCTGTTGCCTCGGCGACGCGGCGCGCGAGAGGTGCTTCATCGTATGGCGTATCGGGAAAAGAGAGCGTGAAGCTCTGGATGCCGTTTTGCGCGCGGCCGGCGAAGGCGGCTATGGCGCTGGAGTCGAGTCCACTGGAAAGGAATAGGCCCACGGGGACGTCGGCAATGAGGTGAGCGCGGACCGCATCTTCCAGCAATGTGCGGACGCGCGGCACTGCCGTGGTGAAATTGCGCGGGCGGCGAGGATCGCGTGCCGCGGCGCTGCGGCGCGGATCCCACCAGGGGCGCGCGCGAGGTGTGCGGCGGCGGTCCGGAACGTGAAGCAGCAGGCGATGGCCGGGGGGCAGGGAAAAAACATTTTCAATCAGCGTCAACGGTTCGGAAACGCTGCCGAAAAGCAGATAACTGGTTAACGCATCGGAAGAGAGCGAGCGCGGAACACAAGCCGAAGCAAGCAAGGCGCGAAGTTCGGAAGCAAACACGAAACCTTCCTCGGTTTGCGAATAGTAGAGTGGCTTGATGCCGAGCGGATCGCGCGCGAGGAAGACGAGGGGCACGGTGGCGAAGTGTTTGCGCAGATCGAGCAGAGCGAACGCGAACATGCCGCGCAACTCGTCGAGCAGGTCTTCGCCCCACTCTTCCCAGCCATGCACAAGAATTTCCGTGTCGGACTTGGTTTGGAAGCGATGGCCGGCGAGGGTCAGGCTTTCGCGCAGTTGGCGGTAGTTGTAGAGTTCGCCGTTAAAGACGACGGCAACGTCGTGCGATTCGTTCCAGACGGGCTGATGTCCGCCGGGGAGATCGATGATGCTGAGGCGGCGCATGCCTAGCGCGAGGCCGGGGACGCGGGAGTCTTCGACGAGGAAGCCTTCATCATCCGGGCCGCGATGAAGCATGGCCTGGGCCATGGCTCGGACGCGGCGTTCGGCATCGTTACTGGCGGGGGCATAGGCGAAGCCACAGATACCGCACACGCGCTATTTCATCTCCGGAGTTGAAAAGAAAGTCGCGGTGGCGCGGGTGAGGCTGTCTCGCAGGCGAAGGCGCGAAACCCGGAGGCGATGATCGGCCAGCCATGCGAGAACGATGCGCAGGAACAGAAAAAAGAGCAGCGCCCACACTGAGAGGAAAAAGTAAGCGAAGGAGCGACGCTCAAGGAGCAGACTCCAGTCCAGGGACTCTTCCCATCCAGGGAATACGGCGTCCAGAGCACGGCGAACCCTGGTGCCCAGGAAGGGCAAAGCGCCCACGCGCACGTGGGCTACACTTTCGTAGGAGAAGGCGGTAATGTAGCCGGGAATCAGGGAACTCGCCTCGTGGAAAATTCGAGGATCCTGGAGATCGGCGCGAGTCAGGAGCCTTCCCTGCGCGTCTTTCATGAACGCCCGGTAAGTGGCGTCGACGATGACCCAGCGCCCGTCAATCCGAACCTCTGCAACCACATGCTTGGCGGTACGATCCGGGCTGAGCAAAAGCAATCGCCGCGCTTCGAGGCCGGAACTCCGGGAGAGATTCAGGAAGGCGTTGGTGGCGCTGCCGCAGACTTCCAGCAGTTGGCGGTAATTCAGGGTGTCGGTGGGATCGTGCGCGGAAAGTGCGGAAGGGTCTGCCGCTTCCAGGCGTGGCGGGCCGAATCGCATCCAGCTAAGAATGGCTTCCGCTTTTTGCCGGGGTGTGGAGGCCTCGGGGATGACGGCGTCGGAAAAGCCCTTTAGATATTGGCGAACGGAATGTTCCCAAATTCCCGTGGAGATGGTGCCGAGGAGAGCGATAGCAAGAAGTGCATTGGTCGCCCACCAGAAAGACCGAAATACGCGATGGCTGCCCACAGATTTAAGGTCGACTCCCGAGTGCCCGCCTCTCCTGAGACGCGGTGAGACTCGCCAGCTTTCTGTACAACGAATCCATTTCGCGGATAGGCAAGCCCCAGTCTAATCGCTGCACGGCGGTGGCGCAACCATTCTTCAATTGAGCGTAGAGAGTTGGATCGTTGAGGAGATTGGACATTGTTTTAGAGATGGAACTTGCCGAATGTTGGACGGAGATGCCAGCGACGCCGTCGAGCAAGGGGGCGATGCCGCACTGGTCGGTGAAGATCGCCGGAGTGCCCGCGGCGACGGATTCTGCGGCGGTGTTGCCGAAGTTTTCGTTCTGCGAGGGCAGGACGAAAATGTCAGCGTCGCGGTAGGCCGACCATTTCGCCCCTCCCGAGAGCGGGTTGGAAAAATGAACGCGCGGGGACACGTTCAACTGTTCAGCCATCTGGTGGAGGCGGGCGAGCATACCGGCTTCGTCAGGGCCGACGAAGGCGAGATGGATTGGAGGGGAAGAATTTGGAAGTTGCGCGAAGGCCTCCAACAAGAGATCGGGGCTTTTTTTTTGCGAGAGCCGGCCGAGAAAAAGAATCAAGCGGGAGTCAGCCGGGAGGTTGAGCGACGCACGAAACGCCCCACGGGCGGGCAGGGAGGCGGGCACGCTAACGCCGTTTCTCCGAAGAACGATTTTGTCCGCGGGAATTCCACCGGCGATCAACTCCGCCTTTTCCTGTTCGGCGGTGGCGATGATGGCCGCGGCATTTTGCAGCAGGTGGTTGCCAAAAAAATAGTGATAGGCGCGTTTCAGGAAGAGATTGCGAACAATTGGCACAAACATGCCGATGGGCTCGACGACGTACGGGATATTGCGTTGCCGGGCGGCCACGGCTGTGCGCGGGCCGAGGAGATCGTAGAGGCCGAAGATGTGGACAATGTCGAAATTCTGCAAGCGGGCGCGCAGGTAGCGCGGCAGCGCGGGATTCCAACTGGCGGCGTGGTAATGCAACCAGTTGGCGAGGTAGATCGCTTTGACTCCGCGGACTTCGCGCTTCTTGCCGAACGGGCTGTTTTCGGCAGCCGGTTCCCCGGGAAGCTCGGAGACACGCTGTTCGATGCCCCAGTCCGCGGTGAGGACCGTGACTTCGTGGCCGAGTTGGGCGAGGCCTTCGGAAAGTGCGCGGACCTTTTCGGGCGGGCCGCCAAACTCAAAAAAAGGCGTGTAGCTCTGCGTGACGTTCAGGATTCGCATAGTTCGCGGAGGATTTTCTTGAAAGCCTTGGAAAAGATGTTGAAGCGGTATTCGTTGTCCACGCGTTGCCGGCCGGCCTCGCCCATGCGGCGGGCATGTTCGGGATTCGAAAGCAAGGCGTCGATGGAGGTGGCGAGTTGCTCCGTATCGCCATGGTTGACGACATATCCGGTGACGCCGTCCTGGATGACTTCCGGCGCTCCACCGTGCGCGCCGCCAATGACGGGTTTGCCGTGAGCCATCGCTTCCAGATAGACGAAGCCGAATCCTTCGCCGCGGCTGGGCAGCGCGAAAATTTCCGCGGCTTCGTAGCACGCGGAGAGTTCGCCGTAGGAAATGTCCGTTAGGAAATGCACGTGGCGCTGCACGCCGGAGTCGCGCGCGACGTGTTCGAGCCAGCCACGGTCGTCGCCGGAGCCCACGATGGCGAGCTGCAGATCCGGCCAGCGAAGGAGCAGGCGCGACATCGCCAGAATCAGCGTGTCCATACCTTTATAGCGTTCGGCAGCCAGCCAGCGGCCGACGCTGAGAATTACGCGGCCCGGCGGAAAATCCGCAGGCAGAGGCGTCGGGGCAGCGCCCGCGAATTTCGTCGCAAAATCCGGATCGAGGGCCCAGGGCAGAACCCGGACGCGATCCTGGGCCACGCCTTGCACGTTGATCAGGTGGTCCGCGGTGGCCCGGCTCGGAGCGAGGACCAGCGTGGCGCCGCAGAGCGCGCTGCGGCGGATAGAGGGCAACGGCTCCCAGACTTCGATTCCGTGCGTGCACACGATGGTTTTCATTTTTGGCGCAAACAGGCGCATCGCGCGGGCAATCGAGGCGAGATTGGGATGCGCGGCAAGGACGAGTTTCGGACGGCGGCGCGCGGCTCGCATGGCGTTGGCGGCGAACTTCAGCTTTCCGCGGTCAGCGCCGGTGAAGACGAACTCGCGGTCGCCGACGCGCATTCGATGAAGTTCCTGCGTGTCGTTCAGACTGAGGAAGCGGGATTCCATCTTGTGAGAGGCGGCGTACTCACTCATCACAAACGCGAGGTGCCGGCCGGCGCGCTGGATGCCGCCAGGTGCGTTCAGCTCGGGAAAGAGGCCAATGAGCACGCGGTGAGTCTGCCAAACCCGGGAGGCGGATGGCAAGCGTTCGTTGGGGCGGGATTGCGCCCACCGCCGCATAGCGGCCACCTTCAGATAGCGGAGAAGCCCCTTGGAGTGCGGGAGCTCCGCCCCCGCTTTTGCGGTGCAGGTGTTTTTGCCCATTCCGAATTTTACAGAAATGTTTAGTCCTCAAAAGCGGCAGCAGAGCTGCCGCACTCCAAATCAGAGCGACGGAATTGAATCGGCATATCTCTTGGCTACCTGAAGGTGGCCGCTACTGTAGTGCCAGTGCGGCGATTTCCTGGAGGCTGTCGACGTATAGGTCGGCGGGCTGGGCTTGGCGATCGTGCTGGCCGAAACCGTAGTTCACGCCGATCGCGAACATCCCGGCGTTGCGAGCGGTTTTGATGTCCACGTCGGAATCGCCGACCATGGCGGATTCCCGCGGGTCGGCGCCGAGATTTTTCAGGATGGCCAGCGCGCCGGCGGGGTCGGGCTTTTTCTTTTCGAATGTGTCGCCGCCGTACACGGCGCGGAAATATTTCAGGAGGCCGAGGGCTTCCAGGATTTCGACGCTTATCTTCGCGGGTTTGTTGGTGAGCACCGCCATGGGGTGATCTTGAAGCGATTGAAGGCCTTCAACGACGCCGGCATAGGCGCGGGTCGCGTCGAGATTGTGTTCAGAGTAGTAGGCGAGGAAAATTTCGAGGCCGCGCTTGCGGTCGGCTTCCGCGGCTTCGGGGCCGAGCGCGTCGGCGACCAGACGGGGCGCGCCGTGTCCGATATAGCTCGCGACTGTCGCGAGGGGAAGGACCTCCCGCTGCATCTCCAGCAGCATGAAATTGACGGAGTTCACGAGGTCGAGCTTCGAATCGATCAGCGTGCCATCGAGATCGAAAAGAAAGGAACGTACTGAAGAAAAGTTCGCGATAGGCATACTCTCTTATTGTAATACGCGACTGGCGAGGAATTCACATGCGGGAGTAGCGATCCGGAAAGAGAGTCGCTAACGGTCGCGCGCGGGTCAACGCAATAAAAGCGGCCAGCCCTAGTGAGAATTGAAAACGGGTCGGGCCATTTCTTCCGGAGAGGAGGTCTCTGGGTGCTCGGACTTCCAACGCATAGCGGCGGTGATGCGGGTGCGCCCGCTCGGGTGATCGAAGAAGATGAACTCCTCAAGCGGCGACGGGTCCATTTTGCGATACTCTCCCAACAACAAATCCACGTTGGCTTCGCCGTCGGGCTGGCGCGCGGCATTTAAGCCGTACATGTCGGCTTCGAATTCCATGGCGCGGGTGATGGTGTTGTTTACTGGCGTCATGAGCAGAAAATAGATGGAAAGCCCGACCGTCGCGAGAGGCAGCACAGCGACGTCGGTGATCCCGCGGACGCCCCAGCTTTCTCCCCAGCGCGCGAGGGCGAAGTTGATGAACCAGTTCAGAAAAGCGAAACCGAGGACCACCACGACCCCATACATGAAGATGCCTTTGGTTGCGTGGTTCAGGACGTAGTGTCCCATCTCGTGGCCCATGGTGGTTTCAATCTCGGGCAGGGTGCACCGGTTCAGGAGATTGTCGTTGAGCGAAATCCGCTGGGTCTTGCCGAAACCGCTGACGTTGGCGCTGACGCGATTGGATTGGCGGGAAGCGTCGAACTCGTAGACATCGGTCGCGGGGATGCCATTTGCGCGAGCCATGCTGAGGATGGGGTCTTTGATGCGGGCGTCCTGCAGCTTGGTGTACGTGTTGAAGAGGGGAAAGATGTAAACGGGGGCGATCAGGCTGACGAACATCAGAAAGAGAATACTTACGACGGAGCCCCAGACCCACCAGTTCTTACCGAGGCGGCGCACGATTCCGAAGAGCAGCATGACGAGGATTCCGCCGAGCAAGATGTTCACGACCAACGCAATGGCTTGCTCGCGGAACCATGGCCCGAAGGATTGATTCAGCAGGCCGTATTTGTGTTCACGGAAGTATCCTTCATAGACGCCGAGGGGAAAGGTGACGACAGACACAAAGAGAATATATTGCAGCCAGTAGAGAGCGGTCTGGAGCGGGCGAAAACGTGTGATGCGCTCGGCCAGATCCCTCATGCGCCGGGACCATCCGAACCTGAGCAAAAGCCACATCACCACTACGGTCGAGAGAAAATCCCACAATTGCAGCCAGTAACCGCCTTCGAAATAGGAATTGGAGCGGGCGCGTTCCGCGGGCGGCATCTTCGCCAGATAGAACTCGACGGCTGCGTTGACGTCGAATGATTTCGCCGACGGCTGCGAAGCGGCAGCGGGCGGCGCGGAGGCGGGGTCGCCGGCAGCTTTCTGCGCACACGCGACGCCTGCGAGAAAAGTGCAGAGCAATGCGAAACGGGCAATTGATGCAGTCACGCGAAGCATTCGTCCTCCTGCTGCAACCATCTGACGTCGTTAGCTCGTTTTGACCCCAGAACGATACCTTTGAAGGAATTCCCGCGCAGCTTTCAGTGCGTTGCAAGGCTGGCCTGGGTGGTGCGGTTCAAGAAGTGAATCCTGAACCAATCAGTGTCAGGTGTTATAGCACGGAAACTCCAGTTCATCCGGTGTTTCTGTGCGTTTTGATTAGCAGGACGATCGGTAACCGGGCCAGCGGAGGCGTGCGCCGTCATTTTTCGGTTGGGTGGGAGTTCGCGTAAACTAGGTGGATACTACTGATGGAAAATTTTATTTGGAGAACTCATGGCCCTGATTTATCCGTTCCGCGCTTACCGGTATAACCCGGAGGTTGCTCCGTTCGAACGCGTGCTGACGCAACCGTACGACAAGATTTCACCCGCGCAGCAGGAGAAATATTATGCCGCCCATCCGCACAACCTGATCGCGGTGGAGAAGGGGCGGACATCCCCAAGCGACATGCCGCAGGATAATGTGTACACGCGCGCGGCCGCGGCGCTGAAGGGGTGGATTGCCGCGAACGCGGTGAAGCAGGATGCGGCTCCGGCGCTTTATGGCTACACGCAGGAGTTCACGGTCCCCGGAACCTCCACGCGGCAGACGCGGCGCGGGTTCATCGGCGCGGGCCAACTGGAGGATTACGCGAACAACGTCGTCTTCCGCCACGAGCACACCCTTTCGGGGCCCAAGGCCGACCGCCTGGAACTTTTGCGGCACACGCATACTCACACCGGGCAATTGTTCATGATTTATTCGGACCCGGAGAAGCGCGTGGACGCGATTCTGAGCGAGGTGGAGTCCACGGAAAAGCCAGTCACGGAGTTGCTGGACGAGTACGGAGTGACGCACCGGTTGTGGATGATTGCGGATCCCGCGCGCGTCGCGGCCATTCAGAAGGCCATGGCCGAGCAAAAACTGGTGATTGCGGATGGGCACCATCGGTATGAGACTTCGCTCAATTTCCGGAACGAGTCGCGAACCAAGGCCGGGAAAACGATTCCGGACGCGCTCTATGAACGTTCGATGATGACGTTCGTGAACACGCAGAGCGAGGGGCTGACGATTCTGCCGACGCATCGCGTGGTGAACAATCTGAGGGATTTTTCGTGGAGCGCGGTGCGGCGTTACCTGGAGCCGTGGTTTGCGACGGAAGTTTTTTCGTTTACGAGCGATGCCCAGCGCGCGGAGGCGCTCGATAAATTCCGGAGCCGGCTGACGCAGGCGCGCCCACAGCGCGCCATAGGTGTTTACCCGGCTGCGAGTGTGGGCTCCCGGGCCTTCTACCTGTTGACGCTTCGTCCGGAGGCCGAACTGGCGCAAATCCTGCCCGGTCTCTCGCCGTTGCAGCGGCAATTGGATGTGGTGCTGCTGCACCAGGGGATTCTGGAGCCGGCGCTGGGCGTTACCCCGCAGGCCGTAACCTCCGAATCGAATCTTTCCTACGAGCGGGAGTTCACCGCGGCGATTGACGCCGTGGATCGCGGAGCGCAAGTGGTGTTTCTGCTGAATCCGGTGGACGTGGACGTGGTGATGAAAGTGGCCACTTCCGGGGAAGTGATGCCGCAAAAGTCGACGGATTTTTATCCGAAGCTTTTGAGCGGAATCACGATGTACCGCGTGGCGGAATAGGAAAACCGTCGGGGTAGCCTGAAACAGTTTGGTGGTGGAATCAAAAAGGGGCAGGCTGAAGCCTGCCCCTACATGAGTTCGAGAAAATTACTTGGAGAAGCTGGCGACGGCTTCGGCTTCGGTGTTGTAGACGTCGAAGATGGTCATCAGCTTGGTGATTTGCAGCACTTCGGTGAACTTGGTGCCCAGATGGCAGAGACGCAAGGAGGAACCCTGCGCCTTGGCGCTGTGATGCGCGGAGACCAGCGTTCCAAGGCCGGCGCTGTCGATGAACGTGATGTTGTCCATGTTGAGCACGATCTTTTTCTTGCCCTCGGCGATCAGCGATTTCACTTTTTCGCGCAGCGCGTTGGATTCTTCACCCAGCACGATCCGGCCGTCCATTGCGATCACGGTCACGCCGTCCACTTCCCTTGGTGTCATCTTCAAAGCCACGTTAATTTCCTCCTGGTCCGTACGCAGGTCAGGCGGAAACCCGGCCCGGAACGGCAAAGCATATCTGCTTTTGATATATTTCGCAAAGCGGTCTTTTGAGGTCCCGGGACCGCCCGGCGATTCCTAGTAGTAGTCCGCGCAAGACATGTAATATCCGCACACGTTGCAAATCAGCTTGCAACGCCGCGACTCCAGCCGCTGCGAACATACAGGGCAATACCGTGAGGCATCTTCCTGCGGGTGAGTGGAAGTTTCGCTTGCCAACTGCGCTGACGGGCCAGACTCCCCAAGCACCACGCCCCCTGCTGTCGCAAGGGCGATTTCCTGCTGAACGCTAGATTTCACGGCCCCTCGGTTATAGCACAGTCCCGGGTGACGGGAAAGCCCAGCCGAGGTGGGAACAATGCGAAGCGTGAGAAGCGGTAACGTTGCAGCGGGTACCTGCGTCTAATACAATGAGGCGCAGTCAAGGCCTTATCGGGGTAGCGACCATGCGGCGCACAATCCTTCTTTTCGTTCTTCTTTGCACGCTTCCACTCGTCAGCCAGGCACAACGCGGGGGTGGAGCAATGCCGTCCATGGGTGGCGCGCATGCTTTTGTTGCCGCAGCACCCAGGGGAGTTGTCCACGCCGCGCCGGCACGAACTTCCGTCAGCGCGCGGCCGGCAGGTCGCACTGGAGCACTCGGCCCGCGGCTTAGCTCTGCGCCAAGAACGAGTCGTCCGACCGGATGGAACCGTACGGTACACGCGAACAATTTTCCGACGGATGCTGTGTTCCCGAACGGCGGCTTTTCGACGGGAGGGAATCCTGTGCCCGGCCTCGGATTTGATTACCCCCACTTCTTTGCGGTGCATCCTAACGCCGGGCGCCATTTCCGCCGGGATTCCGGGTTCGTGATTCCATTTTTTGACGGCGGATTCTATCTGCCGGTTCCGATGTACGCTGACCAGGGCCCGGAGGGGCCGCCGCCGGATGACGTCGAGGCCGCGAACCAGCCAGGACCGCCGCCACCTCCAGATCAAACGTCAACCCGGGAGAGTGATAGCAGCATAATCCGCCGGATGCGCTCCGAACCGCTCCCGCCGGAGCAGACCGAGTACGTATTCGTGCGCCAGGACGGCAGCCTGATTTTCGCGGTGGCGTACACGGTGATTAACGACCGGTTGCAGTACGTGACGGCGGAAGGCCTGCGCCGCACGATTCCCCTGAACACCCTGGATATCGGCGCCACGCAGCAGTTCAACGATCAGCGCGGCGTGCCGGTCCGCCTGCCCGCATAAATCCGGAATCCATCCGGCGGAATAACTAATTTAATTTTTTCGCATTGGTTCGGGCATGACGTAGCCCGAAGAGGCGGGCAGCCCCGCGCGCTCGAGCTGTACGGTGCTGTGTTCGATCTGAAAGTCTTCCACAAGCTTCTTTCGAATGGCCGCAATGATTTTTTCGCACTGGTCCATGTGCATGTCCGGGACCCGTGCGTGGCAGCTTAAGGCGTTGTGCGAGCCGCCGAGCGACCAGATGTGGATGTCGTGCACTTCGTAGACGTTTTCGATGGTGAGTATGGCCCGTGCCACCTCTTCCACGCCGGCGCCTTTGGGGCGGCCCTCCAATAGGATGTGGGCCGAATCGCGCAAAATGCCGATGGAGGAAAAGAGAACGAGGAGGCCGATGGCCAGGCCGAGAAGCGGATCGATCCAGGCGGCATGCGTGTAATGCATCACTAGGGCGCCGGCGATGATGGCGATGTTGGAAAGCGCGTCGCCGAAGTTGTGAACCAGGATGCTGCGCAAATTCAGATCGGCGTGGCCGCGCACCAGAGCCAGCGTGATTCCCCCATTTACCATCAACGCCGCGATGGACGTCCAGATCATCCAGCTTTCCACGACTTGCACAGGGGAGCGCAGCCTGTCGATAGCTTCGTAACCGAGCCAGAGGGAAAGCAGAACCAGCAGAATCGCGTTCGTGAAGGCGGCCAGGGTGCCCGAGCGGTGATACCCGAAAGTCTTCTCAGAGTCGGCGGGGCGTTGCGCCCAACGCATGGCCAGCCAGGAGATTCCAAGCGCCGGGACGTCGCTCAAATTGTGAACCGCGTCATTCAGAAGGGCGACCGACCGGCCGAGGAAGCCGCCAAATACTTCCGCGACAACCAGGCCGAGGGTGGCAACCATCGCCCATGCCAGAACGGACGGCCGCATCGGCGGATGGACATGGTCGTGGCTGTGGCCGTGAGCATGGTCGCCCGAATGATCATGCGTATGCCTATGGCCGGGGCCATGGGAATGGGTGTGCATCGGTGGCAAATCCATTCTACGAGTTTGCCTCCCCGGCTGCATCCCAAAGTCTCAACCTGTTATTGGAAAGTTTGACAACAAGCCCAGCGAATTCGTTGACGCTCTTAGCCGCGACTGCCACTATCTCACAAGGGCACACAAGGGACGGCTGGGCGGAGTAAGCGCCGCTCATGTCGGGGGCATCCAGGCGCCGCGCAAAGACAGATGAGCAGTCCTATCGCCAAATTGAGCTTTTGGGGAGTCCGCGGCTCGACGCCGACCGTCGATCCGGCCACATGGCGCTATGGCGGAAACACGCCGTGCCTGGAATTCGTGGCGCCGGATGGGACAAAGTTTATTCTCGATTGCGGCACCGGCTTGCGCGTGCTGGGAAATCGTTGGGGATCGGACGGTCACGCGACTTCCGCCACAACCCACATTTTGGTGACCCACTATCATTGGGATCATATTCAGGGGCTGCCGTTTTTCGCGCCTCTCTACGATCAGAAGAATCAATTCCAGTTTTACAGTTTCCGCTCGAAATTCCTGGGGCCTGATTCGCTGCGGCAGGTGTTCGAAGCGCAGATGGCCCTGCCGTATTTCCCGGTGGATTTCTCGGCCATGACCGCGCAGCGGAAATTTCGCGAGGTGGAGGGCGGGGAAACCTTTCAGATCGGCGAAAATAAGGTCACCACGCGGTGGCTGAATCATCCGCAGGGTTGCCTCGGTTTCCGCATTGAAACCCCCGCGGGGATCGTGGTTTATGCCACGGACAATGAACCCGGAGTGCCGGTGCTGGATATGAATTTGCGCGAATTGGCGGCCGGCGCGGACATCCTTATTAATGATGCGCAGTATTCCCCAGAGCGACTTGCCGGCGACCGCAAGGGATGGGGGCACTCTTCGTGGAACGAGGGAGTGAAGGTTGCGCGCGACACGGGCGTAAAAACGCTGGTGCTGTTTCATCACGACCCGGACTCGACGGACCGGATTGTGGATCAACTGCTGCGCCAAGCGCGAGAGGAGTTTGATTCAGTGTTCGCCGCCAGCGAAGGGATGGTGATTACCCTTGGCGCGGCCAGCGAGCCCGTGCAGGCGCACATGCCCGGTTCGCGCACGGCATTGCGGCGGGAAGCGCAGTTCGAGGCTTGCGTCACCGGAGTAACCGCGGAAGGCCAGAAATTCGAGGAAGACACGCAGGTGAGGGATCTTTCGATCCAGGGCGCCTTGATCTACCTGAAGCACAGCCCGCGGATGCAGTCCGAGCTGCGAGTGGTGATGCGAGCGCCTGGCGCGGACGGCGTGCAGGAAATGATCCTCCGCGGTTACGTGGTGCGCATCGAAGAAGGGGCGGAGAAGGGCACGACGGCGGTTGGCGTGGTGTTTACGGACTAAAACGACGTTTTGAAAACATAAATGTTTAGGGATTTCGAACAAATACCAGACGTGGCTTCCGCCGCAATCGGTAAAGTGGGCGACGAACCAATATTCCCCTTGCCAGAAGTTTTGGGAGTCATTGAACTCTGCTCGTCGAACCAGATTGCGGTCCTCGGGGTCGAACTGTTTTTGGCGAAGCCCGATGGGTACTATGCATCTGGCTGCTCCGATTACGACCTCCTAGAGAACCAAAGGTGGCCC
>DATMMG010000013.1:0-20021 GCA_035569815.1 Candidatus Methylomirabilota bacterium
GCAAGCCCTGCCTGAAAAGCGTCGTCCCCAGGGAAGAAGAGGTAAAGAAAGCCAGCCATGTTTCAAGTGAGTGTCGAAGATACGTTCTCGTCGGGGCACGCCCTGCGCGGATACAAGGGCAAGTGCGAAAATCTCCACGGGCACAATTACCGCGTGCAGGTCACGCTGGAAGGGCCGCAGCTCGACAACATCGGGCTGCTGATCGATTTCACGCAATTAAAACATGCAATGCGCGGGCTGATCGCCCGGCTGGATCACCAGTTCATCAACGATCTGGAACCGTTTACGACCGTGAATCCCTCAGCGGAAAACCTGGCAAAATATTTTTATGACAATTTAACGAGCCAACTGACCGGGCTGCCACCGGGGGCGAAATTGAAAGACGTGGTGATCTGGGAAACTGACACGGCGATGGCGAGATACCATCCTTAGAGATTTGCCCTGCGAACAGAGGAGACAATGAATCGATCACTCTTGATCATCCTGATTCCGTCCCTGCTGGTGGCCATTGGCTACGTCCTGGTCCTGCGCATGATGGGTATTCCGCCGGGCTATCCCCGGCTGATTGGTGCCCTGGTGCTGTTTCTCGGCGGCTTTTACTGGCTTTCGAAGCGCTCGGGCAAAAAGGCAAAGACCGGCGTCTAACCGCCGTACTAGGTTATTAGAATTATATAGCGGCCGCCTTCCGAGGCGGGCGCAGTTTGTCGAAAGCGCCGGTGAGTTAGAGCCGTAAACAAACTCCGGTTCTATATAGAGTCCCAAATGTTCATCACCGAAATATTCAAATCCATCCAGGGCGAAGGGACGCGTGCAGGCCTCCCCTGCATCTTCGTGCGGCTTACGGGGTGCAACTTGCGCTGTACCTGGTGTGACACGGCATACGCTTTTCACGGCGGGCAAAAGGTGAGCGTTGACGAGGTACTGGATCGCGTCGAATCGCTGAACCGCCGTCCAGACGGCGGCGCGACGGGGATTTCCCTGGTTGAACTAACGGGCGGCGAGCCGCTGCTGCAGGAAGAGATTTATCCGCTGGCCGAGCGGTTGCTTGCGGCGGGCTACACCGTGATGATCGAAACCAGCGGCGAACGTTTCATCGGGCGTCTACCGAAGGAAGTCATCAAGATTGTGGATGTAAAATGCCCGGACTCGGGCGAGTCGGACACATTTGATCCGCGGAATTTCCAGGAATTAAGCGCGAACGACGAAGTGAAATTCGTGATCTCCAGCCGCAAAGATTACGAATTCGCGCGCGAATTCAGCCGAAAGCACCGGCTGTCGGAACGTGTGCGCGAGGTTCTGTTCTCGCCCGTCCATGACGATCCCAACGGAAAATGGCGCGGGCTGCAGCCGCGAGAGCTGGTCGAATGGATGCTTGAAGACGGATTGCCGGTCCGTTTGGGCTTGCAGCTTCACAAAATCGTGTGGGACCCCGCCATGCGCGGAGTGTAGGGCGGGGAAAAAGGAAAAGTATTCGTGAATAAAGTTGACGCCATCGTTTTGTTGAGTGGGGGAATGGACTCGTGCGTCTGCGCGGCCGAAGCGGTCACCAAGCACGGCAGAAGCCGAGTGGGATTCCTTCATGCAAGCTATGGCCAGCGGACAGAGGCTCGGGAACTGCGGGCCTTTTCTGAAATTGCCGAATTTTATGGCGTGCGGGAAAGGCTTCCGGTCAGGCTGGACTACTTCCGTGCCATCGGTGGATCGGCGCTGACCGACGCCAGTATCGCCGTACCCGAAAATGAATTGGGTGCGCCAGGGCCAGGCGGAAGTGCGATCCCGGTCACTTACGTTCCTTTTCGTAATGCACATTTTCTGAGTGTCGCCGTCAGTTGGGCGGAAGCAACAGGGGCCGGCGCCATCTACATCGGAGCCGTGGCTGAAGACAGCTCTGGCTATCCCGATTGCCGGCCGGAATATTACCAAGCCTTTCAGGAGTTGATCCGGCGGGGAACCCGGCCGGAGACGGAAATCGAGATCGTGACTCCGGTGATTCGCCTCAAGAAAAGCGAAATCATCCGGCGCGGCGTGGAACTGGGCGCCCCCCTGCAATTGACGTGGTCGTGCTATCAGGGCGAGGAATTGGCCTGCGGCACCTGCGACAGTTGCCTGCTGCGTTTGAGGGCATTTGCCGAAGCGGGCGTCCGCGACCCGATTGCCTACCGAACGGGGTCCCGCACCGGAGCCGCAAAATAATTTCGCGGCGCTTGGATTCCCAGCGAGATGAGGGATAATAGTGCAAACCGGCCGCGGACCAAGGCCGGCGCTCCTCCACAAAAAAGGAGAATGGGGCATGCTGAAATGGACGAAGACGTACGCGCTCGCGGCAATCCTGGCGCTGGGAATGCTTGGATGTTTTGCCACGCGCGCGGCCGCGCAAGAGGGAAAGATGGCCGGCACGATCATCGACTTCGATGGGAATCCGTGGGCCAATCTTCCGGTGAAGATCAAGAGCGAGCAAGGCATCACAACCGAATCGAAGACCGATGCGGCCGGAAAATTTTCCTACACGGGCTTGAAGAATGGCAAGTACACGTTCACCGTGCAGCCTCCGCAGATGCAATCCCCGTTTGAAGTCCCGGTGGAGGTGCGTGGCTCGGATACTCCGCCGGTGAATATCAATTTCAAGGAGATTCTGGAGAAGCAGAACCCTGAGGCGGCCGCGAAATACAAGCAGCAACAGGCAGACCAGAAAAAGTTTGCCGGCATGAAAGAGCAATTCGCCAAGGGCGTTGCGCTGCTGGACCAGGAACGTGCTGCCAAGGCTGACCTGGCGAAGGCCACTCCCGACCAGAAAGATGCGGCGAAGGCCAAGATCGCCGATCTCTCTAACCAGGCCGTTGCGGTATTTCAAGATGGCCTGAAGGTGGCCCCGGAAAAGGATCCAAACATCCACCTGTTCTGGGCGCGCATGGGTGAGGCTTACGATCTGGCCGGACGTAACGACGAGGCGATCAACGCCTACCAACAGGCCATCACAGCGAAACCGGACAATCCCAGCTACTACAACAATCTGGGGAATATCCTGGGACGCACTGGAAAGATCGACGAAGCGCGCGCGGCTTACACCAAGTCTGCGGAACTCGATCCTCCGAACGCCGCAATGGCGTGGCGCAACTTTGGCATCAGCCTGTACCAGGCGCAGCGCATGGTGGAAGCGATTGAGCCGCTGAAAAAGGCCACGGAACTCGATCCCAAGAGCGCGCAGGCATGGTATTTGTTGGGCGCCTGCATGGTCGCCGATCCCAGCATTTACAAAACGGTTGGCGACAAAATCGAAGTCACCCCGCGACCCGGCACCATCGAAGCGTACCAGAAGGCCATCGAGTTGGACCCGAATGGCCCATGGGGAACGCAAGCCAAGCAGGGCCTCGAACAGCTCCAGCAACTGACCGGCGGCATCGAGACCAAGGTTGGCAACAAGAAAAAGAAGCCCTAAACCCTAAGACTGGCAAATCATCCTCGTTTCTGGAAGGCGGCTCCGCGTCGGCGGGGCCGTTTTCTTTTAACGGTGGGTCAGCGTCCCGGTCACCTTAGTGCGGCGAAGGGCCCAGGAAAAAATCACAACGGAAGAGGGAAGAATCACTGCGGCGAAGGCCAGAAGGAGCAGCAGGGGGCGCCCGAGGGAAAGGATGCCCTGGCCGTTAAGAAGCGCTCCTCGCAGGGCGTCCATCGCATACGTGACAGGATTCAGGTGCGCAACCATTTGCAGCCACGGCGGCAATATGCTGACCGGAAAAAGCATGCCCCCCGTGACACTCGAAGCGCCCAGGATGAACCACTTCGCGGGATTCCCACGCTTGAAAAGGAGCAGGTATGCCGCCGAGAGCACGCCGAAGCCGGAAAAGGCCAGCAGGGTGGCAACAAGTACGACAAAAACGGCCGGCCAATTTGCAGCCCCAAGCGGAAAATTAAAGAATCCGGCCGCCCATCCGAGATACACCGCGATCCGCAGCATCGTGCCGGCAAAGGGATAAAATGCCGAACCAATCAGGATCACCGGCAACGAAACCTGCGTGACCAGCAGCGCTTCCAGCGTGCCCGCATCTCGCGCCTCCAACAGACTTCGGTCAAACGTGTCCAGCGCTGCATTCAGGTAGTCAAAGAACACGAACCCGGCGAGAGAATAGGCAAAATACGTTTTTCCCTGAGGAAGCGCTTCGCGCAGTGCGGGCGAATCCACGAAGCGCGCCACGTAATAAAACATCGCCGCCCCAAACAGCGCCTCGACTGCTTCCAGAATGAAAGGACTTCGATAGGTACCGGCGATCCGCAGGTCGCGCTGGAAGAACAGGAAAATGTCTAGCAGGATTCGCCTCATTCCGGTGTGGACTCCCCGCCGGAGTAGAGTTTGCGCCCCGTCAGCCGCGCGAATGCCTCTTCCAGAGTGGAAGACAAAGTTCTGGCTCGCAGCGCGTTGGGCGTGTCGAACGCGAGCAGTTTGCCTTCATCGAGAATCGCCACGCGGTCGGCAATTAGTTCGATTTCCTGCATGGTGTGCGAGGCAAACAGCAGCGAAGTCTCTTTCTGCGCAAGCACCTCCATTTTGAGAAAATGCCGGAAATCGGCGGCCGCAATGGCGTCAAGACTCCGCGTCGGTTCGTCCAGGAGCAGCACTTTCGGCTGATGGAGCAGCGCGCGAATCAGGCTAAACCGCTGAATTGTCCCCGAAGATAACGCGCGCGCCTGACGGTCTAAAACGCCAAGCAATCCGAAACGCTCGCTCAGGGTTTGGATGCGGCTGGCACTGAATTCATCGGAGAGATGGTTCAAGCGGCCAAAGAAGAGCAGATTCTGCCGGCCGGTCAGCCGCGAATAGAGGCCGAGGTCGCTGCCCGCGTGATAACCGATCTGCTGTCGTACGGCAGCGGATTCACGAGCGGTATCGTGCCCCGCAAGCAACGCGCTGCCTCGCGTTGGCAGCAGGAGCGTGGCCAGAATGCGGAGCAATGTGGTTTTGCCCGCTCCGTTTGCCCCGAGTAACGCCACCGCCTCCCCTTGTTTTACTTCCAAAGTAATGCCGCGCAGCGCCGGAGTGGTCGGAGGGGTAAACGGCTGAAGAAACGCGCGCCAGCCACTAAGCGCTGGCGGAAACCATTTCTCCAGGGAATCCAAGATGATCGCGGAGTCGGACATTCCCGACGTTATAGCGTGTCTCGGGACGGAAGACAATCTGCGCGAAACTTGGAGGTCGCATAATTGTGCGTGGCGGTCCAACGAAAACCCCGCTAAGATAGCCCCCATACCCCCGGAATCCCCGTCCGCAGGCAGGAGCCCAGAAGATGGTGGAGTTGACTATGCGCGCGGTGGTGCCGCCGCACGTCCTGATCCGGCAGCTCGATGGGGAGTCGGTTCTGCTGAATCTCGATAGCGAGCGGTATTTCGGCTTGGACGCGACAGGCACTCGGATGTGGGAGCTTGCGACCACCCAGCCTTGCATCGCTGTGGCGTTCGAAAAACTTCAGGAAGAATATGAGGTGGAACCTGAAGTTTTGCGGAATCACCTTACTGAATTTCTGAGCGGGCTTGTGGAGAACGGCCTGCTGCAAGTGTTGCCCCCGGATGTGGGACCGACTCCAACGATATAAGGCGCTGGACCCCGTATCACGGCGCATGTTCCGGCGCGCCGTGCTTCTGTTGCCGTTGGTCCGATGGTCGCTACACCTGAGGGGTTACAGCAAGACCTTTGCCTCGCTCCAGAAGCGTGTGCGCCCCCAGGCATCAGCTGTGGAAAACCACACGGATACAAGGGAAGCGGTGCAGCTCACCTGCCGATTGTTGCGCGCTGCAGTGCGCCACTCGCCTGCCCAATTTACCTGTCTCGAAGAATCCCTCACGCTCTGGTTTCTGCTGCGCGAGCAGGGAATCCCTGCTTCTCTGCGCATCGGTGTGCGCAAGGAGAACGAGGAGTTCGAAGCCCACGCTTGGGTCGAGCATGGGGGCGAAGCACTGAACCAGCTCGAGACCTTGCACCACCACTATGCGGCCTTTGCCGAGGAACTCCTCGAACCGCCGGCGGAGCAGCAATGAGCGGATTCTTCGGTATTGTGCGGACCGACGGCGCGGCAGTTGAGCCACGATTCATGGAGCAGGTTGCGCGGCGCTTGCGTTTTCGCGGCCCTGACGGCGCCGTGACATCGACAGACGACGGCCTGGGCACCTGCTTTACGTACCTGGAGACGGGGACTCGCTACCAGTCTCGCAGCCAGCCGGTGCGGCTCGGGCAGCGATATACACTGCTCGGCGAAGTGCGCCTCGACGCGCGAATGGGGCTTATCGAAGAGTTGCAGGAAAACCGGCTGGCCGCGACACAAGAAACTTCTGACGAAGAATTGTTGCTGCTGGCGTGGAGCGCGTGGGGCGAAGGGGCGCTTACTAAAATACTTGGTGATTATTCTTTCGCGATTTGGGACGCCGTTCAAAAATCGCTCTGCTGCGCGCGCGATTTCAACGGGCCACGGCCGTTTCTTTACGCCCGGCGAAACGGCGTGTTTTGCTTCAGCAATACGATGCAGGTATTGCGGATGGTCCCCGAAGTCTCCGCGGAACTGGATGACGCATTCGTTCGTGATTTTCTTCTGGAGGGAATCTGCAACGATCCTGAGCGATCGGTTTGGCGGGACGTCCGCCGGTTGCCAGCCGGTCATCTGCTGCAATGGAACGAGGCGGGAGTCCATGTCAGGCGTTTTCTCCAGTTACCGGTGGAAGAGCTGCTGCGTCTCAAGGAACCCGGCGAATATCTGGAAAACTATCGCGAGCTTCTGGTGCAGGCGGTGGCGGATCGTTTGCCCGAGGGAAAAGTTGCACTCTATTTGAGTGGCGGCCTGGATTCGGGTTCCGTCTGTGCTGTTGCCGCCCGGATGGCCGCAGGGCAGGGAAACTCAGGAAAACTTAAGGCTTTCACAATCAGTTGGAATCCCATGTTCGATGATCCCGAGCCTGGATTCGCCGGCTTAACCGCCCGTCATCTCGGGCTCCCGCACGAGATCCTGGGAGAAGCCACAGTTCATTCCCTGGATGCGGTGGTGGCGGAACACACTCCGGAACCCACCTCTGATCTTTTTCATGACCGGGCCTGCGGAATTTTTAAGAAGATCGCCGCACATAGCCCCCTGGTGCTCTCTGGCGACGGCGGAGACAATGTGCTTACGGGGCAGGCATGGCCCTACTTTCAGTATCTTCGCGCGCGCGGCGATTGGAGAGAAATCGCTCGGAGCTTCGGTGGATATTTCGGGGAGCACTTGCGGCTTCCTCCTCTGCGCGGGGGATTCCGCGGCAAGTTTCGTCGCTGGTTTGGCGGCGTACCTGCTGCATCGGAAATTCCGTCCTGGCTAAACCAGGAGTTTTCCAAACGATGCGGGATGCGGATTCAGAAAACCGGCGAATTACGGGAGGCCTTGGAAGCCCACCCGGTGCATCCGCTAGCGTACCGCTCCTTGCACTCCGGATACTGGGCCAGCGTGCTGGAAGAGGAAGATGCGGGGTGGACCGGTATCCAACTCGAGACCCGCGCTCCGCTCCTTGATCTTAGGCTCTTGCGTTTTCTGCTGCGTCTTCCGTCGGTTCCCTGGTGTGTTGACAAAGAAGTTACTCGCCGGGCCATGACCTCCTGGTTACCGCCTGAAATCCTGAAGCGCCCAAAGAGCCCGTTGTTACACGATCCCCTGGAAGCCTGGCAGAAGAGAACCGGGTGGAGGCCTCAGCCGGAAGAAAATCCGCCTGAATTGTTTCATGAATTTGTAAATTGGAAGGACTGGCGCGCAACTTTAGAAAACTCTAAGGGTTTTCTTTCCTGGCGACAGCTTTACCCGCTCTCGCTTGCGCTCTGGCTGAAAGACATTGAAAACAGAGAGGGGATTGAGTACAGTGCTAAGAAAGGGGCGTGAATGAAACAGGCGTCTAAAGCACTCACTAGGAAGCCCTATCAACCGCCCAAGCTGCATGTTTACGGCAACCTTGCCGAAATGACTAAGTCCCTCGGTAATAAAGGGAAGATGGACGGGGGCGGTAGGCCGGCACACCGTCGCACCGGAGGCTGACTCCTGCCCCGGAGCGACATTTAGAACAATTTACTTGTGAGTTACTCTTACCGAGCTTACGGTCTTGGGGTGAACTCATCCAGCCGTATTGGCGGACTTGAATCGTCTTCCTCTTGGCCTGAGCGGCACAACCTCAGTTTTGAAGATGGTTCGGAACCGGATTGGGTGCGAGCATTACTCACGCTCCCCGGCCGGATCCTATCCCGCAGGTCCGAAGCGCCCGGCTCTCCCGATCCCTCGTTTGTGCTTACCCAATTGGGCGAAGCAGCAGGCTTCCAACTTTCCTATTCCGACGGCACCCGATTTGTCGTGGACGCTGCAGCAGATCATGTCTGGGGGACTTACGAGCCTCCACTCACTGCCGACGACATGGCCACCTATTTTCTGGGGCCGGTTTTGGGCTTCGTACTGCGGCGAAGGAACATCACCTGTTTGCACGCAAGCGCCGTCGATATTCGCGGCCGGGCCGTATGCTTCTGCGGCGAGGCCGGTTATGGGAAGTCGACAACGGCCGCGGCGCTAGCCTTGCGCGGGCATCCGGTTTTGGCCGAGGACATCGTTGCGCTCGAAGAGAGCGGCGTTGAATTTCGCGCGGTCCCCGGCTACCCGCGCGTCTGCCTGTGGCCGGAAAGTGTGAGCATGCTCTTCGGCCGTGCCGATGCTTTGCCACAAATTACGCCGGCCTGGGAAAAACATTATCTCGAGCTCGACGGGATGCGCGCAAAATTTTCGCAGGCGAAATTGCCGCTGGGTGTCGTATATCTGATCGCCCCTCGGAGCAGCGAGGAAAATACACCGCGCGTAGAAAAGCTCAGTCCGCGCGAAGCCTTGCTCGGGCTGGTTCAGAACACTTACATGAACTGGGTCCTTGGCCGGGATCAGCGCGCGAATGAGTTCGAAATCCTCTGCCGGCTGGTCCAGCAGATTCCTGTGCGCCGCATCATTCCGCACGCCAAACCCGAGAAAATCGGCAGACTTTGCGAACTGATTTTGCAGGACGCCGCCTCCGTGCTCCCTCCCACTTCGGGGGCTCCTCCGCCCAGCCACTGCTGAAGACCCCGATCCCGGCGGCGAACGATGCCATCGTCACGCTGTGTGCCGGGCGGGAGTTCCTGCCGACAGCTGAAATGCAGGTGTACACTTACAATCACATTTTCAGGAGCAGCTTCTGACGGTCCTCTCCCCACTCGGAGCAAAGCCCTTCGCCAACGAATGGAAGTTTTTGTGCGCCTGCGCTTCGCCTTCGCCGGAGTCCGCCCGCCGGATTGCGGCTCTGGCGGCGAATCTGGATTGGGAACTGACGCTGGAACTCGCCGCGGAACACAGCGTCCTGGGCGTGGTCGCCGCGCGTCTAAAGGAAACCGGATATTCGGGAATGCCCGCCGGCACCTGGCAAAAATTCCAGGACAGTCTGCGCACGCAGCACCTCTTCACGCTGAGTATGACTGCGGAACTCTTTGCCATCCTCGAAGAATTCGGGCGAGCGGGCATTGAAAGCCTCCTGGTTAAGGGGCCGCTGGTCTCGCTGCTGGCCTATGACAATCCGGGGGTCCGGAGTTACGTGGATCTCGATCTGCTGGTGCGCGACGAGGCGATTCTTCCCGCTTCCAGGATTTTGACGGCGCTGGGATTCGTAGCCGACGTTCCGGAGGAGGCCATTCTCGCGGGCAAAATCCCAGGCGAATATCTTTTCAACCGGCGCGGCTCGCAACAGATCATAGAACTCCACACGGAGAAGACTTTTCGCTACTACCCGCGCCCGATGCGGATCGAAGACCTATACGCTCGCCAGCGGCGTATGGCCCTGGAGGGGCGCGAAATTCCCGCGCTATGCCTGGAAGACGAACTGGTGCTCAATTGCATCCACGGCGCAAAGCATTTCTGGGAACGCCTGATGTGGCCCGCAGACATCGCGGCAATTGTGGCGCGGCATCCCGAAATTGTCTGGGAGAGCGTGGGGCAAGCGGCAAGGGATGTGGGAGCAGCGCGAATGGTAAATGTAGGCCTGCTGCTTGCCGAATCGTTGCTGGGCGTTCCCGTACCCGCGGCGATGGCCGCAAGGACATATGAAGATGGCGCGGCGCGAGAAATGGTGCGGCAGGTGGAGGGCTGGCTGCCAAGCGCGGGTTCCGCTCCCCCTCCACTGCTCCAGAGAGCGATGTTCCGGTTGAAGATGGGCGGGGGAGGAATTACGGGGCTCTCTTACCTTGGTCGATTGTCTCTTTCGCCCACGGAAGAAGACTGGGCCGGCGAAGGAGAAGGTCACGGCTCGCGGATCTGGGAGGTGATCAAAAGGCCGCTCCGCTTGTTTCGAAAGTATCGGCAGGATGGATAAGGCGTTATTCGTATAACATTTTCGGAGAAGTTTGATCATAAAGGGAGGCCCGGCTCCGAACGATCGCGAGCCGGGCCGCTGTGTCTGCATTGGAATCGGATATGGACAGGTTCAGATATTGGTACGTTCGGAAAGGAAATGCTCTTCTTCCTCTTTCTGTTGGGGAAGTTCGACGGACAGAGTGATTTCGCTCTTGTTCCGGAGTATGCCCACCTTAATATTCTTCGCTTCGTGGCCGGTCAGCAATTTTTCGCGCAATTCACTGGCATTATGAATGCGCTCGCCGTTAAGGCTGGTGATCACATCGCCCACTTTCAGCCCGGCCTTTGCCGCGGCCGAATTGGCGAACACACCGCGCACCAGGACGCCTTCACCATCGGGCGCGCCAAAGTAATTCCCAAACTCGCCTTCAAGATTTTCCGCATCAATTCCAAGCAGCGGGCGTCCCGGAGAAATCATGGAAAATGTGCGCAGGTGCTCCAGACCGGACAAGTCCGGCATCGCTGGCATGGTCGGCATTTTGAACGCGAACGACTTCGGGCCGCCCGAGAACACTTTCATGTTGCCGGCATCCTGTTTTCCGAGCGTAACCTTGATGTTCTGGGAACGGCCCTCGCGCCACACGGTCAGGTTTGCCGTCCGGCCCGCGGGAATTTCGTGGATCATGCGGCGAAACTGTTCCGTGCCTTCGATGCGCTGACCGTTTATTTCCAGCACCACGTCGTTTTCTTTCAGGCCGGCCTTGGCGGCGGGACTCTCGGGAACAATCTTGCCCAGCACGGCTCCACGCTCTTCCGGCAGCTTCAGCGCCTTCGTCTTTTCGCTGGAAACTTCAGCAACTCCCACGCCCAGCCATCCGCCGCCGGAGCCCGTGAAAACCTGGAGATTCTCGCCATCAGCCGCATCTTTCGGGTCGTCAGTCCCGCGAACCAGTTGCCCGCTATCCTCGTCATCGTCGACCACCACAAACATCTCGTCGCCCTGGGGATTGGTTCGGATCTCCACCTTGGGATTCACCCGGATCTGCGACTGCGAAACTTCCTGAGCGAAATGTTGCGATGAGGCGGTTGCGCTTGAGGAGCTATCGGTTGTGTTTGAAGAACCAGGCAGCGCGATGAAAGCGATGCTCAACGCGCCCAAGCCCAGGCTCGTCCAGATTTGCCGTTGAACCATGATTAATTTCTCCTTTGTCCGTTTAGACGCAGGAGAAGCTAAATGGTCGACCGCAAAGCGACGACGCGGATAGCGCCGTTCACCGTCCCGAGTCGGATGGGAGCTCCGCCTTTGCCCAGCCGTCCCTTCAGGATGCGAGGTTGGATGGCCCCTTCCATGACGAAGGGGAGTTCCGTGGAGAAGCTTCCGTTCATGCAGCGGGCTTCCAGGTTTGCCTGTGAATCCGCCGGGATTGCCAGCAGCACGGAGCCGTTGGTTGTCTCCGCCATTGTGCCGTGCAAATCCGCCGGATGCTTCAGCTCGACGTAGACATTTCCGTTCGTCGTGCGCGCACGCAGGTTGCCGCTGCTCTCATACACTTCGATGTTTCCGTTGACCGTATGAAGGTCGCCGAGCGACTCGAGATCTTTGACGCGCAGTGTGCCGTTCACCGTATTGATGTGCTTCAGAAGAGTTCGCCGCGGTACATGCACCGTATACTCCACCGCCACTTCCACTCCCTCTTCCGAGGGGTACCGGGTGGAGATGGAAAGGCTGTCCGGGCTGGAGTTCACGTCGATGGAGACGAGGTCCAGCTTGGATTCCTTGTCGGTGGTGGTCTTCACCGCGCGCACCTCCACCTCGTCCTTGTCCCAGCCCTCGATACGCACCGTGCCATTGATGTTGTTCAACTCGAGGCTGCCGTCGGGCTTCAGATGATAAGTTTGCGCGAACTCGCGCGTCACCCCCAAACATGCCGGAACGGTGAGCAGGGAAACGGCCAGAAGCGTCAGACCAATCGAAACGATTGCGGAGCGAAACTTCATACAGCCTCCTTCGCGAACAACTCCCTAGACTACCCCCAGGACGACCGACAAACCCGAACCGCCGCCTCCGCCAACACACTAGCGGAGCTGGAAGTTAAAAGCCAATGTTGAAATTACGTCCACCTTCTTGCCGCAGATGTCCCCCGGATTCGCCCGCCATTGCCGCACCGCGGCTCGAGCAGCCTCTACCAGCGCGGGCTCGCCTTCTATTACCTTTTCCACTTCCAAAGTTCCATCCGTTTTCGCTCGCACCTGCAGCCTCACCACTCCTTGAATGCCGGCGTGCCGCGCCATTTGCGGGTAATCCGGCGGAGGTGAATTGATCAGGTGCTTCTTGAACTCTTCCGGTTCTTCGTGGACTCCGCCAAGAAACGTCACCTGCAAACGGTTTTTCCAGGTATCCCACCAATCCCCTCCGCTGCCGGTGCACGTGACTCCGCCGGTTGCCGTTTGTGAAGCTGCCGTGGCAATGCTGGGAGCAGGTTCTTCAAATCCCATCTGGCTTAACTTCTGCGCCAACCGGTGTCTTTGCTCTTCCAGCAGCGACTGGCGAAGGGCGGTCTGTTCGTCCACGTATTGCAGTCGGATTTTGCCCGCGTTGCTACGCAGTTTCAGCAACGCGCCGCCACCATTCAACGTCCCCGAGGCGCGCACCGGACCGTCTTCGTGTCTCTCCATGTTCAAGCCAAGCGCAGAATCCGCTTCGATGCGATCCGGGCCGCCATTTTCCACGCTCGCTTCGATGGTAGCCGCCAGATTTCTTGGCAGGAAAACCACAATGTCTCCCGTGCCGGAAGAAAGCTGCGATGGGCCCGGTAAACGAACGGGACGCGAACCATCGCCGGATTCGGGGGTGATCCACGCGGTAATGGTGCCATTGCCGGTCGCGGCGCGCACCACGTTTGAAACACGGGTCAGGCAGATGCCGCCGCCGCTGGTTTCCACTTCCATGGGCCCGGAGACGTACATCACACGAACTCCGCCGCCACCCGTTTCCGCGTGGACCGAGCCGTGTACTTCGCCGAAATCGATCTGCCCCCCGCCGGTGCGGACTCCCACCATCGCTCCTGCTTCTCCCACAGTGATGTTCCCGCCGTCCGTCTCGAGTTGCGCGGTTCCTCGAATGTGGGAAGCGCGAATGTGGCCGCCTCCGGTACGAAGCTTGGCGTCTCCCGCAACGTCGCGGGCCTGAATGAAGCCGCCTGCGGTGTAGGCGTCCAGGTCTCCGGCGACGTCAAGCACGGTAATGTGGCCGCCCTGAGTCTCGATCTTGGCCACAGGGACCGGACTCACTGTGGCAACTCGCTCCATGCCCCCAATACGCCCGGTGCTGACATTTCCACCCTCGGTCACCAGCAGCACGCGGCCGCCGATATCCGCGGTTTCAATATCTCCCGCGCCCGTGTGCACTTCAACCGAGAAATTCGCGGGTACGTAGACGGTGAACTGCACCCAGAACTGGGCATTTCTCCCCGCCAGGCTGCGGAGCCGGGGAAGAAGACCGTTCAACGTAAGCGTGCCGCGGATATCGCGGAAATTGAGAATGTAGTGACTGAAGAGGGTCTGCGAGAGCGGTTCGTTTGCATCCGTTTCG
Organism: Candidatus Methylomirabilota bacterium; assembly: GCA_035569815.1. Taxonomy (GTDB): domain Bacteria; phylum Acidobacteriota; class Terriglobia; order Acidiferrales; family UBA7541; genus Acidiferrum. The sequence continues at coordinate 13,945 of DATMMG010000013.1, forward strand.
AGGTGAACGTTGTAGCGCACACTCGGAGCCGCGCCCGCGGGCTGCGGCAGAATGTGCACCGAACCCATGTCCGCAATCAGGGCGAACGTCCGCGCGTCGCCCGCAGGCAACTCCCCGGAGCGATCGGCGGAAGCATGCGGAGGGGCATTTTCGGCTTTACAAACGGGACAGTACACGCCGGAGGTGGCGAGACAGAGGGCCACGGCAACACCTGTGACCAGCAGCCACGGCAAATACTTTTTCGAATCGTTCACGAAGGGAATCGCTTTCTTGAGTCCGACATCTTAATCAAAATCCGTTGCGCCGGGTTACTGGTCGTTGCGCGCGCTAAGCTGGCGCAGGGCGGCCGCACTGCGCAACCGAACGTAACTGCTGGGGTCCCTGCGCCGCAACTCTTCCAACGTCATGATCACACCCGTCATGGAGACCTCATGCGCATTCCCGCGGGCCATCGCTGGAACCGTGTTTCCGTCCGGCAGAGACGGCATTCCCGGCACCATCGCGGGCATGGTATCCGCATTGCCCGATTTCTCCAGCGAGCCTACCAGCAGATTGACCGCTTCCACGCGGACGCCCGGATTCGAATCATGTTTCAGGGTATCGAGCAAAACGGCACGTACCGCATCTTCCGAAGTGGAGTCGCGCAACGCTTCCAGGGCCTTCAGGCGAACAGCCGGATTCTGATCTTTGCGTGCGGCGGCCAGCAAGGCATCTTGCACTTCGGAATCTCCCGAGCGCGCCTTCAAAGCTTCCAGGCAATCCAACCGCATGCCGGGATCAAACCGCTCGCCGCTCTTCACCACATAGGTGAGCACGCGGCGGACATCGGAATCATCCAGGCTGCCGTTGATCTCCATGGGTTGCTCGGCATTCAGCTCCACGCGAACGTTCTGGGCGCCGGTGCCTGTGGGGGGAGAAAAATTAATTCCAGCCACGGCCATTTTCGATAGCTGGTCGTCCGAAAAATGCGGGCCTGGGCGCACATTCACCGCCTCATCCAGCGGGTTCGCGGCATTTCGCGCAGAATACCACTGGGAAGCTTGCATGCCGAGCAGCAGCCCCAAAACCACCAGCACTGCACCGCTCCACGCGGGGCGCAGCGCCATCCAACGGCGAAACGCTCCAAATACAGGAGTTTTTTCAAGGACCGGGGGCCGCACCAGGTCGTCCAGAGTCTCGGCGAGTTCGCTGCGGCATTGCGAAAGCAGCACGCCCGCGGAATCCAGCCGGTCGGCCTCCTGGGGAAGGAAAGCAAGAAGGGTCTGCAAATTCTTTTCTTCGGAGAGCTGCGCATTGCACGCGGCGCAGATTGCGAGATGTTGCTGAACCAATGTCAGCTCGCCCTCATCCAGTTCACCGCAGGCATAAAAAGCCAGCAGCGGCGCCACCTGCTCGCAAGCGTTATGGAGTCCGCCCGAAGTCATCGGAGTTCTCCCAATTGGCTGCGGAGTTTCCGCGTGGCCCGGAACAGCGAATTCTTCACTGTCTCCTCACTCGTTCCTAGTGCGTCGCCGATTGCGCGCAGCTTAAGGCCCTGGTAGTGCTTCATCTCGAAAACTATACGCTCGCGCGGAGACAGCCGCTCCATCGCGGTGGCGAGCCGCGTCTTGATTTCCTGCCCAATCAGATGGCGTTCAGGATCGGAAGACGGGCGCTGTTCCTTCTGGCGTTCAAAGAAATCGGTGATACCTTCTTCAAAGTGGTTAGGATGCATCTCGGGGGCTTGATCTTCGGGGCGTGCCTGGCGGCGGCGCAGGTGGTCCAGACAGACGTTGGTCACGATGCGATAGAGCCAGGTGTAGAAGCTGCATTCGAAACGGAAGCGATGCAGATTGCGGTAAACCTTCAGGAAGGCTTCCTGATAGACGTCGCGCGCGTCCTCGGTGCGTTTCATTAGGTTCAGGGCGAGGCGAAGGACGTCTCGGTCGTAGCGCCGGACCAGTTCCTCGAAAGCAAGCCGACTGCCAGCCTGGGCTTCCTGGACTAGCGCGCGGTCTTCAAGATGGGTCAAGGAGGTCCCCGATGCCAGTGCAGCACTGGGGGTGCCGGACCGGCCGCTATCGTCAGCCAACGCAAAAGCCAAACGGGGTAGAGGCATCGCTTGTTTCTCTCTGCCGACTCTTGTGTAATCACTTGAAACAAGAGACTTTAGTGAATCGGCGGACGGCCTGTTCGAAGGCTACACGACCGATACACTGGTTGGACGCTTGGGAGTCGCTTTTGTAAGCAGGTCCCCAGTGCACAACCGCAACCACCACGGACCACTCCACTCACCCTGTTCGATGCCGGAAGCCATTCCCCGGTATGTCTGTGACCTCACACGGAAGCACTCTGCTTGTCCCCCATCCGCCAAGCCACCAGCGGCCATCCCAGCAGAATAACCAGCGCCGCCACAACCAGATAACCCTGCGACCGATAGAATCCGTCGGGTTGGGAGGTCAACTCCACCGCCCCTCCCAGCATGGCCAGGCTTGCCGCCGCCAGGAAGCATCCCAACAGATTGAATCGCACAACCCGTCGGAACCCGAAGACAATGACGGCCATAATCAGCCCGGAGGCCAGCAATTGTTTCGTGAAATCGCCTGGGCTTCCCCAGTCGGAAACCAGGGCCGCAACCAGCGCAAGAAACAAAACCAGCCTCAGCCAACGCACACGAAGCTCTGCTCCTAGATACGCTGCGACCAGGGCAAAAGTTCCCGTCAGCAGCAGGCCTCGCACGATCGCTCCGCCGATGATGCCCGCGGCGGGATAAACGGCGTCGAACGAATCCCCGAAGCTTGCCGGCAATTGCCGATGCAAGGTCGGCCACCAGGTGTCGGCCATCATGAGCAAGCGGCGCAACCCAATCAGGGCGCCGGCGCCTCCCGCGGCGATCCAGAACGCATCGCGATAGTAGTTGGCGGGCATTCCGAGCCAGGTAGGAATTTTATCGGAGCCAAAGGCGCGGGCCCCAAACGACCAGGCCAGGCCAAAGAGCAGACCGAGTCCCCCGGCGACCACTGCCGCAATGATCACAAACCCTACAGCGGTGGTGGCCAGAAAGAGTTTCAGGGAAACTGCGGTCGGATATTGCGCCAGCAAAGCGGGGATACCTTTGCCGAGCAGGAGGCTGCCAAGGAACGCAACGCAACCTCCCAGGCCCCAGAGAGCCAGGCGGCGCCAGGGTACCGTCCCCGGGGGTTGAGTACGCAACCGGAGGAAATAAAAGACGAGGATGCAAACGGCAATCGCCAGGACCAGGGCGTACTTCGCAAGCGCGAATAACATCCTCGGCAGCGAGATCTCTTCCTGCTTGCGCGTGAACTCTTCGGGAATTTTCAGGTACGTGCGATAGTTTGCGGGCTCGTCGCCCAGAACCTGCACGTCCATGCGCGCGAACGCGTGGTCAGCGGAGTTGTTGCCGCCGGCGCCCTCCGGATCGAGTGGCGCAATCTGCTGCCAGGTCAGGGTGTGATCGGTGCGGTTGGGGCGCTTATCGGAATTGGCCTCCACAAGTTTCCAGGCAGCGAGGTCAATCTGTTTTTTCTCGCGCAGGAATTTCTCGGCGATGGACTGTGCTTCTTCCTTGGAGAGATTCGCGCCCTTGGCGGCTTCGGCCAACGTGTGTCGGAAGGCGTGCAGCGAACCCTCGGGTTTCAAAATGATCGCAAATTCCTCGGGCTGCGAGTCGCGGAAGTAACGCACGCGCCAGAGAGCCCCGGGCACGCGCTCCGCGTAAATTGTGTTGATCTGCGCGACGGATAACCTGCGGCGGAGGAATTCATTCGCCACCGGATTTGTGGTGTCCACAAATTGTACGGCTTTGCGAAAACCGATGGGATCAAGGCCGTGTTCGCGCATCACCGCATCCGCGCTGCTGGCAATCATGCGGTTGTCCACGGTCAAATGAAGGTAATCGCCGATTTTCTCGCGGTGGATCGCAATTGCCAGTACACCACCCAGCACGACGCACAAGGCCAGAAATCCGATCGTTCCCGTGGCAAGCGGATCATAGCGTCGGGCAGCGAGCGCCGTTTCCGCCTCGGCAGGCTGCCGTTCGAGCGAAATCTCCCCCACGGGCTCCGCCCCGTTCAGCAAATCGTCCACCGATTCGAAACTTCCACGCGTCAGATAGGAAATCCCGGACCACGCCAGCGGCGCCACCGCTGCAAGACCCACGACTACGCCGGAGATCTTGAAGTACAAATTGTCCGACCGGATCAGCAGCATGCCGACCAGCGAAGCATCCACCGTGTAATGCCAGATCAGCGTCGCAAGTATGCCCCAGCGAAGCATCACCACGCCTGCAAGAATCCCGACCAGTCCAACCTCAATGCCGCGGATGTATCCGGGCTCTTGCGGATAGGCGCTGTGTAGAAAGCTCCAGAAAAACGCGGGGAGAATCACCGCCAGAACGCGCGAGCCGGTCATTTTTTCCAGGAAGGGTATCGCAAAGAGCCGGAACAGAAATTCCTCGCTGGTCGCCGCCATCACGCCGACCGCAACCCCCGCAATCCACGGGAACGAAGTGTTCACGACATCCGAATAGCTCAAATCCTGCGGCGCCCATACTCCGAACTTGCTGCCAATCATGTAGAACGCCACGATGAAGCCCATGTGCGCGGCGGCCATCGAAATGCCAACCACCGAGGAGCTGAAAAATTCCTTCGAACGAATCCCACGCCGGCTGAATGCCTGATACAAACGCAATCTGGCAGGCTGGGTGGAGCGATACAATGGCTCGCCGCCGGGCAGGACCAGCGTGACCATCAGACCCGTGGCCAGCGCCTCCAGCAGCAGCTTGGCGAGTTGCCCCGTAACAAAACTGGAATACTCCTGGTGCGTGTCATAACCCGCCCGGATGGAGTTCCAGTCGTTCGCCTGCATCAGGAAAAACAGGACGGCCACGAGCGCCCCGAGTTTCAGCGCGGCACCCCAGGAAGTTCTCTCCTGCCGCATCAGGGTAATTCCCAGCCACAGGGCCGCGCCCAACAGGAAGCCGTAGGGGATCAGCGCGATCTGGTTATAGAAAATATTGGTAGAGCGCAGGTGTTGGTAATTTCGCGTCCAGGCTTCCGGCACCTGCAGAAATTCCTGCGTGCTACCGATGCGATCGCCTTGCAGCCCCACTTCTAGCCGGTACGGCGCATCCTTGGCCTTGAAGTTTTTTCGTTCCCAGGTGAACGACCAGTCCAGCCGGTTGGGGCGCGTCTCGGAATTCGCCTCCTCTGTCAGAAAATTCCAGTTGTCCAGATTTGTGCCGACTTTTGCTTCCAGAAACTGTTCGGCAGCGGAGAGCGCCTCTTCGCGGCTCAACGACCTTGCCCCGCGGGCCTCTTCGATCTTGTGGCTGTAGGCCACCACCTTTCCCGCCGGGCTGACGCGAACTCTATATTCCTCTTCCTGCTGCGGCTTGAAAAAGCGGACATCCCAGAACCAGATGTTCAATTCCGAAGACATCAGGCGATTCGCTTCTTGCAAGCCGAGTTCGCGTTCCAGGTAGGTTTTGGCGTTATCGTCCACGTCAAAGGTGATTGTGGACTGGTAGCCATCCACGTTTTCGCCCAGGCCCTGAACGAAGCTTTTCGCGCGCTGCTGCGCCTCGGTGCGCGATACCTTGAAGTCCACGGACGCTTCGGGAAACGCGCGGAAGAAGTAGCGTTGGGCGAACATCAGGCCCAGCGCGCCGAAGATGATCCACAGAACAAGCGCGCGCTTTTCCGACCCCGTCAATCGTCCATCCGCCAAGGCAGCCTCCTGCGCTCGAAAACACCACGACAGCCCACTCTAACGATACGCATGCCAAAGGCGCAAGTTTCACGAAAAGCGAAGCTTAGGCGGGGATGATATAAAGAAGGGAGGATGCCCGTCAGCCTGCAAACCGAAGTGCGCATGATCAAAGGAGTCGGCCCGCAGCGCGCCGAACTCCTTGCCAAGCGCGGCATTCACATGCTCGAAGACCTGCTGAACTACCTGCCGTTCCGCTACGAAGATCGGATCCATTTTTCCCGTATCAAAGATGTCCAACCCGGGGGCACCTACACGCTGCGGGCCCGCGTGATGAGCGGGCAGGCCGTCCGCGGCATGTATGGCCGCGA
>DATMMG010000014.1:0-6257 GCA_035569815.1 Candidatus Methylomirabilota bacterium
CCACCTCATGCGCCTTCGCCGTAGCCGCATCGCCACCAAAACTCTCGGCCGCTGCCGCCACGTTCGGTCGTACGCTCGCTGCCGATGCAAGTACCAACGCCGCAATCAAACTCATTACACTCTTCAATCCCTTAATGCCGCTCACGGCTTCACCCCCGTCGCATCATCCTTGCCGCCATCCGCTCCCGGCGCCGGCAATATCGGCGGCCGCTCTCTTCCATGCGCACGCTTTTGCACTTCCATTTCGCTGAACAGCATCGCCGGCGCCACCGCCGACACCGGCACGCTTCCGCTCTCCGCTCCGCAAACTCCATTGAACACGTGTTGCGTGTCGCCCGTGGTGATAATCCGCGTCAACGCCGCCAGCGGCGTCCCCACGATATCCACGCCGCGCACCAGCTCGTCCGGCCGCCCGTCCGCGTACACTTTATATACAATCACCGGCAGCACCTGGAACGCCTGCGGCAGCGACCTCGTCGTCAGCGTAAATCCTCCCTGAATGTCGTCGAAGTACAATCCATACGGCTTCCCCTGCTTCTTCGCCTCGTCAATCAACATCTGCCGCAACTGTTTTTCCGGCACCTTCTGGCTTGACGTCACAATCAAATTCCCCTGCCGCCCCGTAGGCATCAGCCCCGGCTGGTTTCGCCCGTGCCCGTTCGACTGGTCGAATCCCTTGATCGGCATCCGCGACGTCAGAAAATTCTTCAGCACGCCGTCCTGAATCACCACCACGCGCTGCGCCGGTGTTCCTTCGTTGTCGAACTCGTACGTCCCCGCGAGCTTGGTTCCGTTAATCTCGCCGATCGTCGGGTCGTCCACCACGCTCAGAAATGTCGGCAGCACTTCCTGCCCGACTTTCTTCGTGAACGTCTGTCCTTCTTCCTCGTCCCGTTGCCGGTGTCCTTCCATCCGGTGGCCCAGGACTTCGTGGAAAAATACCGCCGCTGCGCGCCCGCTCAGCAAAGCCGGCCCGTCATAAGGCTCCGCCACCGGCGCCTTCCGCAGATCTTTCAAATCCGCCGCCATCTTCGCGGCCTTCTCCATCAAAACCGCTTCGCTCGGCAATCCGCTCGTAGCCGGAGCCTGGAACGTCTCCACGCGCAGCAAATCCATTCCGTCGTCCGCGCGCGTCTGCGCTTCCATCACCAGCCGAGCCGAAGCGCTCGGCGTTTCAATCGCCGCGCCCTCGCTGGACACCATACGTGCATTGGACGATCCCACCTGCAGAATCACCGTTGCATAATAAACGTCCCCGTATTTCCGGAACGCCCCCGATACCCGCCGAATCTCATCCTCCCAAGCCTTCCGGTCAAACGGCGGCTCGGTCAATTTTTCCCCAATGTGAATCTTCGGATCGGCCTTCGAAAAATCCGGCGACTTGTCCTCTTCTTCCGCCTTCACCGCCGTATTCGTCTTTACGTTCAAGTACGCCGGCGCCGCACGCTTGTACTCCCGGTCCGTCAACTCCCAAAGCACCCGCGCCGTCGCGTCCGGATCGTCCTGCAAGGGCAAACTCCCCGAAGTCATTCCGCTCGAACGGCTCTGCCCGTGCGTGTTGTCCAATTCCGGAGTGCCGACTCGCATCGTCACATCCGTGTTCCGCCGCTTCACAGCCGTATCCGAAAGCAGCGCCCCGTACGCGCCCGCGATGAAAATCTGGTCCTGGTCGTAAACCGTGTAGCTCAAGAAATAAGGAGCCGGATCGCTCTTTGCCAGATCCGTCTTCGCGCGATTCAGCTCCGCCTGCATCGTCTGCAGCATCGCATCCTGCACGGCCTTCGCCGTCTGACTGTCTTTCTCTCCCGCCGCCAGCCCCGGCAAACTCACCAATTGCGCGGCCAGCACCAGGCTAGCCACTCGGCGCGCATTCACTCGCACAAGACCAGATTTCCTTTGTTTCCCGAAATCAACAGGCAGGGTCCGCATATATAAGGTAGGCTCCCGTTCCCACAACAAAAATCTCACTGCAATGATTCCCGAGTATGACGCACCGCTCCTCCCCGCGCAAACCACCCGTTCCAATCCCTAAACCCGTACCGCAACCCGTAGCGGCCACCTTCAGAGCCTGCCCTGACGAAGGAATGGTGGCCCAGCTAATTCTTGCAGGGTCCACCTTCCGAGGTGCGTTGGTTGCACCCCGAATGCTTATACGGGGCGGGCCGCTCTTCTCTTGGATTGCGGCCTGCCCTGAGCATGGCCGAAGGGTGGCTCTGCCACCGCTTTTGACGCGTAAAATCCTGGCGAAAACTTCGTTTGGGAGAAACTGTGAAACCGTGAAAGCGGAAGCAGAGCTCCCGCACTCCAAAGACCACGTAACTTACTGTCCCCTCGCAATCACGAGCGTCAGGTCGTCGGCCTGGCTCGCGCCGCTGAACTGTTGCACCTCGGACAGTATCTCGGAGAGCATCTCATTGACCTTGGCCTGCGGGTGCGCGCGCACAATGTCCAGCAGGCGCGATTCGCCGAACTCCTCGCCGGCCTGGTTGGGCGCCTCGGTGATCCCGTCGGTGTAGATAACCAACACGTCTCCGGGGCCGAGAGCAACTTTCTCCACCTTGCAACGCCAGTCGGAAAAGAGCCCCAAGACTGTCGCAGTCGCTCCCAACTTCTCGATCCCCCCGTTCGCGCGCAGGAGCAGCGGAGGATTGTGGCCGCAATTGGCGTAACGCAGGCAGTGATTCGCATCATCGTAATCGGCGTAGAAAAGGGTGGCGTAACTGTCGTCCGGCGTATTCTCGAAAAACATCCGGTTCACGGACTGCAGCAACTGGTGCGGATCCTCGATTGCGACCATATAGCGGCTGCGGAGATTCGCTTGCAGATTGGCCATCAGCAAAGCCGCCGCGATGCCCTTGCCGGAAATGTCGGCAAGCACGATGCCGAGGCGTCCCGTGCCGAGGTCCAGAAAGTCGTAGTAGTCGCCGCCGACCACGCGCGCCTGAATGCATGTTCCCGTGTATTGCAGCGTCTGCAGCGGCGGAAGAAATTGAGGAAACAGCCGAGATTGCACTTCGCGCGCAATCTCCATGTCGCGGGCGACGCGGCGGTCCACCTCCATCCGTTCGGCCATTTTTTCCGCCAGGCCCATATTCTCAATGGCGATGCCCGCTTGGCTGGCCACGGAATCCAGCAGGCGCTTGTCTTCGCTCGAATACGGCTCTTCCGAAAGACGCTGTCCCAGCACCAGCAAACCCGAAAGCTGGCCGGCGTGATCCAGAATCGGCACCAGGCATTCCGGTGCCAGCGGAGCGAGGACGCGAAGGTCGTCCTCCTCATCGTCGCCCGGGAGCGGCACGTCCCAGGATTTTCCGCGCAGAGTCAGCAATCCAAGTGTGATGGATTGGGCCGAAAGGGTTTCCGCACCCGGGGGAACGTTCCCGCATTCAGCGACGAGTTTCGAGTCGCCCGCGGCGAAGTAGCAGGCGAACGATTTCGGATGCAGCGCTTTTTTCAGGTGCAGCTGCAAAAGTTCCGCCAGTTCGCCGCGGCTGGTGACGGTGCGCGCCTTCTCGGCGAGATCCTGAAGGATCATCCGCGCGTCGTAGGCGCTGCGGAAAAAAGCGCGGTCGATCCTCTGCGTCCCGCGCTTCACCAGAGGCGAGGCCGCCCACACGAGCGTAATCCCAAAGACCGCGCTGAACATCATTCCGGCGCTGGCATTGGGCTGAAAAAATCGCGACAGCGTATGGGAGAAGAAGGCGATGGCCGAAAACGCCGCCACGAAAAGCAAAACGATGAACCCGCGCTGCACCAGGAAATACCGCGCGCTGCGCCGCAGCAATACCGGAATGTCCATCACGCGGTGCTTCACCACGGCATACCCGAATGAAAGAGGATAGAGCGCGCAGATGATGATCAAGACGGTGTTGACCCAGAAAGGGGGGTGGTATGCGGCGAAATCCATTGCCGCCCGCTCGATCACCATCGGCAGCACGCCGATCAGCGTGCCCCACAGAATGACGCGGGATTTCCGCCGCACTCCCGGATCGGAGCTTCCGGCAAAAGTGTTCCCCGCCAGGGAAATGAGGCCCAGCGCAATGAAAGCGTAGTCCATATAAATCAGCGACAGGCGCAGGATATCTCCGGCTCGTTGGCCGAGCAGTTCCGCGGCCGCGCCCGTCTCCCGCAGATCGCCGTAGAACACGCCGGTCAGCGCCAGCGCAACGCCGATTGCGAGGACAATCCACTTCAACCAGGGGGCGCGGCGATCCAGGAACGAGCGAGCAGGGAAGAGCGCAAAAAAGATATAGAACAGAGGGCAGAGCATCACGGAAAATATAATCTGATAGCTGAACGCAAACGAGCGCATCAGCGGATTCACCGTCAGCAGGTGAGAAAAACCGGGTTCGGCGACAAATCCGCAAAAAAGGGAAGCCAGCAACCACGCGTTCGGATCGTTGAGCCGCAGAAACAGAACCGTCAATCCGACCAGAAGAAATAGAACCGGGAACGATCGCGTTACTTGCACGGCCGAGGTCTTGGCCAGGCCTTCCGGTGGTCCGTCCTCGAAGGACTCGCGAAAGACTCCGTGGAGCTCGAGCGGGTTCGGCTCCCCCGCGCGCTGAACGGTGAACGTAACAGTGTCTCCCGGAATCGCTCTTGCGTAGGCCTCGTCAAAAGGGCGGGACGTGCTAAGGGCCTGGCCGTTGACGCCGATGATGCGGTCCCCGGCACGCAGCCCGGCGCGTTCGGCGGGGCTGTTCGGCACCACGTCGCCAACAGCCATGCAGTGTGTGGTTCCGTCGTACTGGGTGGCATGGTGGCTGTTGAAGCCCAACTCTACTTTAGAACCCGGAGTGCGTTCGATATACATCCAGAATGAGGCGTAAACAATGGCCGCGGTGGCAAAAAGGATTGCCAGGGCAAGTAGAAATCGATGGGGAAGTGAAGACCAGTGGAACATAATGACCTGGACTGGACGAATCTTATACCTGATGGCAGCGTACGATGGGCGGCGGTGCTAGTCAATCAAGTTGGATTGGCGGATTGGGCCAAATTGCCTCCTGTGGTGCGGCTGTTTCTTTGCCCATAGAAGCCGCCCATCAGGGGGGAACGAGTTATCTATCGGAGGAACATCGCTGCGACATCGGCTGCCGTTGCCTGATAAACTGGATAGTGAACACGCCATGATTCCCTCGGAATACAAAGTACGCGACCTTATTATCCGTCCGGCGACAATCCTTGCGCCCATGGCGGGCGTGACGGATACGCTGTTTAGACGCGTGATTCGCGGGCTGGGTAGCTGCGGCCTTTTGATGACGGAGTTCACGAGTTCAGAAGGCATCACTCGCAGCGCGAAAAAGACGCTGCGCTATCTCTTTTTCGAAGAGGACGAGCACCCGATCGCGGCGCAGTTGTTTGGCGCAAATCCGAAAGTGATGGCGGATGCGGCGCGCATGGTGGAAGACCTCGGCTACGACGCCGTGGACATCAATCTCGGTTGCCCGGCAAAAAAAGTGGTGAAGTGCGGCGGCTCCGGCCTGCTGCGCGAATTGCCACTGCTCGAAGATATTTTCAAGAGCGTGCGTGCGGCGGTGAAAATTCCGCTGACCATCAAGCTGCGCGCGGGATGGGACGACAAGTCCATCGTGGCGCTGGAAGTGGTGAAGATGGCCGAGCAGATCGGCGTGGAAGCGGCGGCGATTCACCCCCGCACGCGGGCGCAGGGCTACACGGGCAAAGCGGACTGGAACATTATTGCGGCGGTGAAGCAGGCCGTAAAGATTCCTGTGATCGGGAATGGCGACGTTCAATCGCCGGAAGACGCGGAGCGACTGGTGAAGGAAACGGGTTGCGATGCGGTGATGATCGGCCGCGCCGCGGCCACGAATCCGTGGATCTTCCGGCAGATGGAGCAATACCGCACGACCGGGCGTTACGACGTGCCTACGGAAGAGGATCGCCGACAGTTACTTTCTGGCTACTATCAGAAAATTCTTAACTCAAACCTGCCGGACGGCGTGGGAAAAATGAAGCAGTTCGCATGCTGGTTTACGCACAGTGTCACGAACGGCAGCGAGCTTCGACGTATCGTGCATTCGGCGCGCACGCCGAAGGAAGTGGTCGAGAACGTGGACCGCTTCTTCGCGGAAAAGACGGCCGACAGTGGAGCCCCAGCCCATGAGCCCAGTCAGCGAGAGCATCGCCCGGAAGAGGTCCGAACGTAGGATTGCGGTCCGCCTGCCATTACGCGTGCGCGGCCGCGACGCGCGAGGAGTTTCCTTCGAAGAAGATACTGCCAGCGAAAATTTGTG
>DATMMG010000015.1:0-10643 GCA_035569815.1 Candidatus Methylomirabilota bacterium
TCGCGAGGTCTTTCATCGCCATAACTTTTGCGCCGGATAATCCGGCTTTTCTCAGCTTTACCGAAGGAATTTTCAGCATCTGCGCTGGTGTCGGCGGACGCCCGTCTGAGCCAAGCACCTTGATTCGCGCGAATATCGTCGCCGCCGCTTTGCCCGAAATCGATTGGTACACAATCGATTCCATTAGCACCTCAAACGGCGATTGAGCGTCCGCCACGTCAATCTGAAACGGAACGGTTTCCGCGATTAGCGTTTTCAGCGTCTCATCGCGCTCCGAGAGATGTCGCACGGCTTCGGCGAGTTCAAAAGCAAGGTTGTTGGGTGGAGTGTTGATGGTCATAGAGTCGGCGAAAAAACATAGCACGGAGAAATCGCGTTGGTAAGCAAAACCTCCGGGACCCGCGGAATGGGGTTGCGAGTATGCTAAAATTCATGGTTTATGCAAACAGGAATTATTGGACTGCCGCAGGTCGGAAAAACCACGCTCTTCCGCATTCTCACAAAAGCGCACATTGACGCGAAGGGTGGGCAGACCGCCCATGTAGGGGTGGCCAAGGTGCCGGAGCCGCGACTGCTGGAACTCGCGAAGCTCTATAACCCGAAGAAAATCACCTATGCGACGGTGCAGTATGTCGATTTGCCGGGCGTTCAGAAGGAGCGCATGCGCGAAAGCCTGGCTACGCTGCGCGACGTGGATGCGATTGCCCACGTCATTCGCGTTTTCGACGATCCCAGCGTCCCGCACTCAGAGGGCGGCATCGATCCACTACGCGACGCCACCAACCTGGACCTGGAGCTGATTCTTTCGGACCATGACCAGATATCGAAGCGGCTGGAGCGGGTGGAGAAGGACCTGAAGAAAAAGAAGGATCCGCTGCTGGAGCTGGAGAAGAACGTTCTGGAGAAGTGCAAGGCGCATCTGGAAGCGGAAAAGCCTTTGCGCGAGTTGGAACTGACCGCCGAAGAGCGCCGGCCTATCGGCGGGTTTTTGTTTCTTTCACAACGGCCGATGCTTTATGTGTTGAATCTGGGCGACGACGAGGCCGCCGATCTCGACAAGGCCGTCGCGAAGCACAAACTTGCCGCTTTGCAAGGCAGGCCGAACACCGCTGTGGTTGCAGTCTGCGGCCGGCTGGAAGCCGAACTCGCGGAGATGGAAGAGAAGGAAGCGGCGGAATTGCTAGCCTCTTATGGTTTGAAAGAGCCGGGGCTGAACCGGCTCATTCGCGCCACTTACGATCTGATGGGGTTGATACAGTATTTCACGGCTGGCGAACCCGAAGTTCGCGCGTGGACCATTCGGAAAGGCTCGAATGCGGTGAAAGCTGCGGGGGAAATTCACAGCGACATCGAAAAGGGTTTTATCCGCGCGGAAGTGGTGAGCTGCGCCGACTTGCTGGCCGCGGGGAGCATCTCCGCCGCGAAAGAAAAAGCGCAGGTGCGCCTGGAAGGGAAAGAGTACATCGTGAAGGAAGGCGATGTTATCCTCTTCCGGCACAGCGGGTGAATTAGTTCTCAGTTTTTAGTTATTAGTTTTAAGTTCGAAGAGCGGACCGCCTCAGAAGGCGGTCCCTACAACAGGCCACACCAAGAATCGTTTTCAAGAAGTTCAAATTTTTGCCTGATGAATCCCGATGGGTCACGAACTCTCTTTTCGCATCGCGCTTGCCGCTCTGCTCGGCCTTATCGCCGCAGGGGGAAACTTGCTGGGCGGGTATTTTGTGGTGTATCGCGAGTGGCCGCGGAGGTATTTGCAATATTTTCTGGCGTTGGGCGCGGGGTACATGCTGTCGGTTGCGCTTCTGGAAGTGATTCCGGAATCGGTCCATCTGGGCGGCGAAAACGCGCTCATCTACGTCCTTGCCGGATTCTTTCTGGTTCACCTTTTCGAGCACACGATTGCGCCGCACTTTCATTTTGGGGAAGAGACGCATACCGAAGAGATGCAACATGGGCACGCGCAGAGCGCCATTTTTCTGGGGCTTGCCATTCACACATTTTTTGACGGCGTGGCCATTGCGTCCGGCTTTCTGGTTTCCACTTGGCTTGGGTTTCTGATCTTCGCCGCGGTGTTTCTCCACAAACTTCCGGAGGGTTTCACGGTGGCCTCCGTGGTGATGGCCCGGAGCCAGAGCAAGCGAAATGCGGTTCGCGCGGCGGGGCTTCTGGGAGCGGCGACCCTTGCCGGAGTCCTGTTGACGAGCCAACTTGAGGGGCAACTGAAATACGCCTTACCCCTTTCCGGCGGGGTGACGTTATATGTGGCGGCCACGGATTTGCTGCCCGAGGTGAACAAGGAGCCCAACTGGCGGATGGCCTTGCTGGTTTTCACTGGCGTTGCTACCATGCTGATTCTAAAGCTGTTATTTAATCTCTAATTTCGGCTAGTACCCGTACCTTGCCTTCCCGGATAGCTACCCAGAAACTGCAACTTTTTGAGAACAAAAGTGTTTGGTAGAGTGTGGCGGCTATGGTCAGGACCGACGTCCAACTGATGTTGGATGTGAAAGCCGGCGACGGGAACTCATTTGAGCTCCTGCTGCAGCGCTATCGCACGCCACTGGTCAACTTCCTGTATCGCATGGTGAGGAACCGCGAGCAGGCGGAAGACCTGGCCCAAGAGGTGTTTTTGCGCGTGTACCGGGCCCGAGAGGATTACGTACCGAGCGCGAAGTTCACCACCTGGCTGTTTCGGATTGCCACCAACCTCGCGCTGAACTCCGTCAGGGACAACCGGTACCAGAAGCTGGAAGTTTCGATTGATGCGCCGGTATCGACTGACGCGGAAGATGGCGATGAACGGACGATGGATGTTCCGGAGAAGCATCCGAACATCGAGCAGCACCTGGTGGAGGATGCGCGGCGAAAGATGATCCGGCATGCGATCGACAAGCTGCCGGAAAAGCAGAGAGCGGCGGTGCTGCTGCACAAGTATGAGGAGCTGGATTATGGAGAGATCGCCAAGATTTTGAATTGCTCGGAAAGCGCGCTGAAATCGCTGCTGTTCCGGGCGTACGAGGCGCTGCGAGTGGAATTGGCCCCGCTGGTGGCGCAACAGGCAAGGCACTAAATGCAGGGAGGTAGGAAGTTATGAGCTGTGAACGAATGGAGAGCCGGATCCTGGGGTATGTGGATGGACGGCTGAAAGAAAGCGAACGGCTGGAGGTGGAGAAGCACCTGGCCGATTGTGCGCCGTGTGCGCTGCGCGTGAACGAATTCAGCGCGGTCGCCGGGCTACTGGATGAGCTGCCGTTGATTGAGCCTTCGGCGGAGTTCGATACCCGAGTGTATGCGCGGGTGGCGGCGGAACCGCAGGCCAAGTCCAGTTGGTGGGCGTGGCTGCATGTTTCGCCCAGGATTGCGTTTGCCGCGTCCATGTTGCTGCTGATGGCGCTGTGGCTGGGCTATCGCAATGGAACGCCGATCGCGCCGGTAATCCCGGACAATGACCAGGCGATGATGCAGGATTTGCCGATCCTGGAAGATCACGACGTGCTGCAGAATTTTGAGCCACTGAAGGATTTGCCGGCTCCGGCTCAGGCTGACGACGCTTCCGATTCGCAGCAGCAACCGCAGCAGATGTAGGAGCCAGTAGCAAGGAAGACGGATAACAGGGAATAAAATGCGGTGCGGAAAGCTCCAACTCGGCGTCCAGGTCGTCGCACTCGCGGCGTGTGCGTGCGTGCCGGCTTTCTGCGGCCCGCAGGCTGCGCACGCCGACCGCCCGCCTCAGCACCAGACTCCACCGCCGCAGGCATCGCCTCACCCGACGAACCCGAATCGCCCGCAGGGGAACGGGAATCGAACTCCTTATAACCCGGGGCATCCGAATCAGGCGCCGCACAACAATTTCAATAACGGAGCGAATAATCACAATGGCGTGAGAAACGGGGCGGGGGCAGGTTATGTGCCAACACCGCGCCAGCAACTCGGCGTGGGTGCGCCGCGTCCGTGGGTGGACCAGATGCGGGCTCTTTCGCCGCCGCAGCGCGACCGCGTGCTCCAGAACAGCAAAGCGTTCCAGAATCTTTCGCCCGACAAGCAGAACCGGATTCGCCAACAGTTCAACCAGTGGGATCATATGTCGCCTTCGCAGCAGACGGACTTGCGCCAGAAGGAAAATACGTGGCGAAACCTGACGCCCGGGCAGCGCGACTACATCAAGAACGACGTTCTGCCGCGCTGGCGGCAGATGCCCTGGGATCGCCAGCAGGTGATGAAGCAGAAACTGAGCGTATTGCAGAACATGCCGGAGTCTGCCCGCATCCAGCGGTTGAACGATCCGAATTTCACGCGCGGGCTGAGCGATGAAGAGCGCTCGACGCTGCAGGACCTGAGCCATATGCACGTTGGTGCACCGGATCCTCCTGGCGAGTAAGATTTCTTTGGTGTGGCCGGACTAAAGACCGGCCACCACACCCCTCTAGATCTCCCGCTTTCCCTTGCGACCCACGGAAACTTCATATTGCGTATTGTGGGGAAGAGACGTCTACACGCGTTGACAAGCGCGCACTTCTCGCGGCATGGTGACTTGTTGGAATTCTGCGCATCAAATAACAGGGAGACTCCGATTCCAGAGTTGTCGACACGATTTCGCGCCCTGAAGCACCGCAACTTTCAGCTTTTCATCATTGGACAACTAATTTCGCTGGTAGGCACGTGGATGCAAACCACGGCGCAGCAGTGGCTGGTCTACAAGCTGACGGGATCGGTGGCGCTGCTGGGAGTTTTCGGATTTGCGAGCCAGGTGCCGATGCTGCTGCTGGCGTGGATGGGCGGATACGTCGGCGACCGGTACAACCGGCATCGCGGCGTGATTGTGACGCAATCTCTTTCGATGATCCTGGCGTTCGTGCTGGCCGCGCTGACGCTGACGCACCTGATTCGCGAGTGGCATTTGATCGCGATTGCCTTCCTCGCCGGCATCGTTAACGCGTTCGACGTGCCCATCCGCCAGTCGTTTTTCGTACACATGGTGGGGAAGGAAGACCTGCCCAACGCCATTGCGCTGAACTCGTCGATTTTCAACGGGGCGCGCGTGGTGGGCCCGGCGATCGCGGGATTTGCCATCGTGCTGGTTGGCGAAGGCTGGTGCTTCTTTCTGAATGGCGTGAGTTTTGTCGCCGTACTCGTTGCGCTGCTGATGATGCGCGTCGAACCTACGCCTAAAAAGCCGCCGGACGAATCACCGCTGCGGAGTTTCGTGCAGGGTTTCCGATTCGCGATGCACGATGTGCCGATACGCTCGGCGCTGGTGATGCTCTGCATCCTGAGCATGTTTGGGCTGCAATACACGGTGTTTCTGCCGATTTACGCGCACGATATTTTGCATGGAGGGGCGAGGACGCTTGGATTGTTGATGAGCGCGGCGGGCGTCGGCGCGGTTTTGGGCGCGCTGCAATTTGCGGCGCGGACCAGCTACACGGGCCTGGCACGGTGGATCGCAACGACGTGCACGGTTTGCGCAGTTGGGTTGATGATCATGTCGCATGCGACGATGTTTTGGCTTTGCGCGACGGTGCTGTTTGTTGTGGGATTTGCGGCGACGTCGCAGATGGCCGCGACCAATACGATTATCCAGGAGCGCGTGCCCGACGAATTACGCAGCCGGCTGATGGCTGTTTACGCGACGATGTTCATGGGCGTGCAGCCGATCGGGGCGTTGTTGGCGGGCGGTGTTGCCAAACGGATCGGGACACCAAATACGGTGCTGCTTTTCGGATCGCTGGTGCTGGCGGGTTGTCTGTTTTTTATTTGGCGCGTGGCTACACGCGTGGGGAGAACACCGGTTGGAGCGGCGGTGGGCGGGTAATTTTTTTGAGTGTGGGAGCGTGGCTCCCGCTTTTGCGGTGTAACCTCGCGCCCCAACTCACAATTTGGTCTCGACACTTCAAGCCAGAAAAGCGGGAGCAGAGCTCCCGCACTCCAAATGGTTCACGAAGGATTTGGGCGATAGAGATAGGTTGGTTTTTCTTCGAGGATGGCCGGCTTAGGTTGATTTACCGCTGCGAGGATTGTGTCCACTTTGCCGCGCGTTGGCGCGAGGGAGCAGACGGGGTCCGTTGAGGCTGCGTCGCCCGCCAGCAAGAAAGCCTGGCAGCGGCAGCCGCCAAAATCCAGATGGCGACGGTCGCAGGATTTGCAGGGTTCCTGCATCCAATCTTCTCCGCGAAACTTCTGGAATGCCGGCGAGCTTTCCCATATTTCACGCAGCGATTTGCCTTTTACGTTTTCGAACTGCATTCCTGGAATCACGCTTGCCGCATGGCAGGGAAGCACCGCGCCGTCCGGTGAGATGAGCATGAGTTTGCGTCCCCAGCCGCCGACGCAGGGTTTTGGAAATTTCGCGTAGTAATCGGGCACAACGAAGACGACGCGCGTTTTCCCTTTCAGGCGTTCTTCGGCTTCCTTGAGTTTTGCGACGCAGAAGTCAAGCTGGCGGCGCGTGGGCAGCAGCGCTTCGCGATTGGCCAGGGCCCAACCGTAATACTGAACGCTGGCGAATTCCACACAGCCGGGTTTGTAATCTTCCACTAGGGTCAGCATTTCCTCAAGTTCATGGATGTTCTGGCGGTGAATCACGAAGTTCAGCGTTACGCCGATACGGTGCTTTTTCAGCCACTCGAGGACACGAAGCTTATGCGGGTGCGAGGTGGTATTCGAAATCTCGCGCGCGGTCTGCTCCGTCGCTCCTTGAAAGCTCAATTGAAAATGATCGAGGCCGGCTTCGACGAGGGCGGAGAGCTTTGCTTCGTCGAGCGGAAGTCCGCTGGTAATCAGGCTGACGTAGAGGCCGGCGGCGCGGGCGGCGCGGACGAGTTCGACGATGTCGGAACGGGCCAGAGGTTCGCCGCCGGTGAAATCGACTTGCAGGACGCCGGCCTGGGCGGCTTCCTGAAAGACGCGGGTCCAGGTTTGCGTGGGAAGTTCGGATTCGCGCTTGGAGAGTTCGAGGGGATTCGAGCAATAGATGCAGTGAAGCGGGCAGCGGTGAGTGAGTTCGGCGACTAGGGCTAGCGGTGTGGGGAGAGTGGTCGGCATGAGATTCTTGTAGCTCAGGCCTTCCGGCCTGAGGGTTTTCATTGCCACTTCGCGATCTTGCCTGCGCTGTGAAAGGCCTCACCCCTGAAGGGGTGAGCTACAGCTAAAAATCGATGGCGCGCTGGTCGTGGAGGAGCGCGAGATAGCCCAGCAGGTCGTCAGTGATGCGCTGCGGCTCGGCTTTGGAATAGAGGGCGTGGAGTTTTTCCGCGATCTGCTGGACGGTGTGATGGCCGTCGCAGAGTTGTACGATTTCGAGGCTGGGGCCGTTGAGGCGAAGGGCGCGTTCGGGCATCAGCAGGGTGCGCGGCAGTTGCGATTTTTCGTTGAGCCGCACGCCGGGGGCGAGGCGGGGCGTTGCGGTGAGTTCAGGCTTCATCAAGATTCCTTGGCGGGCTGGAACGCGCCCGGAGGCGGCCAGCCGGGATTTACATATGCGAAATAGAGCGCGTCGAGCTGCGCCCACAGAATATCGCACTTGGCGCGGAGCGCGGCGTAAGCGAGTTCCTGCTGCTCGCGCGTGCGGGCGTGCTTTATGCAGTAGGCGAGGGCAAATTCGGCGTCTTCGGGAGCCTGCGTGAGGCGTCCCTTGAAGTATTCGAGCGCGGGAACGAGCCAGGTGTAGTGCTCGCGCATGCGGTCCATACGCAGCGAGATCAGCGTCTTGCTGAATAGCTCCGTGAGCGAAGAAGCCACCGCTTCGAGATGCGATGTGCGCGAAACGAGCAGAACGTAAGCTTGCACGGCGTAGCGCGTGGCGGGAAGAATCCCCTCGCCCTGGATGGCTTGTTCGCGTTGCAAGCCGGTGCCTTCCACGAGCCTCAGCCACTTCTCGATTCCTCCGGGATGTTTTCCATCGCCATCGTGATCGAGGATTCGCTTTCGCCAGGCGACGCGGAAGGCGGGATCCTTGCTGCGGGCGAGGATTGCCGCGTCCTTGATGGGGATGTGCGACTGGTAGTAGTAGCGGTTGAGCGCCCAGGCTTGCAGTTGCCCGCGCGTCAGTTCGCCTTGGTGCATCAGCAAGTGGAACGGATGCTTGTGGTGATAGCGCTCTTCACCAATGGCGTGGAATCCCGCGATGAATTCCTTTTCGCCGAGGGGCTTTTCGCTTTGGCCATTTTTCATAGAGAGATGTTAAGGCCATCGTAGGCGATTTCGAAGCCGGCATCCAGTACCGCGCGATGTTCCGGCGAATCTTCATCGAGGATGGGATTGGTGTTGTTGATGTGGATGAGGATTTTGCGGCCCGTTGCGTTGCGCGGGAATTGCGCCAGCAGTCCGTCAGCGCCGGAGAGCGGGAGATGGCCAATTTCGCGGGCGGTCTTTTCGGTGCGCCCGGTGTTCTTGAGCTCATCGTCGGACCAGAACGTGCCATCGATCAGGCTGACGTCGGCGGAGGCAGCCAGTTTTTGCCATTCGCGGCTCTCGCCGGAGAGGGAAGTGGCAATGAATAGTTTTTTACCATCCTGCTCGAACAGAAAGCCGAGTGTGGCATCCTCCGGGGCAGCGGCGCGCAAGAATTCCTCGCTGGCGAAATCGGGAAACAGTCCGCCCATCGGAATTGTGTTGCAGACAAAGGTCGGCGATTCGGCCGGGTTCTCGGAGAGATGGCAGCCGAGGCGGCCGCTGTTCGAGAGTACTTGCCAATAGACGGGAGAATCTCCACGCTCCAGCACTCTGAAGATGCGGCTTTCGGTTTTGAGAAGGCACTGGACCGCGGGAGTGGCGAAGACAAAAAAGCTCTGGAATTCGCGCAGATGCAGCAGGCCCATCACGGCGTCCACGTCGGCGGAAGGCAGGAACACGCCGCCGATGGGAGTGTGACCGGGGGTTTTCGCGCTGGGGGCGAGTTCCGGAGCGGAGAGAATCTGCGAGCGCAAGTCCGGTGAAGCGCCTATCAGGAACCAGATGCGATTGTCAGGTGAAAATGCGATTTGGGTTTGCGTGCGCGGCTTGCCGTGGAGGGTTCCGGCGCGGAGTCCCGAGCAATTGCGGCAGGCGCAATTCCATTGGGGGAAGCCGCCGCCGGCCGCGGAGCCGAGAATTTTAATTTTCACGAAGGGATTCTCCAAGCAGCAGGGCGGAAATACAAACCAGGCCGGAGCACCAGGGATGTACAGAAACAAAACGGCCCGCCTCGGACCCTTCGACTTCGCTCAGGGCAGGAAGGCGGGCCCTACAAATTCGAGACTATAGTTCGGCGTTGGCGTACGAGCTTACTTCGCAATTCAAATCGATCTCTTCGTGCTGCGGGGTGACCCATTCCATGTTGATGGCTCCTTCAATCAATCTGATCAACAAATCGGCTGAACAAGTAAAAGTTAACACACGAAAATGCGGAAGGGAATAGGGAATGGATTAACGACGAAAAGCGAAGCGGAGCGTGAGGGCAACGGGAGAAAAGACGAACATCAGGCGAAAGTAGTCAGGGCTTGCACTCAACTCATTTGTTACATGCATTGGTTAAATTCCACATGATTTGCACAAATTACGCGGAATTTGCTTGACATGTTTATCAATCGGAATAGGATGTGGGCAGAAGTGGTGCGAAGTGGTTTTCGGTAGAGTAAAGTAGGTCGGCATAGAGGGCTGTGGTGGAATTGGGAAAACCGATTCTCCGACAAAGTGGGAAACGTGAAACTGCGGGGGAACTGTCCAGCGAAGGTGGACGAGAAGGGTCGTCTGAAGATACCCGCCGTGTTTCTCGACGCGTTGCAGGAATTCGGAAACCAGTTTTACATCACGAGTGTTACCGGTGAAACCGCCCGAATCTACCCCATGAAAGTGTGGGGCGAGATTGAAGACAAGCTGGCGAAGACCCCGAGCACGAATCAGGCGAAGCGCAAGTTCCTGATGCGGACGAGCTATTTCGGGCAGATGGTGGAGCTGGATGGGCAGGGAAGAGTTTTGATTCCAGGAGTTCTGAGGGAAGCGGCGCAAGTGAAGGGCGACGTGGATGTGCTGGGCGCGCTGGACTACCTGGAAGTGATGAACCATACGCGGGTGATGGATACGCTGAAGAATGAGCCGTACACCGCGGAAGACGACAAGGCTTTGGAAGATTTGGGGATTTAGACAGGAAGTGGCCCTTCGCGAAAGGCGCTCAGGGTGAACGAGTGGGAAAGATTGAGTGCACCACACACGCCGGTGATGTTGGAAGAGGTGCTCGAATGGCTGCGAATAAAGCCGGACGGAATTTACGTAGACGCAACACTGGGAGCAGGCGGGCATTCGGCGGGCATCGCCGCGCGGTTGTCATCGGGAAAGGGAAGGTTGATCAGCCTGGACCGGGACGCACAGGCGCTGCGGATCGCGCAAGAGCGGCTGAAGGAGTTTGGGAGTTTAGTGAGTTTCGTCCACTCGCCGTTCTCGAAGATAGCGGAGGCCGTACAAGGGTTGGGGATAGCGAAGGTGGACGGGGTCTTGGCCGACTTGGGGGTTTCGAGCATGCAGCTTGACCGGCCGGAGCGGGGATTTTCGTTCCGCGAGGCGGGGCCGTTGGATATGCGGATGAGCAGCGGGGAAGCGGAAGAAGACACGCTGACGGCAGACGAAATTGTGAATCAGTGGTCGGAGAAGGAAGTGGCCGACCTGCTCTT
>DATMMG010000016.1:0-5158 GCA_035569815.1 Candidatus Methylomirabilota bacterium
TCACCACCCAGGCAACTCCCGCGATCAATCCGACAAGGAGATGCAGGGCGTACAGGAATCTCAGCATCTTCGGTGTCGCATACACGCGGAAGGAAAAATCCATCAATCCTTCCCACATTCCCTTTGCTTCGGGCATCGTGCCTCCTTAAGTTGGGCTGGAAACTAGATTATAGGGAACAACCGGGGTTCGGGCCAAAATTTGGTGCGCGGTGAGCGATTTAGTTCATATACATTCTGCAACAGCTTCGACTGGGGAGTTGGAAAGCGATCAACGCCCTATCTTTTTTGCGAACTGCTCTCGCGGACGATTAATTCAGGTTCAAGCACAATTTCTTTGGGATATTCGGCTCCGGGCGTCCCGGTGATGCGCTTCAACAGAGTTTCCGCGGCGACCACGCCCATCTGGCGAAGCGGCTGGCGCACGGTCGTAAGGCTCGGATTATGAAACGCCGCGCCTTGAATATCGTCCCAGCCGATCACGGAGACATCTTCCGGGACGCGACGGCCCATTTCGCGAAGAGCCTTGATCGCGCCCATGGCGGAGATGTCGTTGAACGCAAATAACGCCGTGAACTGTGGGTCGCCCTCCAGCAGTTTTCGAGTGACCCGGTGGCCCACCTCGGGAGACGGGGAGTCGCTGTCGAGTTGGACGGTGAGTTTTTCGTCGATAATGATTCCGAGTTCCCGGGCCACCGACAGAATCGCCTGCCAGCGAGTTTCCGTGTCCGAACTGAAATCCTGACCTTTGATCAAAGCGATTCGCGTGTGTCCGAGGCGATGCAGGTGTTCGAGAGCGAGGTGCGCGCCGAGATTGTGGTTCAAAACAATGTTTGTGACGCCCTTGACGTGGCGATGGCCGGAAATCGAAACCGCGGGAATGTCGCAATTGCCGGCATAAACCGTATCAACGGCGATGATCCCTTCCGCGGCGCGTTGGCGGAGAAGGTGTGGGTATTCGTCAATCAGATCTTTGCGGTGACGATGGCTGACGACAAAATAAAAATAGCCTTCCTGGAACAGGTGGTCTTCCACGCCTGATAAAACCATCGCCGAGTAACCTTCGCTGATTTCGGGAACCATGACACCGATAGTGAAGCTTCTTTTTTGCCGAAGAGAACGGGCCATGAGATTCGGGCGATATTTGAATTGGCGCGCGGCGGCCCGGATGCGTTCCTGAGTGGCATGGGGAATGGATTTGGCGCCAGGGGAGCGGTTGATGACGAGGGAAATCGTGGCCGTCGAAAGTCCCAGGTGTTCAGCAAGAGCTTTCATGCTGATCGAACCGCCCGCAGGTTCACGAGAAAGATCCGGCGCAAGTTTCGTAGGGCGGGCCATGGAGGTTTACGTGCGGTAGTCTGACATAATGAGGCGGCGCGGACAACACGATCGGGTTCGCAGGCGACCTCGAAGAGGCGGTTTCCCGCGTTAGAAGGTGTGGTAGAATTCATCTGCTAAATCGATTTAGCAGATGAATTCCGGGCCATGAGGTTGTTGCACCCTCCGAAGAAAACAGGAACGGAGGGGGATTTTTAGGACAGTGGAACGATCTGGAATCTCGATCCGCTAAGGACTCTCTCCCATGCTGAGGAACTCAGGAAAACGGCAGCTCAAGTCGTGGTTCGTCGCGGCGTTTCTGGTTGCATTCGGAAGTCTTGGACTATCCGGGACACTCATTGCTCAAACGCCCCAACCAGAAGCGCGACCGAGCGCTCTCCCGGATACTTCGCTGACGGATCCCGCCATTGAGAGGCGTGTCGAGGCGCTTTTGAAACAGATGACGGTCGAGGAGAAGGTTGGGCAACTGGCGCAATATTCCTCCGGCGCGCCGACCGGCCCAAGCACCGGGAACGCCAATTATCCAAATATGATTTCGCGCGGAGAAGTGGGTTCGCTCTTCAATCTGGATAGCGCGCACGCCGCGAATCAGTATCAACACATAGCGGTGGATAAAACCCGGCTGCATATTCCACTGCTTTTTGGGCTCGACGTTATCCACGGATATCGAACTACGTTCCCGGTGCCTTTGGCGCTGGCCTCGACCTGGGATCCTGCGATCGTCGAAAAGGCGGCCCGAATTGCCGCGCAGGAGGCATCGGCAGCGGGGGTGAGGTGGGTGTTTTCGCCGATGGTGGACATCGCGCGAGACCCGCGTTGGGGCCGCATGGTGGAGGGAGCCGGCGAAGACCCGTACCTTGGGAGTTTGATGGCGCGCGCCTACGTTCGCGGCTACCAGGGCAAAAGCCTGAGCGATAAGGAAAGTGTCGCGGCTTGCGTGAAACACTTCGTTGGATACGGCGCAGTGGAAGCCGGGCGCGATTACAACACGGCGGAGATCTCGGAACACACGCTACGGGAAATTTATCTCCCACCGTTTTACGCGGCCATTCGCGAGGGCAGCGCTTCGCTGATGAGTTCTTTCAATACGCTGAATGGCTTACCAGCCACGGCGAATCCGTTTACCTTGACGCAAATTCTGCGCAAAGAATGGGGATTCCCGGGCGTGGTAGTGAGCGATTGGGGTTCCGTGGGCGAGCTGGTTCCTCACGGAATTGCGCGCGACAAAGGCGGGGCTGCTCAAAAAGCGATGAATGCCGGCGTTGATATGGACATGGTGAGCGACTCCTATCACCAGCATCTGGCCGAACTGGTGAAGAGCGGCAAAGTTTCCGATGTGCGGCTCGACGCGGCTGTGCGTGATGTGCTGCGCGTGAAATTTGCGCTGGGATTGTTCGACAATCCCTATACGGACGAATCGCGGGAGGTTCAGGGAACGCTTCCCAAGGCGAGCGTGGAGGCTGCGCGACTGGCGGCCGAGCGTTCCTTCGTCCTTCTAAAAAATTCGGCGACGGGCTCCCGGCCGATTTTGCCGCTGACAAGCGATTCCAGAATTATTGCGTTGATCGGACCGTTTGGGGATAGTTCCCAGAATATGCTTGGGCCCTGGGCGGGACGCGGACGCCCGAACGATGTAGTCACGCTTAAGACTGCCCTCGAGCAGAGGGTTGGAGCGGGGAAAATTCGCTATGCCACCGGGGGAGATGTTCAATCGTCGAGCGACGCGGAAATACAAAAGGCAGTTGAGGCGGCGCGGCAAGCGGATGTCGTGATCCTTACCCTGGGCGAGGAGGCCGAGACACAATCCGGGGAGGCGGCTTCGCGCGCGTATCTTAATTTGCCCGGGCGCCAGGAAGAATTGCTGGAAAAAGTTTCCGCTACCGGAAAGCCCGTGGTGCTGCTGCTCTTTAGCGGAAGGCCGCTGACGCTGCCCTGGGCATTCGAGCATGTGCCCGCGATTCTGGCGGCGTGGTTTCCCGGTGTTCAAGCAGGTCCTGCGATCGCGAATGTTCTGTTTGGCGATGCAGCGCCCAGCGGGAAGCTGGTGGTGAGCTGGCCGCGAACCATCGGGCAGATACCGGTCTATTACAATGCTTTGAGCACGGGCCGTCCGCCCCGAAACGTGGACCTGACGCATCCACCCAGGAACTCGGCGGAAAAATATCTTTCGCGGTACATAGACGAGGTAAACAGCCCGCAATTTCCTTTCGGGTATGGGCTTTCCTACTCATCTCTTGAGTATTCGCAGACGAATGTGGATTCTACAAAGGTGAGCGCTTCGGCGATGAACGAAGATTTAAGCCGAGGCGTCTCCGACAAGGGCACTCGCGTGGCCGCGAGCGCGACCGTGAAGAATACTGGAGATCGCGCGGTGGATGAGACGGTACAATTTTATGTGCGGCTGACGGGAACGAGCATGGAAGAACCCGTTCGCGAACTGGTGGGCTTCCAGCGCATTTCGCTGGCTCCCGGTGAGAGCCGGACGGTGAGTTTCCCGCTTGGCGCGGACGCTTTTTCGCTGTGGGATGCGCAAAATAAATTGCGAGTTGAACCCAGCCACGTTCAGCTCTGGATCAGCCCAGATTCTTCCCACGGGCTGCCGGCGGACCTGGAAATCGTCGAATAGCGAGGTGCATCTGTTGAAACTTCACAGACCAAGCCGGAGAGAATGGCTTCGCCTGAGCGGGGCTTATCTTTCGCTGGCGCCGTTCGCTTCTTTATTGGGCTTTAGCAGCGGTTCGCGGAGTCTTCAAAATTCCACGGACACTCCTTTCCAGGGAACCGATGCTCAGTTGCTGGACGAACTGCAACGTGCGTCCTTCCAATTCTTCTGGAACGAGACCAATCCTGCGACCGGGCAGGTGAAAGACCGTGCCTCTCTAAACGGCAACGACACTCGCACCATGGCCAGCATCGCCGCGACGGGATTTGGACTTACCGCGCTGTGCATCGGCGATTCGCGGGGTTACGCCAAGAGTTCCGAGATTGTCGCGCGAGTGCGGAACACCCTGGATTTCCTTTATAACAAACTGCCCAACGTCCACGGTTTTTATTATCACTTCGCGGACATGAACACCGGGCAGCGCTGGGCTCAGAACGAGCTTTCCTCCATCGACACTTCCCTTCTCCTTTGCGGGGTGCTGACCGCGCGGCAATATTTTCAGGACGCCACGATCCAGGACCTGGCGACAAAGATCTATGAACGAGTGGATTGGCCGTGGATGCTGAACGGAGGCCCCACGTTTTCGATGGGCTGGAAGCCGGAGTCCGGATTCCTGGCCGCGCGGTGGGAACACTATTGCGAACTGATGATGATCTACCTGCTGGCCATCAGCTCGCCGACGCATCCCGTTTCCCCGGACACGTGGAAGGCATGGACGCGGCCGACGATTACGTACCAGGGCCTGACTTATATTTCGGGCAACGATCCGCTTTTCACCCACCAGTTTTCCCAGGCGTGGTTCGATTTCCGGAACAAGAAAGACGCGTACGCAAATTATTTTGATAATTCGATTACAGCGACGAGGGCGCACAAGCTGTTCTGCCTGTCTCTGAAATCGCGATTCAGCGATTATTCGGACGATCTCTGGGGAATTTCGGCTTCGGATTACGTGAACGGTTATACGGCGTGGGGCGGCCCGCCGCCGCAAGGCCCGATCGACGGAAGCATTGTGCCGTCCGCAACGGGAGGATCGCTGCCCTTCTTGTACGAGGACTGCATTCGCGTGTTGCGCAACATCCGCGGCGCCTACGGCGCGAAAGCGTGGGGCAAATACAGTTTCGTTGACGCCTTCAATCCGCTGACCGGCTGGTACGACGCCGA
>DATMMG010000017.1:0-6820 GCA_035569815.1 Candidatus Methylomirabilota bacterium
GTGCAACATCCTGACGCCGCAACTGTTGTGGTTCAAGAAGGTGCGGCGGAATATTGCGGCGTTGTTTGTGATGTCGCTGATCATCAACACGGGGATGTGGCTGGAGCGATTCGTGATCGTGGTGATTTCGCTGACGCGCGACTTCATGCCATCGGCCTGGGGACGGTATTCGGCGACGGTCTGGGACTACGCGACGTTTGTCGGCACGCTAGGGCTCTTCACGATGCTGATTTTCCTGTTCGTGCGCGGGCTGCCGGCGATTGCGATTTCAGAAATGCGCGAGCTTGTGCACCAGGATTCGCATGGCAATGAGGGTCATTCATGAGTGAACGCCGCTCACAACTGTTTGGCGTGATGGGAGAATTCTCAACGCCGGAAGACCTGCTGGCCGCGACAAAGAAGGCGCGGGAGGCCGGCTATAAGCACGTGGAAGCCTACACACCGTTCCCAGTGGAGGGACTTTCGGAGGCGGTGGGATTCAAGTGGACCGCGGTGCCGCTGCTGACTTTGATTGGCGGAGTCGGAGGTGGGTTGACTGGATTCGGACTGCAATACTGGGTTGCGGCGATCGCCTATCCGATCAATATCGCCGGGCGGCCGTACAACAGTTGGCCCGCGTTTATTCCGGTGACGTTTGAATTGACGGTGCTGGGGGCTTCGATATTCGCGGTATTCAGCATGCTGGCGCTGAACAAGCTGCCACAGCCGTATCACCCGGTCTTTAACGTCGAGCGGTTTTCGCAGGCGTCGACGGACAAGTTCTTTTTGTGCATCGAGGCGCGCGATCCGAAATTCGACCTGGCGGAGACATCCAGATTCCTGCAGAGCCTGCACGCGCAACACGTCAACGAGGTGAAGGATGAGGAATAAGCCTTCCCTTTTTGCGATCGCGGCGCTTTGTGCGCTGGGCTTTGCCGGCTGCGAGAACACGCTGCGCCAGGATATGGCCAACCAGCCGCGGCAGAATCCCCTGTCGCCGAGCGATTTTTTTGCGGATGGGCGATCGGAGCGGCCAGCGCTGGAAAACACCGTCGTGCGCGGGTCGATACAGGATGATGCGCTGTTTGTACCCAAGGAATCGAACGCATATCCGCTGCCGTTGACCGCGGAGTTGTTGGAGCGTGGCCAGCAGCGATATGGGATCTTCTGCACGCCTTGCCATGGAATTCAGGGCGACGGGATGGGAATGGTGGCGATGCGCGGGATGAAGCATCCGCCGAGCTATCACCAGGACCGGCTGCGGCAGGTGCCGAACGGTTATTTGTACGACGTGATCACCAACGGGTTCGGCGCGATGTACGGCTACTCCGCGCAGATTCCGCCACGAGATCGCTGGGCGATCGTGGCGTACCTGCGGGCGCTGCAGTTGAGCAGAAACGCGCCGGCGGGGCAGCTGCCGGCGGAGTTACGGGAGAAATTGATGGCGGGAGGAACCGCGAAGTGAGCGCGCCAGAGTTCAAAGCGCCAGCGAGCGTTGACCGGTTGCAGCAGGGCGGGCTGGCCGTCGGAGGCATTGCGCTGATTATGGCGATTGTCGGCTACGTGAAATCGCCGGCGGATTTTTATCACTCGTACATTTTCAGCTACATGCTGATCTTGGGGCTGACGGTTGGTTCGCTGGGATTATTGATGCTGCAGCACCTGACGGGTGGCATCTGGGGCATGGTCATCCGGCGCCCGCTGGAAGCGGCTTCACGAAACATTTTTTTGATGCTGATTCTTTTTATTCCGATTTTGATGGGGATGAAATACCTCTACTCCGGGAACGACAGTGAAACAGGCTGGCTTAATGCTCCGAAAGAGGGCGAGCATGCGCTGACCTCGTGGCAACAGGGATATCTGACCCCGGGCGGATTCGTGACGCGCGCAGTGATTTACTTCGCGATCTGGATCGTGCTGATGGTGGTGTTTAACAACTGGTCGAAGCAGCAGGATCAGTCGAACGGCGAAGGACTGAAACAGCGAATGAAGGCATTGGCGGCGCCGGGGGTGATTCTGTATATCCTGGCGATGACGTTTGCGGCGATTGACTGGGTGATGTCGCTGTCGCCGCGGTGGGCCTCGACGATTTACGGATTTTTGTTCGTGGCCGGGCAGGCTATTGCGGCGATGGGGCTGATGATCGCGGTGATCGTGCTGTTGGCCGGTTCGGAACCGTTCCACGGAGTGATCAAAAAGCGGCACCTGCACGACCTGGCGAAGCTGCTCTTTGCGTTCAACATGCTGTGGGCGTACTTCGCGTTCTCGCAGTTGCTGATCATCTGGTCGGGAAACCAGCCGGAAGAGATTACTTTCTACCGTTCGAGGTTGAACGGGCAGTGGGGCGTGGTGGCGGTGATCGTGCTGCTGTTCAGTTTCGCGATTCCCTTTTTACTGCTGCTTTCCCGCGACGTGAAGCGGACAGCCAGCCTGGTATCGAAGATCGCGGTGTGGATGATTTTCATGCGGCTGGTGGATTTGTACTGGATGACGCGCCCCGAGTTTACTTCGCGGGCGGTGCCGACTTGGCTGGACATCGTGGTGCCGGTGGCGTTGATCGGCTTGTGGGTGGGGTTTTTCGCCATGAACCTGAAGCAGCGGCCGTTGCTGCCGGTTGGGGACCCAAATCTTTCGGAGGTGCTTGCGCAGAATGAGCACTGAGCACCACAACCACGGGCAGACGAACGGCGAGCGGCCGCAGCACGCGGACGTTTCATTTGAGGGGACAGACGTCCGCTCGTCGCCGATTTTCAAATTTCTGACGTATCTCGGAATTACGGTGATTGCGTCGTTCATTGTTTCTATTGGCATTTACAAAGGGTTGAAGAGCTATTGGATCAACTCGTATGAAGAGCCGGCGCCGATGCGCGAAGCAGGCCCGCAGTTTCCGCCGGAGCCGAGAATGCAGGGCATGCCGGGACATTTGACGGACCCGCAGCATGACATGAGGGAAAAGGTGGAAGCGGACACCAAGGCGAATAACGAGTTGGGCTGGGTGGACAAGAACGCGGGAATCGCGCAGATCCCGGTGAAAGATGCGATGAAATTGATTGTGGAAAAAGGTTTGCCGGCGGTAAGTGCGCCGGCGGAAAAGAAGTAAAGATGAACGTGTTTCGCACATTTGCGGGAATCGCGTTGCTGATGCTCGGCGCAACGTTCACCTGCGGGCAGATGATTCCCGATAACGTGGGGCAATCCTCGAAAGGATTGCCGCCGGCACTGCTGAACGTGAAATTCGATCCGCAACTGAACGCGCAGATTCCACTGGATGCCCAGTTTGTGGATGAAGCCGGGTCTTCCGTGAGGCTGGGCCAATATTTCGGCAAGAAGCCGGTGGTGCTGGTGTTCGCGTATTACACGTGCCCGATGCTGTGCAGCCAGGTGGAACAGGCGGTGGTCGGCACGTTGAAGATGATTTCGTTCAATCCTGGGACGGATTACGACGTGGTGTTTGTCAGCTTCGACACCGCCGATACGCCGGACACGGCGGTGAAGAAGAAGCACGAGGCGCTGCGGACGTTCGCGCGGCCGGCAGACGACGGGGGCTGGCATTTCCTGACGGGAAGGCGCGAATCGATTGACGCAGTGACGAAGGCGGCGAATTTCAGCTACAGCTATGACGAGCAGAGCAAAACCTACGCGCATGCGAGCGGGATTCTGCTGCTGACACCGGATGGAAGAATATCGCGTTATTTTTTCGGAGTGGATTACCCGGCGAACCACGTGCGGCTGGGGCTTGTGGATGCATCGGCCGGGAAAATCGGGACGCCGGTGGATCACCTGCTGCTGTTCTGTTACCAGTATGACCCGACGAAGGCGCGGTACAGCGCCACGATCCTGACGGTGATCCGCATGGGCGCAGTGGTTACGCTGTTCTGCATGGTGCTGGGCTTCGTGATTTTCCGGCGCCGAGAGCACCGGAACGAGCATTCGCATCAGGATATGCCGACGCAAGGAGCACACTAGAGCCGTGCAGTCATCGCTTCCAACTTTTCCAGTCCAGGCGTCCAATTTCGCGGGCAACGTCGATGCGTTGTTCTCGTTCATCCTGATGACCACGCTGTTTTTCGCGGTGCTGGTGACAGTGCTGATTATTTTCGCGGCGTTCAAGTTCCGGCGGCGAAGCGAAAAGGAAGTGGGCGACGACGTCCACGGGAATAATGTGCTGGAAGTCGGGTGGACGCTGATTCCGACGATCATCGCCATCGGGATGTTCGCTTGGGGCGCGGCGATTTACGTGAATTACCGGATCGCGCCGACGGATACGCTGGACATTTACGCGGTCGGGAAGCAGTGGATGTGGAAGCTGCAGCAGCCGAACGGACGCAAGGAGATCAACGAGCTGCACATTCCGTTGAACCGGAACGTGAAACTGATCCTCGGCAGCGAAGACGTGATTCACAATTTTTATGTGCCAGCGTTCCGGGTGAAGATGGACGTGGTACCGGGGCGGTACAACACGATGTGGTTCCGGCCGATCAAGGCCGGCAAGTACCACTTTTTCTGCTCGCAATATTGCGGCACGAATCATGCGGTGATGGGCGGATGGGTGACGGTGATGGAGCCGGCGGAATACGCAGCGTGGCTATCCGGAGAGAGCGGCGACGTGAATCCGGCGGCGGCGGGCGAACGGCTGTTCACGCAGTTTGCCTGCAACACGTGCCACCTCGCGAATGGAACGGGGCGCGCTCCGTCACTGAATGGCGTGTACGGAGCGAATGTGCTTCTTGCGGACGGTTCCACAGTTGTCGCCGACGAGGCGTACATCCGCGAATCCATCCTGCAGCCGAAGGCAAAAATCGTAGCCGGGTATCAGCCGGTGATGCCCACGTTCCAGGGACTGGTAACGGAAGAGCAGATCCTGAACCTGACAGCGTATATCAAGTCTCTGCAGTCGCAGCCCGTGCCGGCAAAGGGCGCGGGAATCGCGCCGTCTTCAGCGGGGAAGAAATAGTATGAGAGAGCAAGCCACGGGTCCGGCGCCGCAACTGCCGGAAAAGCACTACCTGAACGCCACGTACGGGATTCGTTCGTGGCTGCTGACCACGGACCACAAGCGGATTGCGCTGCTCTACCTGGCTTCGGTCACTTTTTTCTTTTTCATCGGCGGATTCTTCGCGATGATGATCCGGCTGCACCTGCTGACACCGAGCGGCTTTCTGCTCACGCCGGATCAATACAATCGCATGTTCACCATGCACGGCGTGGCGATGGTTTTCTTTTTCCTGATCCCCTCGATTCCGGCGGTAATGGGGAATTTCCTAATACCGCTGATGATCGGGGCCAAGGACCTGGCGTTCCCGAAGATCAACCTGCTGAGCTGGTACGTGTACGTCGTTGGCGGAATGTTCACGCTGTGGGCGATGCTCAACGGCGGTCTGGACACCGGATGGACGTTCTACACGCCGCTGAGCACGGTATATTCGAATTCGGCGGTGGCGCCTGCGGTGGTCGGCGTATTTATCACGGGATTTTCGTCCATCCTCACCGGTTTGAATTTTCTGGTAACGGTACACACGATGCGCGCGCCGGGGATGACCTGGTTCCGGCTGCCGCTGTTTGTGTGGGCGCACTATGCGACGTCTATCGTGATGATCCTGGGGACGCCGGTGATTGCGATTACCCTCGGACTGGCGGCGATGGAGCGTGTGTTTGGCCTGGGATTCTTCAATCCAGCGATGGGCGGGGATCCGATCCTGTTCCAGCACCTTTTCTGGTTCTACTCGCATCCGGCCGTTTACATCATGATTCTGCCGGCGATGGGAGTGATCAGCGAGTTGATTCCGACGTTCGCGCGCAAGCGGTTGTTCGGATATCACTTTGTGGCCGCGGCCAGTCTGGCGATCGCGGTGATCGGCTTTCTGGTTTGGACGCACCACATGTTCCTCACCGGCCAGTCCACGTATGCGGCGGTGGCTTTTTCGTTTCTGACGTTTATCGTGGCAATCCCCTCGGCGATAAAGACGTTTAACTGGACGGCCACGCTGTTTGGCGGGTCGATTTCGTTTGATACCCCAATGTTGTACGCGTTCGGGTTTCTGGGGCTGTTCCTGGTCGGCGGATTGACGGGATTGTTCCTCGGCGCCCTGGGCGTGGACATCAACATTCACGACACCTACTTCGTGGTGGCGCACTTCCACTACATCATGGTGGGCGGCGCGGTGATGGGCTATCTCGGGGGGTTGCATTTCTGGTGGCCCAAAATAACCGGGCGCAAGTATCCGGAGTGGCTGGCGCGGATTGCGGCATTCGTTCTGTTCATCGGGTTCAATTTCACCTTTTTCCCGCAATTTATCCTGGGAATCATGGGCATGCCGCGGCGGTATCACACCTATCCGCCGGAATTTCAACTTTACAACGTGATGTCGACGGCCGGCGCATCGATTCTCGCGGTCGGCTACCTTCTGCCGATGGTGTATCTCACCTGGGCTGCGTTTTACGGAGAAGTGGCGGGCGACAATCCGTGGCCAGCGACCGGCCTGGAGTGGAAGACGCAATCGCCGCCGCTGACGGAAAATTTTGAAGTGACGCCGGTTGTGACCTGGGAAGCTTACGACTTCCACAACCGGCCGGACCTGGGGCTCGACGTTCCCGCTGGGAGGGGCTCGCCAGTGGTGGCGCCGGCTCACGGGGACGACTGAAGAA
Source organism: Candidatus Methylomirabilota bacterium (assembly GCA_035569815.1). GTDB lineage: Bacteria > Acidobacteriota > Terriglobia > Acidiferrales > UBA7541 > Acidiferrum. The sequence goes on from DATMMG010000017.1 coordinate 6,625, forward strand.
TGGCCGGGCCGCGGCCCGGAGACAGGCGAGCGGTTGGCGCCTGAACTTGACGGTCAGAGGAGTGCGGAGTGCATCGCACCGGAGCATTGTACGGGCAGTTCAAGACGCTGGAGCAGCAGAAGGATACTGCCACGCTCGGCATGTGGATTTTCCTGGTGACCGAAGTGATGTTCTTCGGCGGGATCATGCTGGCGTA
>DATMMG010000018.1:0-5518 GCA_035569815.1 Candidatus Methylomirabilota bacterium
CGCTCTAACATTTTCTTTTCGCGGAAGGAGAGAGGCTTGCTGCGGCTGAGGGAAACGAGACTCTTGAGGACGACGGCGACTTCGAGGAGGGAACCGGTGCGCATGCGCTCGGAATTTTCCTTGAAGCGGTGTTTCCAGTCGTGATGAGAGTTGAGCTTGCCTTTTTCGAGGAAGCCAAGGACTTTGCTTGTGTCGGTGGAGCGGATGACGGAGCGAAGACCAACCGTCGCCGCGTTTGATTGAGGGACCATAACCCGCAAACCACTGACAACAACGCGGATCATGTAATACCGTTCGGTTCTGCCGTTCAACACCCCGTAATTGATTTGCTCGATAACCCCTACGCCGTGGTTCGGATAAACGACTTTGTCGCCAATCTTATAGTCCATAGCTTCGGAAGTCCCCCCTAGAAGATAAGAAGAGTTTAGGGTAGTGTGTTGCAAGAGTCAAGATATATCCTGTGGAATGAGGAAGATAGGGAAATGGTCGGACCATTTTGGCACTCAAATTGCTCTACGGTGAGGCAATTTGGTGCAGATTTATTCCCGGGTGACTACGGAGTAATCGGTACGAAATTGTCTTAAGGGTGTGGACCGCTGGCAACTCCTTTTGTTTGATGGAGTAAGGTGCGGAAGGAAAAATGGCGAGAGAGTACACGAGAGGAGAGGAGTGAATTGATCACGCTGGGCATTGATACTTGCGAAGCCCGAGGCAGTGTTGCCGTCCGGAGGGATGGCGCCCTGGCGTCTCTGCAAAAGCATGAAAGTGGGGAGGATTATTCTTCGTGGCTGCTGCCGGCTGTTGATCGAGGCTTGCGCGCTGCGGGAGCGACATTGCGAGAGGTTGGCCTTCTGGCCGTGGCTGCGGGACCGGGATCGTTTACAGGGGTACGGGTGGGGCTAACGACGGTGAAGGCTTGGGCGGAGTTGTTTGGGATTGAGGCGGTGGGGGTTTCCAGGCTGGAGGTGATGGCGCGGCAGGTGGCGGAAAGCACGGGTTTTGTTGCCGCGAGTTTCGACGCGCAGCGTGGCCAGGTATTTGGCGGGCTGTATAGGAACGAAGGCAAAGGGAGCTGGAGGCTGATCGAGCAGGAAATGGTGATTGCGCCGGATGAATTTGTGAAGTGGGTCGCAAGGAACTCTTACGGAGAGATGATTCGGTGGAGCACGCTCGATCCGGAACTGTTTGCGGGCGGACCGAGCTGGAGAGAACGCGCGGCCAAAGGCGAAACGCTACTTCATTGCGGGGACGGATTGGCCGCGGGGGTTGCGGCGTTAGGGGAGGAACGAGCGACGCAGGGGAAGTTCACGGATTCGGTGTTGTTGGACGCAAATTACGTGCGGCGTTCCGACGCAGAAATCTTTTGGAAAGATCCAGCGAGCCATGGGAAGTGATACTTCGGCGGGAACCGGGTTCGCGGTCCGTGCGTTCCAGAGCGCACAGGACGCGGGAGCAGTGGCGGAGATTTTGCGCCAGGCAAGAGAGGCGGCGAGTTGGAGCGAAGAGGCGTTGCGGGAAACGGTGCTACTGCCTGGGGTATCGGCATACGTGAGCGAGCGAAACCGTGGCATAACCGGAATCGTGGTCGGGAGGCAAGTGCTGGATGAGGCCGAAATCCTTAACCTGGCAGTTGCGCTGGGAATGCGGCGGCGAGGGGAGGGGCGAGCGCTGGTGCGACAACTGCTGAATCGATTCGAGGAGGGCGGCGTAAGTCGAGTGTTCTTAGAGGTCCGGGAGTCGAATGCGGGGGGGATCGCCTTTTACCGAGAGCTGGGATTTCAGGCGGTTGGAATTCGGAGGGACTATTACCAAGACCCGAAGGAGCCGGCGAGTGTGATGGAGCTCTGGCTGAAAAATTCCACAGTTTAGTACGAACTCTCTCTTGACTCCGGGTTTCCCAGTGCTACTCTGCGCTCATGTGATATTCACGCCCCAGTCACAAAACCACGAAAGAGGAGGAACGCATGGCAACAGCACAGCGGAGCCCTCGGGACGTAATTGGTGAATCAGACGCCGAGTATCAGCGTCTGGCGGAGCAGCACCGGCAGTACGATGCACAACTTCAGCAACTCTTCCGATCACCCTACCTGAACAGTGAAGACCTCATCGAAGAAATCAGATTGAAAAAGTTGAAGCTCCACGTGAAGGACGAAATGGAACGCATTGCCGCGCGCGTTCACAGTGCAGGCGCTCGACATTCGCAGTAACCTGTCCGGAAACACGCCCCAGGAAAATTTATCGTAGAATGGCCAGGGTGCTCCCGCGAGCAGCGATCGCGCCGGGGTCGGGGAGACTATGGTCAAAGAAGGGTATTGGTTTGGGATTCCGCCGCTGGTGCTGGGCGGGGCGTTGCTGGCCTTTGGGATAAGTTCCGGAGCGGAAGGCGGCCTAAAGCCGCCCCTACATTTTCTTTTTGCTGGCGCGGTGCTGGTCTTTCTTGCGCTTTTTGTCTTTTACTTTTTCCGAAATCCAGATCGCAAGATTCCGACGGAACCGGGGGTGGTGGTGTCTCCCGCAGACGGCCGCGTTGTCGTTGTGAAGGATGAAGAGAATGCTGGCCGGCCGGGGAAGCGCATCAGTGTTTTTCTGGCGATCTGGAATGTGCATGTGAATCGCTCGCCGGCGGCGGGGACGATTGCCAAGCTGGAGTATAAGCCTGGGAAATTTCTGGCGGCGTGGGCGGAAAAGGCTTCGCTTGAAAACGAGCAGAACATTTTCACGCTTTCGAGCGAATACGGGGAAATTGTTTTCAAGCAGATTGCGGGATGGGTGGCGCGGCGGGTGGTGTCGTGGAAAAACACGGGAGATACGGTGGGCCGCGGCGAGCTGGTGGGACTGGTGCGCTTTGGATCGCGCGTGGATCTCTGGCTGCCTGAGGGCGCGGAGATTGCGGTGAAGGTGGGGGACAACGTGAAGGGCGGATCGAGCGTGATCGCGCGGATGCCGGTGGGAGTGCAGAAAAGCTAAGGAATCGAGGGACGGCACGTAGTACCCTGTTGCTCGAAGAGCAAGAAGGCGGCGCAAAGCCGCCCCTACACGGGATATGGGATGGGATATGACTGAGCCTGAACAGCACCAAATGCCGTTTATAGAAAAACCGACAAGACGCGCGAGGCTGCGGCGGGGCATCTTTTTGATTCCGAGCTTGTTCACCGTGGCGAACCTGCTGTGTGGCTACTACGCATCGATCGCCGCGCTGGTGGGCGGAAGAGAAGATTTCGACCACGCCGCGAAAGCATTGGGGATCGCCATTTTGTTTGATTCTCTGGACGGGCGGATCGCGCGGATGACCGGGACGAACACGGAATTTGGCGTGCAGCTCGATTCGCTGGCGGACGTGGTGAGTTTTGGAATCGCGCCGGCGATTCTTGCGTACGCGTGGGGCTTTCGTTACGCGTTCGGCTCCGGCGGAGAATTCCATCAATTGGGGGAGTTTGCGTGGATCTGCTGCCTGGCCTTTTTGATCTGCTCGGCGTGGCGCCTGGCGCGGTTCAACGTGAAGGGGATGGAACCCGGCGGGAATAAGAATTTTGTGGGCATGCCGACGCCCGCGGCTGCGGGAGTGGTTGCGGCGGTTGTCCACTCGCGACATTTCTTCGACCCGATCAGCGACAGGAATTGGGCGATCGCGTGGTTCGTGCTGCTGGTGGTCCTGGGCGGGCTGATGACCAGCACGGTGCGGTACTACAGTTTCAAAGACATTCCATGGAGCCGCAAACAACCGTCCATCGCCATTATTTTAATGTGCCTGCTGGTGGCGATTATCTGGAAGTATTCGGAAATGGCGCTGATCATCATTGCGGGAACGTATGCAACGATCCCATTGGTTCTTCACATTGTGCGGTTTTTGCGGCGACGTCTTGTGACCAGGACGGCTTGATTCATGTCCGCGGATCGAAGTTCCCAGAGAATCGTGATTGCGGGTGCGTCTTCGCTGCTGGGCGGAGAGTTGAAGACGCTTTTGGAGGAGAGCCGGTTTGCGGGTTGGGATTTGCGGCTGGTGGACGAGGAGACAGTGGCGGGCACGCTGACGGAGGCGGGCGGGGAAGCGGCGGTCATTCAGCGAGTGGAGGAGGATACGTTTCGCGGGGCGAAGTACGCGTTTTTGGCGGGTTCAACGGCGTTCGGGAAAATTTGCTTAGGACCGGCGCGCGAGGCTGGGGCGACGATCATCGACTTTACCCACGCGACACTTTCGGATCCGGATGCGACGCCGTGGTTTCCGAAGATCGAGGCACTGACGGGGAAAAGCGTTGCAAGGAACGCGAAGACGTTCAGCGTCTTTTCGGGGGGAGGGACAGCTGCGGCGAGCCTGGCGCTGGTGCTGCGGAAGTTTGGATTGCAGAGGCTGGTGGCAGTGATGTTCCGGCCGGTGTCGGAAACGGGCAGAAACGGGATTGAAGAGTTGGAGACCCAGACCTCGCAGTTGTTGTCGTTCCAGAGCATCGGCATCCAGGTGTTTGGGACGCAGACCGCGTTTACGCTGCTGCCGCGATTTGGGGCGGAGAGCAAAGAAGATTTGGCGCGCGAGGGGTTGGAGATTCGGGCGGAGGTATCCGCGGCGGTGGGCGATGTGAGCGAGGATGCGAAGATTTCGCTGAATCTGGTTCATGCGCCGGTGTTTTATGGATTGACATTCAGCGCTTGCGCGGATTTGGGGGAGGGAGTTGATTCGAGCAAACTGATCGCCGCTTGCAAGGAAGCGGGGTGGGCAGTTGCGGGAGAATCGGAGGCTGGGCCGAGCAACGTGAGTGTGGCGGGCGAGAGCCAGTTGTTTATGAGCGAGCCGCGGGCGGATCTGTCGCGGGCCGGGGCGTGGTGGTTCTGGGGCGCTTGCGACAATTTGCGGATGCCGGCAGCGAGCGGGATCAAGCTGGCGGACTGGTTGGAAGGATGAGGCACGGACGTTGCATTAATTTGGTGGGGGTGGCGATTCTTGCGCTGAGTTTCTGCGGCTGCGGGTATCACACCGCGGGGCATTTCAGTACGATGCCGAAGAGCGTTCATGTGATTGCGGTCCCGGCGATGGAAAACAAGACATCGACGTACCGGGTGGAACAGAAACTGACGGCGGCTACGATTCACGAGCTGCTGGCGAAGACGAAATATCGCGTGGTGTCCGACGCGAACGGCGGGGACGCGGTGCTGACGGGAAAAGTGTTGAAGATGGAAGTGGTACCGCTGCTGTTCCAGACGACAACGACGGCGACGACCAGCACGGCGCAGGCGACGGCGATGCTGGTGACGATGACGTGCGAAGTGACGTTGACGGACAAGGCGACGGAGAAGGTGCTTTACCACAACGCGAATTTTGTTTTCCGGAATGAGTACCAGTTGTCCACCGACGTGCGGAATTTCTTCCAGGAAGGCGACCCGGCAATGGACCGGATGGCGCAGGACTTTGCGGCGCGGCTGGTGGCCGCGGTGACGGAGAATTTTTAATGGGCAAGGTCAGCACCGAGGAGTTTCTGGAGAAGTTGGAGAAGGGGAAGGTGGTGCCGGCGGTGCTGCTGCTGGG
>DATMMG010000019.1:0-24586 GCA_035569815.1 Candidatus Methylomirabilota bacterium
TGAGTCTTTGTTGGTTGTCGCCCAACCTGGTTTGCACTTCAGCCAGACCAAGATCCGCCTGGGCCTGAACTCCCGCCGGCACGTCTTTGCCCTTGAGCTGTTCCAGCGTGGCCAGAGCTTCTTTCAGGTGGTTCCCTTCCATCTGATTTCTGGCAAGTTCCAGGCCGTAGAAATAATTTTCGGGTTGCGTTTTCCATAAGGCCCGATAAGTATCCGCGGCATAATCCCACTGCTTGGCGTACTGCTTCTGGCGAAGCCCGATGCGAATTTTCTGATCGCCCGAGAGATTTTTCGCCTGCTCGAGAGCCGCCGTGGATTCTTCCCTGGCCTTCTCCTCATAACCAAGGTTCCACAAAGCCTCGGCCAGAACGCTGCGAACTTCGGCGTTTGCGGGATCGGCATCGAGAGCCTTCTGAAATTCCTGGCGAGCGCCCTCGAAATCGAAATTTTCCAGCTTTCGCATGCCCGTTCCGAGGGATTCGGAGACAAGATTCGATTGCACCTGGGGACTGCCGGCGCCTTCCGGGACGCCCAAAATCCCGAGAAGTTCGCCGCCCGTGGAGACGGCGACGGTTTCCCGGTCGGACTCAAGCAGTCGTTTATGCAGGCTACCGCCGCTTTGCCCTTTCTCCACGTCGAACATGTGAATGTCCCAGACGATGGTGCGCGAGCCGGGACTGCCTTCGACCGCGTACGTTCCATAGATAACGTAGCGACACCCGAATTGGTGGACGCGGGAGAGTAGTTCGGCCGGCGGTTCGTCGGGCATCTGGCTGGGAGCGGGCGGAGTCCACGGATTCGCCATGCTGACAAGCGTCTTATAGGTAACAGGCTTGATGTCGAGCCGCGACTGAAGAGTGTTGCGAAACTGGTCGCCCCACGGATCCAGATTTTTGTCTCCGTTGACGTTCTTGAAACCCAGCACCGTAACCGAGGGCGAGCGCCGCCAGGGAAAGAGATTGGGGAAGGCCACTCCCAAAGCAATCCCGATGAGTGCTATGGCTGCCAATCCAAGCGCAGTCAGCACCAGGCGCTTGCGTCGCTGGCGGCTGACGGAGTCCGCACGCAGCAGCGTCTCGGCTTCCCCGACGAGCGCCCGCTCGACATCCTGAACAACCGTGAAACGGTCAGCGGGATCCATCTCCAGGCATTTCAGGATTGTGCGCGACCACGCTTCTTCGAGCTCCGGAACGATTGTTTTCGGTGCGGGCGGCGCTTCTTCCAGGCGTTTGAACGCGATTTCCCGCCAGTTCTTGCCCTCGAAGGGCAGCCGGCCCGTGACCATATCGAACATCACCACTCCCAGCGCGTAGATGTCAGTCGCGGGAGTGATCTCTTTTCCAGTGACCTGCTCGGGAGCCATGAACGACGGCGTACCGAGCATCTCCCCGGTGGGGGTGAGCGGCAATTCCGCGGCATCGAGCGAGTGTGCCAAGCCGAAGTCGCTGACGACCGCCCGGAGAACACCGGAGCCGGAACTCGGCGGCACGAGCATCACATTGTTAGTCTTGAAATCCCGATGCACCACGCCGGCCTGGTGGGCTGCTGCCAGTCCCGCGATCATCTGCTTCACCAGCGGCAAGGCTTCCGTGCTGCCCAGTTTTCCCTTTTCTTTGAGGAGTTGATCGAGGTTTTGCCCGGCGAGCAATTCCATGCTGACCACAAGCAGGTCGGCCTCGCCCGTTTTCCCCGCTTCGTGACGAAACAGATCGTAGGTCCGGCAGACATTGGGATGTGTGACTTTCTTCGCGACAACTATTTCCTGACGGAAGCGTTCGAGGGCCTTAATGTCTCCAAGGAACGCGGAGCGCACCGTTTTCAATGCGACTTTCTGGTGCAATTCTATGTCGAGCGCTTCGTAGACCTCACCCATGCCGCCTTGTGCGATGAATCTTACAATTCTGAATCGCTTTGCAATCGTGTCGCCAGGCGAGAATGCTGGAGAATGGGCGGACGGAATGGGAGCGTGGGCGCGCTTGTGGTCGAGTGCGCTGATTTCCGGAACGGGAGTCGCGGCGCGGCTCTCCAAAGTGTCCTGGCTGGTATCGTTCTCGCGCGGCTTGAGCGGAGGATTATCCATGAACTTTTTGGGGGACGTTCCGTTTGGCAGATTATGCCACAAGGGAAGGAGAATGCTCGAAAAGTGGGATGGGTGAAGCGTTCAGGAACTGGTTGCGGGTGCATTGAATAAACGTAACATGCATAGGAGTGGCGAGAATTAGCATAAAATGTCTGAAAATGTGCAACGGATTTCCGTCGTTTCGTCAAATGTGAACCGCAGGCAAAGAAATAATCAAATTAACCAAAAAACTACTTGACGCCGATTTTCGCTTTTGTGAAACTCCCACCACCAAGGTCCCCACAACAGTTGCAACTATTCGCTTTCTCATTTGAGGTGTGATATGCCTAGCGGAAAGGTTGGGGTTTTCCTTTCGATCTTTTTGGTTGTCCTGATTCTTGGACCTCAGAACTCCTACGGTTACACTAAAGGGTACGTTACTCCGTCTGGTAACGGAGATCTCTGCCCCAACGGTAGCGACCCATGCGTGGGCTTGTCACCCGGGGGCTTACTGGAAGTCGGGAACGGAACGACGATCACGGAATACTCGCTTTTCAGCATTGCGGGAGTAACGGACGGCTCGACGGTTACATTCTCTTTTTCAAGTTTCCCCGGGGTGGACGCTTCCGGCTTCAACTATTTCAATATCCTGGAGTGCGGGTCCGACCCTTCAGGCAATAGTAATCTTCCCGGGATCTATACCAGCCTCGGAACTAATCTAAATATTCCGTGCTCCCAGCTTGGTACAACTACGATTTCGGAGCTTGATAATGTTGGTGCCGGCACAATTGCTTTGACCTTCAGTGGGAACCTCCTTTCGAGTACATGGGGTTTCGCCGAACTACAGTCAGCGGGTGCGCCACAGCTTGAAGGCATTCAACTTGCTACACCTGCACCAGAGCCGGCATCGCTGTCCTTCCTGGCGGCGGGGCTAATCGGTATTGGGGTTATCCGGCGCAAACGGGCCGCATAGGCTAGAGCGAAAACTGTTTCTCAAGCGGGGTGAGGATTTTTCACCCCGCTTTTTCTTTCGCCGATGCCCTGTGCGCAACGCGGCGCATTTCCCCGTTGCGGAGGGCGGTTTCCTTCATTAACATACGGGCAGATTTTCGCAGGAGCGCGTCTTCACCGGGCCCCCCAAATTGCGCTCCTCTCCAAGGAGTCCTCCTATGTCGCATGCTCGTATTTCCCGAATGGCACTTGGCTGCTCGCTCGCGGCCCTGTTCGCCCTGCCAACTCGGGCGCAGACCGCGGCCGCGCCACCGGCTGCGGCGCCGGCTGCATCCGCCGTGCACAAAAAGCGCGTGGCGGTGATGAATTTCGATTACGGCACCGTACGAACGACGGTCCAGCAGATTTTCGGTTCGGACCAGGATGTAGGCAAGGGCATCAGCGACATGCTGGTGGAAAAACTTGTCAACGGCGGGCAATACTCGGTGATCGAGCGCAACGCGCTGGACAAAATCCTGAAGGAACAGAATTTCTCGAACAGCGACCGCGCGGATGCCAACTCGGCTGCGAAAATCGGGGCTGTGCTCGGCGTGGATGCCATCATCATCGGCTCGATCACGCAGTTTGGCCGCGATGATCAGCACACCAACGTCGGCGGCGGCGGATACGGACTTGGAAAGTTCGGCTTGGGCGGAGTGGGCTCCAGCAAATCAAAGGCGGTGGTCGCCGTCAGCGCCCGCGTAATCAATACCTCCACGGCCGAAATCATGGCTGCGGTTACGGGGAAAGGAGAGTCCACACGCGGCAGCACCTCACTGATCGGCGCAGGGGGAGGTGGAGGTGGTGGAGGTGGCGGAGGCCTGGACATGGGAAGCAGCAATTTCGCCAACACCATCCTGGGGGAAGCCGTCAGGGCCGCTGTGGACAGCACCGCGGAACAACTGAACGCGGCTTCCGACAAGGTGGAGGCGCTGAAACACCCGATCAACGGAGTCGTTGCTGATGTGACCGGCACTACGCTTATCCTGAATGTCGGCAAGAAAGTCGGCGTGAAAGTCGGCGACCAACTGGAGATCAGCCGGCAAGTGCGCGTGGTGAAAGATCCCACAACGGGAAAAGTGATCAAAGCGGTGACCGACAAGATCGGCCAGGCGACGGTGACGGACGTGGACGACGATTCGTGCACGGCAACGTTCAGCGGGGCCGGAGTGGCGAAAGTCGGTGACGTGGCCAAGAACAATCCCTGAGACACCGATTGTCTCGATCTGAATTCCGAGTCCGGGCGCCGTGGTTGCCTGGACTCGTTCTATTTTCGGCCTATTCTTTGGTGTATCCTCAGTGCGAATAGGTCGCCTTTAAGGCGTGCCGCGTGGAGGTTTGCATGACTGCCGAATTCACCGTTGGCCAAAGCGTTGGCGACTACGAAGTTCTCTCCGTGCTCGGACTGGGCGGCATGGGAAAGGTGTACAAGGTCCGCAACGTCATTTCCGACCGCGTGGAGGCGATGAAAGTCCTGCTGCCCGATCTGAATTCGCACAAAAGCCTGGCGGACAGGTTCCTGCGGGAAATCCGGCTGCTGGCTTCGTTGAATCACCCGAACATCGCGGCGCTCCGGACGGCCCTGACCTACGAAAATCAGTTGGTGATGATCATGGAATTCGTGGAGGGCGAGACGCTTGCGAACCGCATCGCGCGCGCGCCAATTTCGACCGCCGAGGCCGTGAATTACTCCGAGCAAATCCTTTCGGCGCTGAGCTACGCGCATAAGCAGAGCATAATTCACCGCGACATCAAGCCGGCGAACATGATGCTGACGCCACAGGGCGTGGTGAAGCTGATGGATTTCGGCATCGCGCGCTCGGGCACCGATGGTTCGTTGACTTCCACGGGGACAACGCTCGGGTCGCTGAACTACATGCCGCCGGAGCAGGTGCGCGGCGAGTCTGCCGACGCCCGCTCTGATCTTTATTCGTTTGGAATTTCGCTTTACGAATTGCTGACCGGAAAGCTGCCGTTCCAGGGCGATTCGCAGTATTCGCTGATGACTGCGCAACTGAACCAGCAACCGCCATCGCCGATCAGTTTGCGCGCGGACGTGCCGCCGGCGTTGAACGAGATCATTCTCATGGCGATGGCCAAAGAGCCCGCCGATCGATTTCAGAGCGCGGATGCGTTTTGCAACGCGCTGAAAAGCGTGCCGGTATCGGCGTTGCCGAGCTCCGGCACCACGTTTGCGCAGGCGGCACGGCCGTCCGCTCCGATCTCGCCGGACGACACGCTGATGGGAACACTGGCGCCGGGAGCCGGAGCGATGGGCCGGATGGCCAGCCCGCCTGCCACCACGCAAGCAGCGGTGCGGGTGCCCGCGCCGCCACCTGCGCCTCGGTCGCCTTCCGCAATACCGACAGTGCCGATGGGTCCCGCCACGGGTGTGGCTGCCGCGGCCGGTGAATCCGCACCTGCCGCTTATGCGCCGCCGCCCGCGCGATCTTCCAGCCGCGGATTGTGGATGGCGATTGGGGTGTTGTTGTGTGCGGGCGTGATGATTGCCGCCGGAGTATATATCCCGCGGCGAATGAAGACGCATGCGGACCCGCAACAGTCAACCCTGCCGTCGCAATCGTCAACGGATGCGACCGCGAAGCCGAACGGCAGCGCGGATGGGCCGGTTTCCATCACGACGCCGGTGGGGTCGGTAAATGTGGACGAGAAGGGAAATGTTTCGGTGCAGGCTCCGGGAGTTTCTGTGACTGCGACACCTGATGGGAAGGTGAATGTGACCGCGCCTGGTACTTCCGTTCAAGCGGGCGCGAAGACGAAATCAGATGGAAATCCGAAAGCGCTGCATCAAGGCGGCGGTCAGGCCACTGCTCCGCCCGTTCCTGCGGGGCCTTCCCAGGAGGAAATCGCGAAAATGGAAGACGAGGCCGACCGGTTGGGCATACGCGCGGCCACGGCTTCGCGGAGCGTGGAGACGCTGCGGCAACAGCAGCAAGCCTCGGGATACAACCTGCGCGGGGACATCGCTTCGGCGACGGAACGCATGCAAATGTACATGGCCAAGGGAGACGCGGCGTTGAAAGCGAAAGACATGGCCAACGCGCAGAAGTATTACGACCTGGCGGACGCGGAAATTTCCAAGGTCGAGAAATTCCTGGGCCACTGAATCTCAAGAGCCGACTCGCTTTCTAATTCATCCAAGCAAAAGAGGACCCCCTGCTCCGTCGGAGGGAAAACGGGGTGAGGGATGCTACTCTTTTAAAACTTTTCATGCTGCGCGAAGATGCGGCTTCGCGCCAGGAGAAACACACATGCCAACCGACGTAAAGATCGGGACACACCAGAAAGCGCTGACGATCAACCTGGATGGGGCGGTTTTCGGGTCGTTCGCGGAAATCGGCGCGGGGCAGGAGGTGGCGCGTTGGTTTCTGACCGTAGGCGCAGCATCCGGGACCGTGGCGAAAACGATTTCCGCGTACGACAAGGAAGTGAGCGACGACCTCTACGGGCGTGGGACGCGATACGTCTCAAAGCCCCGCCTGGAAGCGATGATGGAAAAGGAATGGAAGCAGTTGCTGGCCGAACTGCAGGCGACCCGCGGCGCAACGACGCGATTTTTCACTTTTGTCGACACGGTGTCGGCGCGCAATTTCGCGGGAACCAATGAGTGTCATGGTTGGGTTGGGCTGAGATTTCAGAAGGCGCCGGGCGCGCCGACGAGCGATGTGATTCTGCATATCAATCTACAGGATCCCACCAACCTGCAGCAGCAGGAGGCCGTCGGGATTCTTGGCGTAAATCTGATTTACGCGGCGCGGCACCACCTGGCTTCACCGGAAGCTTTTCTCGCCGGAGTCTTTGAGGACTTGAGCCTGGAACGGCTGGAGATCGACCTTGTTGAGTTGAAGGGGCCGGCGTTTGAAGCCTGGGACAAGCGCCAGTTGCACGCATCGCTGGTGACGAATGGCTACGCCGAGGCGGTAGCTTTTTCGGCGGAAGGCGAGGCGATTCCTCCGACCGAGTTGCTCTACAAGAAGGCCCTGGTGCTGGCCCCCGGGCTTTTCGAAATCGCCTCCGAGATGCACGGGCAATTGATTCAGAGCACATTGGCGCAACTTCCGAAAGAAGAACTCGAACAGAGCAAGGGAAGCCTGGGACTGTTTTGCCTGCCGGGCCAATCCATACTTCCGGCCGCCGCTGCGCCCACGGCGGAGCATTTGATGCGGCACGTGAACGACCTGCAGAAACTGGGATTCGGCACGCTGATTTTTCGCGCCAAGGAACTTTATTCAATGGGCGCCTACGTGAGCCGCTATACGAAATCGCGGGTGTACTTTGCCGTTGGCCTCTCGGTAATGATTTATGCAATGCAGGACCGCTACACGAATCTGGACGGGGCGTTGCTGGAAGGCACCGCCAGGCTATTCACGCAGAACGTAAGATTGAGCGTATATCCGATGACGGAAGTTGCGCTGAAGGAAAGGTTGGCGGAACTTGGTGCGGGGCAGTGGACCTATGAAGCGACGGACGGATTGGTGTATGTGGACAACCTTCATCCAGCCGAGCCGATCAACTTTCTATTCCGGTATTTATTGGGTTGCGGGTTCATTGTCTCGGCGCGTCCAGCAGTAACCTGATTTAGTGGCAGAATTCGCAGGCGCGGCCGACGGTGCCGATGCCGAGCAGTTCGATGCGTGGCGAAAGGTACTGCGGGCGCGGCGGCTCCTCAGCCATCAGCGCGGTGCTGAGATATTTCTTGTTGTCGTCGCAGAAGATGGTTACCACAGTGGCATCGGGCCCGAGCTTTTCCTGGGCCTTGACGGCAGCCAGAAAATTGCACCCCGAAGAGATGCCCACGGCGAGTCCCAGGGAAAACGCAAGTTTTTGCGCCATCAGGATGGCGTCGCCATCAGGGATGGAAAGAACCTCGTCGAGTTCCTTCAACCGAACAATCTCCGGAATGAATTCGTCGGAAATTCCTTGAATGCGGTGACTCCCCACTTTGCAGCCCGTCGTAAGGGTGGGGGATTCTGCCGGCTCGACCGGATGCACGCGGATGGAGGGATCGCGCTGCCGAAGAAATTTCCCGACTCCCATCACCGTTCCGCCGGTGCCCACGCCGGCAACGAAAGCTTGCGGACGTTTGCCGATGGTCTGGAGCTGCGACCAGATTTCCGGCCCGGTGGTTTCCGAATGGGCTTCCGTGTTGGCTGGATTCGAGAATTGCCTGGGGAGAAAGATGCCGTTGGACGAGGCCGCTAATTCTTCGCAGCGGCGGATGCTTCCCAGAAACCCGCCTTCGCCTTTCGAAACCGAGACAACTTCGGCGCCGTAACTGCGAATCAGGTGCACGCGCTCCTGGCTCATCCAGTCCGGCATGAAAATCTTGACGGGGTGGCCGAGCATCCTGCCGATGGCGGCGAACGAGATTCCGGTGTTTCCGCTGGTGGCCTCGGCGATCGTGTGGCCCGGCGCAATTTTCCCGTCGGCGTAGGCCTGCTGGAGAATCCGCACGGCCATGCGGTCCTTGATGCTGCCGGTAAGATTCAGATATTCGGATTTCGCGTAGAGGACGCGGTGGCTGCCCTCGAACCGAAAGTGGATAGTGATGAGGGGAGTGTTGCCAACGAGCCGCGTCAGCGCCTCGAATTTCGAAGTGGGTATATCAGCAAGCGTAGGCATAGCAAGATGGTTGTCGCACGTTGCGTGGATTTCGGCAAGGGCACCTCGCACAGTCAGAGGTCAATTTGAGGAAGGGACGGGGCCGGTGAGCTTTGAGGCGTCCTGGGCAGCGGACGACTGGAGTACATTCCGGATGGCGCCAAAGAGTTCGGTGGGATTTATGGGCTTGGTGACATAGGCGTCCATACCCGCGGCGAGGCAGCGATCGCGATCTTCTTTCATGGCATGCGCGGTCAGGGCGATGACAGGTGTGCGGCGCCCGGTGAATTGCTCGCGCTTTCGGATTTCCGCGGTGGCTTCGAATCCGTCCATTTCCGGCATTTGAATGTCCATCAGGATGACGTCGAATTCGGCGCTCTGCGCAGCGCGAATTGCCTCCCTGCCATCGACGGCGATGGAGACCTGGAACCCGCGCTTTTGCAGGAGGCGTTGCGCTAGCGTGCGATTGACGGAGTTGTCCTCCACCAATAGCACGCGACATCCGGCGCCAGAGGTCGCTTCGAGAGCAGCGGAAAGCGGTGCTGACGTTTGCGACGCTCCTCCGCGCGGCTCCAACTGATCTCCGGCCGGGAACGCGCCTGCCTCTGCAAGCGCCAGATCCAGAGTGAAGTGAAAGAGGCTTCCCTTCTGGGGAACACTTTCAACCCAGATTCGTCCGCCCATCATTTCTACCAGCCGAACGCAGATTGCCAGGCCAAGCCCGGTGCCGCCATATTTGCGAGCCATGGAGCCATCGGCCTGAGAGAAGGCGGCAAATACTTTTTCCTGCATCTCCGGTGGAATGCCGATCCCCGTATCTTTCACGCCGAAGTGGAGCAGGGCACGGCCTTTGGCGGGAAACGCGGCGGCAATGGCCACGAATATCTGGCCGCTCTCGGTAAACTTGATGGCATTCCCCACCAGATTGAGAATTACCTGGCGGATTCGGCCCGGGTCGCCGACCAGCGCATCGGGAACATCGGCAGGCACCTTGAAGGAAAACTGGAGCCCTTTCTGTTGTGCGCGGATGGCGCATGTCTTCAGGATTTGCTGCAGGCTCTCGCGAAGCTGGAACGGGATCAGTTCCATTTCAAGCTTGCCGGCTTCGATTTTCGAGAAGTCCAGAATGTCATTGATGATGGCAAGCAGCGAATCGGCGGAGAAGCGGACCAGGCCGAGGTGTTCGCGTTGCTCCGGAGTGAGCTGCGTGTCGAGAACGAGATCGGTCATGCCCAGAATGCCGTTGAGGGGCGTGCGAATTTCGTGGCTCATGGTGGCGAGGAATGTGCTCTTGGCGGCGCTGGCGGCTTCGGCGGCGCGCTTCGCGTCTTGCAACAGCTGCTCATTCATTTTTCGCTGGGAGATGTCTTCGGCGGAGATGATGATTCCGCCTATGCTCCCGGAAGGATCGCGCCAGGGATAAACGGAGGAGCTTACCCACTGTTCAGCACCATCGGCGCGAATCCAAATGTCTTCTCCCAGATGCTGCTTTTCCCCTTCGAGCCCGCGGCGGTGCGTATCCTTCCACTTTTCGGGGAGGTTGGGGATCTGGTCATAAAGGCCAAGTCCAGTGAGGTCGGAATGGCCGAAACCGTAGTCCGTGGTCCAGCGCCGGCTGGCGGCCAGATAGCGGATATCGTGATCGAACATGGCCACGGCCACGGGCGCGTCCTCGATGAAGGCGCGCAGTTGGCGCGCGCTGGTCCGAAGTTCTTCCTCGACACGCTTGCGCTCGGTGATATCGGCCGCGAGGCCGAGGATATATTGCGGCTTGCCCGCGGCGTCGCGCAGGAGCGAAAGTTCGACGCTGGCCCAAACGAGCCGCCCATCGCGGAGAAGATAACGCTTCTCGAGGTGGAGACGATCAATTTCCCCTTTTGCCAGCGGCTGGTAGGCGTTCATGTCCCGCTCGACGTCATCCGGATGAGTGAGTTTGTCAAAGATGCTGATAGAGCGCATCTCGTCGGCGGTGCAACCGAGCATGCGCCCATATGCGGGGTTCGCCGTAATTTGACCATCGTTGATCTTGGCGACGGCGATTCCCAGTTCGGCGCCTTCAAATACGGCGCGGAATTTCTGCTCGCTTTCGCGGATGGCGTTTTCAAAGGTACGGCGCTGCGAAATATCCAAAAAGGTGACCACGCTGCCGATGGCCTGGCCGGCCCTGAGTAGAGGATGAGACCAGTATTCGACGGGGAAGGTGGTGCCATCACTGCGCCAGAAAACCTCCTCATCGGAATGGGTATCTTTTCCGATGCGAAATGCATGAACAATGCGGCAGTCCTGCATAGGGAACGGCGTGCCATCGGCGTGAGAATGATGGAACAGCAGATGGCCGTTTAGCCCGAGGACCTGATCGCGAGAGGAAAATCCGAGGATGCGCAAGGCCGCCTGATTGATAAACGTGCACACGCCTTGTGGATCTATGCCGTAGATGCCCTCGGCGGTGGATTCAAGGATCAGGCGAATGCGTTCTTCCTCGTCGGCAAGCGCTTGTTCCACTTTTTTACGTTCCCCGATAATGGCGCCGAGGATCAAAGCGGTCAGGGCGAGAATCAACATCAGGAACTGGAGAACCGCAAGATCCTCCATGCCCTGGTGGGCCACGCGCATCATGATGGCCAGGGTGGAATCGACAAGGATCAAGGCCACCAAAACTCCCCGAATTCCCCGGCGAATAGCAATCCAGATCAGCGGCAGGAAGAACAGATAAAACAGGTGGGCGCTGCGGGCGAAACTGTTGCCGAACGCCAGATAAATCAGCAAGCCGAGCGAAGCGAGGAAACCGAAATATTCGAGGATTTCCGAGCGGCTCCAGGTCCACTTTTTCTCTGCGGGAGCGGACTCCTGAGCTCCGGCATAACCGAGATAGCGGCGGCACCATGGGATGAAAAATTCGAGCAGAAAAGGAGTTACGCTCGAAAGCGCGACGGCGTCGCCAATCCACCAGTTAAAGGCCGCTTGGGCATAATTGGCGGAGGAGATTTCACCGCTGTGGACAAGAACAGCTGTACCAGAGGTCGCCACTGCAAACGAGGCCAGCAGCGAGACCCCCAACAAATGAGTAACGTCGCGGACGGAGCGGATCCGATTTTTGCCCGTCAATTTGCGGCGGAGATAAAGACTGGCGGAAGCGTAAATCAGGGGAATCAGCGGATTGAGCAGTAGAAAAGGAAGGCTAGTGACGCTTTGATGGTAATTAAGATATCCCGCGATATATCCGGCGACCAGGAGAACGGGGAATATTTCCACTCCAAGTCCTACGAATAAAGCGACGGCTACTCCAGCCGGCGGATACCAGGCGCTGATGCTGGGCCAGATTTGCAAATAGACCGTGGTGCGATCCAGCAGTACGTAGACAAACACGCACGCTACAGCAAAGACAAGACGCCTGAAGTAGAGAGAGAAATTGATGGTGGAAGGCTTCGGGGGCGAACCCGGAATCGGGCGGACCCGGAAAACCCGAGCCAAAAGAGTGCGGAAAGAACCATTGTTAGTGGCGGGAACCGCTCCATCTTGAAACACTTTATTCGAGGCGTGCTTCAGGTTGGGGGCCGTTTTCTTGCCCGCTGCAACACTCGCGCCAGGATCGATTTTCCCTCGAGCCACAAATCCTTTGTAAGTTGTTGAGCTTTCGAGAGCCTTGAGATGCGGGGACGAAAGCTCGCTCTAATGGCCATAGATTGCCAGAAAGGATACGAGCACTTGAGATACCGAACCGGGGGTGCTACTGCGACGCACGGAGATTCCGGTACAATGCGACTGGCAGCCGATTCGAAAATTGGCCGACAGGTGAAAGCGTGATTCATCGATTTGTGTTTCATAACGAAGAGCTCAAGACAGTCGATAAAGTGCGTTGGTCGCCGGGACAGGCGGGGTTGATCTGTGGCTGGGGACTATTCACGACCATGCGGATCGTGCGCGGGGAGGCCTTCGCATACGAACGCCACTGGAGGCGCCTGGAGAAAGATGCCGCACTCACACGGATGCCGTTAACGTATTCCAGCGCCAGAGTGCGGGTTCAATTGCAGGAGGTGATCCGCGCAAACAAAGTGGAAGACGGGTGCGCACGAATCTACCTGGTATGGAATACCGTGGGCTTCTGGAAAAGCGAAGAAAAGATGCCCGAAGTGGACCTGGTAATCACCAGCGCGGATGTTCCTTCGTATCCTGAGACTCTTCGTGTTGCGGTCCGCGAGCACGGGCGGCATGCGGCGTCGCCGTTGGCGGGAGTGAAAACCACTTCGTGGCTGGGCAGCGTCTGGGCTGTGGCGGAAGCCCAGCGCGAGGGATTTGACGAAGTGGTCTTGCTGAACGAACGAGGCGAAGTCAGCGAATGCACGGCGGCAAACATTTTCGCAGTGAAGGGCGACAAAGTTTTGACGCCGCCGCTGAATTCAGGTTGTCTGGAGGGCGTCACGCGCGGAGTTTTGACGGAAGTGGCTGCGGAAGCGGGCACATCGGTGGTTGAGCAAACGATGCGGGTGGAAGATCTGTATTCGGCCAACGAAGTGTTCATCACTTCCACGAACCGCAATGTGATCGGCATCCGAGAAATCGCAGGCCGGAAGATTGGGAACGGAACCACGGGAAAGGTTACAAAGCGGCTCGACGTCGCTTTCGATGCTTTCGTGATGGATTATGTGGAGCGCAGGGTGGCCGCAAATCGCTAAAGGCTCCTGCCCAGCTTAAATCTTAGTGATTCGCCGGTGAGCGGCCGGTGGTATGGTGGATGGGTTCGCGCCGCCGCAGGATGTGGGGCGAGGCGCAAGAGCGCGTGCTACAATGCGCGGTTCAGTGGAGGAGCAGGGGCGGAGGGCATGACGGAAACCCTGGTGCAAAGCGAAGCGGTCCTCGAGGTGATTTCCCCCGACGGCGCGCGAAAGTACGTTCGCGTCACCCAGGTGCCTTTCCTGATCGGCCGCGGCGCGGAAACCGGCAACCATTTGCAATTGACGGACCGGCGTATCTCGCGCAACTGCGCGGCAATTGTTATGGAAGCGAACCGCTATTACCTGGAAGACCGGGGGCAGCGGCGCGGGATGTTCGTGAACGGTGAAAAAGTGGAAAGCCGGATGCTGAATGACGGCGACACGGTCACCTTCGGGCTGGAAGATTCCTACCAACTGATATTCCGTTCCGCCTCGGGCACTGCCGAGGAAGCGATCCCCCAGTTGCTGACTCGCATCGATCACATGACCAGTTCCGAGTCCACCGGCGGCGGGCTGCGGAAATTAAACATGCTGCTGGAAGCGACGTCGCTGCTGCATTCGCAGTTGCCGCTCGATTCCGTGCTGGCCAAGATGATCGATCATGCGATTGCAGTGACGGATGCCGACCGCGGCCTGCTGCAGGAAGCGGTGGACGGCAATGTGGAGAACATGCGGGTGCGGCTGGCGAGGCGCAGCGGCGGGCAGCGGTTGCCTCCCGAAAGCATGACGCCCAGCCAGACCGCCATTCAGCTGGCGATGAAACAACAGTCACCGGTGATCACCGAGGATTTGGCGCAAGCCGAAATGAACCTGCAGGCAGCGGCCAGCATCGTTGCCCAGGGATTGCGGGCCGTAGTGGTGATTCCGCTCTACGCGAGCGCGCGATCCCGCACGGATGCCTCTTCGACCGATGTGCGGCGCGGTGATTTTCTCGGCGTGCTGTACATGGACTCCAAGCGGCCGACTGCGTTTTCGAAGCTCGACAGGCAGATTCTGGATGCGCTGGCGGCCGACGCGGCCAGCATCCTGGACAACGCCCGCCTCGTGGAGCGCGAGCGCGAACGTCAGCGCCTGGAGCAGGAAATCGGCATCGCCCGCGACATCCAGCAAGCCCTGTTGCCAAAAAATTTGCGCGAATATCCCCACCTGGCCGTCTCTGGCGTGAATTTTCCCTGCTTGTCCGTGGGAGGCGATTACTTCGACGTTTTCCCGCTGGACGACCGGCGCACGGCGTTTCTGCTGGCCGACGTGAGCGGCAAAGGGTTGGGAGCCGCGCTGCTGACGACGATGTTGCAGGGCGCGCTATCCGGCATGACGCTGGGCACGGACCCGGCGCGGACATTCAACCACGTCAATCGCTTTTTGTGCGACCACGCGGAAGTCGGACGCTACGCCACAATGTTCTTCGGCATTCTGGAGGACAGCGGGAAACTCGAATACATCAACGCGGGACATCCTTCGCCGATTTTGTTGCGCAAGGAGACCACGGAGGAAGCGTTCACAGAAGGATCCTTCCCCGTGGGACTCGTGCCTGAAGCGGAATTCACCACGGCTTGTCTTCAACTCGAGCCGGACGATACGCTGGTCCTCTTCAGCGATGGCGTAACCGAAGCGATGGATCCGGAAGAAGAACTTTACGGGGTGGCGCGATTGCGAGAAGTGCTGCAAGGTAAGACCGCGCTGCCGCTGGATGAGATCCAGAAAACCGTGCTGGAATCGGTGGAAAATTTCGCACGCGGCGCGCGCCAGGCGGACGACCTGACGATTCTGGTGGTCCGGTACCGCGCCGTGGCCGCGGGCGTAACCGAAGCCGGCGTTGCCACCGGCAAGTCCGCCGCGGCCAACGATTGATTCGACCTATTCCCGAACAAAAGCACCGAACAATCTCATCCTAAGTTCCGCAGCAACACTGTGATATGCTCCTCCCACGAGCTGAAAGTCTTGTATCCGCCCATAGTTTTTTCTGCAGAACTAACTAGCGATTTCGGTACACAACCAACGGGGACAGCTCTCCTCGGACGAGGATTTCATGAAAATTTTCAGAATGTGCATGAGTTGGATGGCCAGTGTTCTCTTGCTCAGCGGAACGCTGGGCATCGAAGGTTGCGGCGCAAAAGAAGCGACTCCCGCGCCCGTTGTCCAGGCAAGTCCGCAACAATCTTCAACAGCTGCCGCGCAGGATCCGGCGGCATCCCCGGGGGACGCGCAGCAAGCCGTGCAACTTCCGGAGGTCAATCTCACCGCGGATGGCCTGGACGAGTTGCTCGCTCCCATCGCCCTGTATCCCGATCCCGTGCTTGCCGTGATGCTGCAAGCCTCCGTAAATCCGCAGGAAGTGATGGATGGCGGGAACTGGCTGGCGGCGGATGAGAATCACAACCTGAAAGAAGCGGCCTTGGACCAGGCTTCCGAGAAGGCGGGTTTTACTCCGGTGATGCAGGCGCTTTTGCACTACCCGAGCGTCGTAGACCTTATGTGCTCACAGTTTGACTGGACGAAACAGCTGGGAGCATCGTACGAGTCGAGTCCGAAGGCTGTTCTTGCTTCCGTGCAGAGGCTGCGCGCGCAAGCGGTGGATACGGGCGCCCTCAAGAGTTCTCCGCAAATGAAAGTGGATGTTAAACAGGATCAGGGTCAGCAGGTTGTGGAGTTGAAACCCGCCGACACCAAGACCGTCTACATCCCGCAATACGATCCAGCCCAGGTCTACGGAACAACGACCACGACGACCACAAACGGCGGAACAACGACGACCACCACCACAACGACGGGAGCGGCGCCTGGCACAACCGTTGTCAACAACAACACGACCGTGGTGAAGGAAAAAGAGGGCGTCAGCACCGGGACGGCCGTGATGATTGGCTTGCTGGCGTTCGGTGCGGGAGTCGCGGTGGGCAATTCAATGAGCAGCAACCACTATTACTATCCGGCGTGGGGTTATGGCGGAGTCTGGTATGGTCCGCGGCCGTATTATCCGCCGCCCTACCATCCCGTTTATTACGGCGGCTGGCACGGAGGCTATCACTACAACCGACCGCCCTATTACGCCCATTACAACGTCAACGTCAATGTAAACAACAACTACTACAACCGCTTCAACAACAACGGCAACATGCAGCCGAACTACAAGCCGCGGCCCGTGCCCTATAACAACAATCCGAACGGCACCCTGGCGAAGAACATGGGGAACAATCCGGCGAACAAGAGCGGGGTGAATTACAAACCTGGCAATACTGCGGCAACGCGACCCGCCGGCGGAAACAACGCAAATAACATCCAGCGGCCGGCCACTGGAAATACACCAAACACGGCGCAGCGGCCCAGCACAGCGAATAAGCCGAGCGATTGGAAAGGGCAATCTACATACCAGGGAAACAAGAATGCCCAGACCCGTCCGTCGACCTCGCCGGGAAATGCGAATGCTGGAAATATGAACAGGATGGGCGGAACCCAGCCGGCGAACACCCCTTCGGGCGATCGCGGATTTGCCACCCAGGGTGGCACTCGCCCGAACACCGGCAACATGCAAGCGTCGAGACCCGCGAGCGGAAGCACGCAAGCATCCCGGCCGAGCGCAGGAACTGCCACTTCGCCAAGCACGCGCCCGGCTACCGGCAACGCGCAGGCATCTCGGCCCGCTGCCAGTTCACAGCCAGCGGCGCGACCTGCAACACAGCCATCGAGCCGGCCGCAATCAAGCGGAGGAGGCGCATTCGGCGGCGCGAGCAATCCGTCCAGCGACCGTGCTGCCAGCAATCGTGGACACAGCAGCATGGGTGCGCAGGCGAAGAGCACCCCGAAGTCGGCTCCATCAGCGGGCGGGAGGAAAAAGTAAGCCATGAGCGAATCAAAAACGAGAGAACTCACGATGAAGCCACCAATGAGATTTTTCCTGTGCATAGCTGGAACTGCATTGCTGATGATGCTGGCCGGCAAAACCACTGCGGCGGACCAAAAAACCTTTGCGACTCCGACCGAGGCGGTCAAGGCCTTGATCATGGCAGCAGAGGATGGCAACCCCGACGAAATGGTGACGATTCTGGGGGATGAAGGAAAAGAAGTAGTGTTTTCGGGCGACGCCGTTCAGGATCAGGCAGGCAGAGAGGCGTTCGTCAAAGCGTACAAAACCAAGCACGCTATCGTCACCCAGGATTCGAAGACCCGAATTCTTCAAGTGGGGGCCAGGGACTGGCCCATGCCGATTCCCATCGTCAACGATGGCGGCAAATGGAGATTCGATACCGCCGCGGGAAAACAGGAGATCGTCTTTCGGCGTATCGGACACAATGAACTGGGCGCGATCGCCACATGTCGCGGTTATATCGCCGCTCAGAAGGATTATGCGGCTGCACCACACGACGGACTTCCGGCGGGGCTGTACGCCCAGAAGCTGATGAGCGATCCGGGGAAACAAAATGGACTTTACTGGGAAACCGCGGAAGGGGATCCGCCGAGTCCGGCGGGCCCGCTGCTTGCAGAAGCTGGAGTGGAGGGATATGGCACCCCAACCGCCGGCAATCCTCAGCCTTATCACGGATATTTCTACCGGATCCTGACCGCGCAGGGAAGCGCGGCGAAGGGCGGAGCAAAGAGCTACTTGACGGACGGCCAGTTAAGCGGCGGCGTTGGGCTTGTCGCTTATCCCGCGGATTACCGGAACAGCGGAGTGACGACGTTTATCGTCAATCAGAGCGGCGTTGTGTACCAGAAAGATCTCGGCGAAAAAACAAGCGAGATCGCTGGGGCACTGACGGAATACAACCCCGACAAAGGCTGGAAGAGAGTGCCCCCGGGCGAGTGAGCGAGAACTGCCGGAAACGTACATAGCCGGACGCCGGGAAGAGATTCGGCGAAAAGAAAATAAGGGCGCCTGACTCGATGTCAGGCGCCTTCTCTTTTTAGGGTTTGCACGTAGGCACAGCGGACGCCGCAGATGCCACTGGCAAAGCGTGCACATTTTGTCCGGCAAGCAGTTTGTTTATTGCAAGAAGTGTCTCCGAGTTGAGCTTGTTCCATGCGGCGACGTTTTTTGCGATGGATTGGCAGCTTGCATTGACGGCATTGACCGCCGAGTCGGCGGGCCTCAGGTCCGCGCTCTGGACCATGACGAGGTCGTGGCCCAAATCCCGGTTCAGGATGCCGAAGCCCGGAGCTTCCGCGTTTCCATCCTCAAGGGCATGCAACTGATTTTCAAATTCCCCCATCGCATCGGTAACTTCCTTGGGCGGATTCGCGGCCAGGGATTTCTTGCGGGCATCATACTCTTCATGCAGCGCCAGAACGGCCTGGAACGCATGCGCGGTGTCCTCCATCCAAGCAGAGATTTTCCGGGAGAGCGCAAGCTGCGCGGCGTAATCTTCCTGGCCGATGTGAACGCGCGGGTCCGGCAACACTTGCAGCTTCTGTTTGTACGACTTCCCTTCCCGCGTGAAAACCAAATCATACGTTCCCGGCGCTGCCAGCGGCCCCGGCGGCTGCACGCGCGGCGTTTCGCCGGGGACGGAATGATCCGGCAACGTATATTCCGTGTATTTCAATCGCGCGCCAAAATATCCGTAAGGCAACGCGGTCGGATGCGCGTAGTGAAGGTCCCACACGAAGCGGTTGATGCCCGCCTGATTGGGAAGAGCGTCGGGCGGGTAAAACCAATATTCCGGCACGTTGGGCGGCGGGATCGTCTCCTGCACCCCGCGGCTTGAATAGTGGCGCACCAGATTTCCCTGCTGGTCGTAGATATCCAGCGCGAGCTCGCTCTTCGACGGAGACTTTTGAAAATACTGCAGCACCGCTCCGTCCGCGGGATTACGGGCGGCGGGCGTTTCCGTCTGCAATGGCGTATCCGGATAGTTGTCCCAGTGCGCGCGGAGCGCGGGCTCCGGCTGGAAGAATTGCGCGGGTGATTCGGCGAGTTTCGCAGACCACTGGCGGAGCGCGGAAATGTCGTCGAGGATCCACAGGCCGCGGCCAAACGTGGAAGCGACAAGATCCGCTCCGTGGATAGCGAGATCGGTGACGGTGGCTGTGGGCAGATTCAGTTGCAGCGGTCGCCAGTGATCGCCGGAGTCGAAAGAAACGTATACCGCGTTGGCGGTGCCGGCGAACAAAAGTCCCTTGCGGCCGGGATCTTCGCGGATGGTGCGCGCCATGCCGTCTTCGGGGAGGCCGGCAACGATTTTTTCCCAGGTTTTTCCGGCGTCGCGCGTGCGATAGAAATAAGGATGGACGTCCCGCGGAGCGTAGAGCAGCGAAAACGTATCGTGCTTGGCAAAAACCGCGGCATACGCGGTGTTGGCATCGTGCGGCGAAGCCTCAATGCAATTGATGTAGGGATGCTCGGGAAGATTCGCGGGGGTGACATCGGTCCAGGTGGAACCGTCACGGGTCACGTGGATGAGCCCGGTCGTCGACCCCGCCCAGATCAGGTTGGCGTCGAGAGGCGAAGGCGCGATGGTCTGAATCGCCCCGCGCGCAGCGGCTTGAGCCAAATCGTCGTCATCATCCTCCGCCTCTCCCCACAGCGAAAATTCATTGGCGTCTTTGGTGAGCGTGTGGCCGTTCGCCATCGGCTTTGCCGCGCCGGCCGGCACTGGATTGTTGCTGGTAAGATCCCCGCTTATTTCCTTCCAGGATGTTCCGCCGTCGGTTGTCTTCAGAACAAACTGCGACCCGTAATAAAGCGCATGGGGATCGCGAGGAGAAAAAATCAGCGGAGTCTCCCAGGTGACGCGATAGCCCGTGGGGGGAAGAAAAATCGTGGCAACCTGGCCCGTGGTGCGATTCATGCGCAGGATCACGCCGTACCACCCGATCGAATAGACGGAATTTGCGTCGAGCGGGTCTGGGGCAATGAACGCGCTCTCGAACGAGCCGGTTGGAAACCAGTCGCGATACGTGATCAGGCCAAAGTCCGTGCGATTGGGCACGGAGACGGAACCCGAATCCTGCTGCGAAGCGTAGAGCCGGTACGGAAAGAATCGGTCGGTGGCGACTCTGTAAAATTGCCCGGTTGGCTGGTTATACCAGGTGTTCCAGATTTTTCCCCCGTCGAGTGTGATCACCGCTCCCTGATCCGTGCCCTCGATGATGCGGCTGGTGTCTTCCGGCGCGATCCACAGGACGTGGTCGTCCTCCCCGCTGGGCGTGCCCTTCCACGCGGCGAAGGTGCGTCCGCCGTCGGTGGATTTGTACGTGGAGGTCTGCATCACATAGACGACCTCTGGATTCCTGGGATCCGAGTAGACGCGGCCGAAATAATCGTCACCGAGCACGCGGGGATCCTGCGTGATTTGCTGCCACGTTTCGCCGGCATCGTCAGAGCGGAAAAGTCCCTGGCGCATTAGCGCGAAAACGCGTTTGCCGGAAAGAGCCGGAGCGATGGCAAGGCCGATGCGCCCACGGCGAGCTTGCGGCAATCCCTTTTCGCCGGTGGGAACCCAGGTTTCGCCCGCATCGGAAGATTTCATGATGACGGTGTCCACTTCCTGCTCTTCCTGGGCCTTCTCTTCGGCGGTTTTTTCCGAGCGAGGCGAAGGAATTCGCCGGATCACCGCAAGGATCACCCGGGAGTTGCCGGGCTCGAAGCCCAGTTCGGTGGGGCTGTGGCGGTCATCTTTATAGAAAATTTTGCGCCACGACTTTCCGCCGTCCGTGGTTTTGTAAATGCCGCGGTTATCGCTCGGCGTCATGTCGCCGACAGCCGCCACGTAGACCGTGTTCGCATCTTTGGGATCGACGAGAATCGAGGGAATCGTGCGCGATTCGCGAATGCCTATGTTCGTCCAAGTCGCGCCGGCGTCGGTGGATTTCCAGAGGCCGTTGCCCGGCGTTTGCTCGCCGGTGGCGACGTAGATTGTGCTGGGGTCTGAAGGCGCGACCACCAGGTCGCCAATCGAGGCAACATGCGCATCATCGAAAATCGGAAACCATGTGACGCCGCCTGTGGTGGTCTTCCAGACGCCGCCGCCGGGCGTGCCCATGTAGTAGGTTTTGGGGTCGCCGGCGACTCCGGCCACAGCGGTAACGCGTCCACCGCGAAAAGGTCCAATCAACCGCCAGGTGATGCCTTTCATCTGGTCAGCAGAAAATTCCTGAGCGGGAACAAACGAACTGAGCGCAAGTGATGCGATCGCGAGGAAAGAGAGGAAAAGAGTTCGGGTGCCGCGAATGAAACGAGCCGGGGATGAGTTCAAATCGGTGTCTCCTGACAAAAAGTGAGTGTAACATGCACGGCGCGAGGGCGCCTTGCCGGGAGGAATAAAGGAATCTACAAGACGCTTCTGGAACTCGCTGGCTGCCCGCCCTCCTTCGGCGAGCGGGATGATGACTCAGGTTGCTGGCGGAAGTAATCGAGTTTTGTCAGCACGATTGAGTGCGCAAAAGCGGAAGCGGAGCTCTCGCACTCCAAGGGGACTTCAACCGCCCCGGGGCAGCTTTATCGGTTAGAGTTCGCGCAGCGCCACGGCTACGGGACGAATCGAAGCGCGAATCGCAGGAAGCAGCCCGCCGAGAACGCCCATCACCAGCGCGAAGAGAATGCCCATCAGCAGCAGGTCAAATGTGATCTTGAAGGCGAACGCCAGGTTCGAAAAGGTCTGAAAGTTCATGGTGCTGGTGGTCAAGCCGTTCAGCGGAAGCACGGCGATGCAACCCAGGATGCCGCCAACAATCGAAATCAGCAGCGCCTCGAAGAGAAACGAAAGCAGCACGTTCGTGGTGGAAAAGCCCAGCGCGCGCATGGTGGCGATTTCTCGTCCGCGCTCGGCGACGGCGGAATACATCGTGTTCAGCGCTCCAAACACCGCGCCCACGGCCATAATGAGCGCGACGATGCCCCCGAGCACGGTGATCAGCCGGGTCATGGTGGTGGACTGCTTCGCGTAGTAGTCGATTTCGCGCACCGCATCCACGTTCAAGCGCGGGTCCGAAGTGACGGAATCCTTAAACTGCTGGAACGCCGCGGGCGAAGTCAGGTGAACGGTTGCCGACTGAAAAATATTTGCCGGCCGCTGCAAAACCTGGCTCAAAATTTTCGCATCGCACCAGATTTCCGAATCGAACGACGAGCCACCGGCGTCAAAAACCCCGACCACCTGCCAGTGACCGCCGCCAAGACTCACGGTGTCTCCAAGTTTCAAGCCTGAATACGTCTTTGTAGCGTTTTTCCCGACAATCATCTGAGAAAGCCCCGGCTGAAACATTTGTCCCTGGGCCAGCTTAACGAAAGTTCGAATCTGCATGACGTTAGGTGAGACGCCGCGAACCTGCACGTTGGCATCCGTTCCCGTGCTGATCAGGGGAATCGGCACAACTCCGACGACTTCCTGAGTGACCAGCGGGCCGGTGGAATCGTGCGCTACTCCCGGCGCATCCTGAACAATGCGCACCGAATCGAGTGTGATGCCGCCCAGCATTTCCGACGCGGAGCCCGCCCGCATCACCAGCGCATTCCCGGGGGAACCGGAAGCCACCAGCGTGGACTTGAAGCCCTTGGCCAGCGAGAGCATGGCCACGAACACGCCCACCGTACCCGCAATCCCAAGCACCGCGACAATGGTCGAAGTCCACCGCGCGCGGATGCTTCGAAAATTGTAGGACACGGGCACCGTGTTAAAAAACGGAGCCAGCAGCCCCACAAGGATCGTCAGGCCGAGCAAGAATACAAACACCGCGGCTAGCGTGACCACGAACCCAAAGAAAATTTTGGCCGGCATTCCTAGACCCTCCTCAGGGCGTTGACGACCCGAAGCCGCATGGCACTGACGCCGGGAATTATTCCGCTTGCGAATCCCACGACTATGGCGAGAACCAACCCAGCGAGCAGCATCGACGGTGCAAGCACGATACTGGGCAATAAGCCGGCGAGCGCCTTACCCAATGCCGGGACAAGAATCATGGCGCCGAGGATGCCCAGCAATCCGCCGAACAAGGCAATTGCCAGAGCTTCAGCAAGCACAAAAAACAAAATCGCCAGATCCGAAAAACCGATGGCCTTGAACACGGCAAGCTCCGAGGTGCGCTCGCGAACAGAGATCGCCATCGTGTTGCCCGTCACGAGCAGGAGCGTGAAGAAGACCACCGAGCCGATGGAAACAATCAGGAACTGGATGTTGCCGAATTGCTTCACCCAGTTGGCCGCGAAGGCGGATTCGGTCTGCGTCGTGGTTTCGAAGGGAGAATTGGCGAATTCCGCGTCAATGGCCTTCGCGATGCGCGGCGAGTCATCTGGATTGTCAACGCGGAGGACATACCAGCCGATCTGGCCCTTCACACGGTCTGGAACTTTCTCCTCGAAATAGTCCCACTGGAACCAGAACTGCGTTTCGTCATCCTGCGGACGCTTGCCGTGGTAAATGCCAGCCAGGTTGAACTCCCATGAGCCGCCACCGTAAAGCGTGGTCTTGATAGGAATGCGGTCGCCAATTTTCCAGCCAAACCTCTCGGCCGTCTTGGCGCCGGCAATAGCTCCCTGGCGGTCCTTCAGAAAGTTCGCCCACTGGTCATCGGGGACGATCAGTTCCGGAAAAACTTCGCGCTGGGCTTGTGGGTCGATCACGAACTGGGGGAAAAAATTCTTTTCGTCAATGTACGTGCCGCCGAACCAGTTGTTGTGAGTCACGACTTTTACGCCGGGGATGCGCATGATTTTGTCGCGGTGGGCGAGCGGCATCAGGTTGATGATGGACGTGCGGTTGATCACCACCAGGCGATCCGCGCCGGCAACGTCGGCGCCGCGGTTAAATGCGTCCCGCACGACGGCGAGGAAAACAAACAGGAACAGCGCGACGGCAAACGAGCCGATTGTCAGCAGCAGCCGAACCTTTTTGCGAAACAGGTTGGCTAGGATGATGCGCGAAAATTTCATACGACACCTCCGGCCGTACTCAACTGCGGCTGTTTGCGCCCTTCAACAAGCACTCCTTTTTCAAGGTGCAGCGTGGTGTTGGCGCGGGAAGCGACAACCGGATCGTGCGTAACCATCAGGACGGTTTTGGAGTGCTTGCCGACCAGCTCCTCGATCAGCGCCATGATTTCGTCCGCGCTTTTGCGGTCGAGATCGCCGGTGGGTTCGTCGCAGAGCAGGAAGGTCGGGTCGGAGACGACGGCGCGGGCGATGGTGACGCGCTGTTCCTGTCCGCCGGACAGCTGGCGGGGGAAATGATTCATGCGGTCGGCCAGACCGACAACGGAAAGCGCGGTCTCCACG
>DATMMG010000020.1:0-12326 GCA_035569815.1 Candidatus Methylomirabilota bacterium
GACCATAAGCTCGCCAAGCGTCAGATGAAGGGATTCGGAGCGATGATGGCGTTTGATTTGAAGGGCGGCTTGGCTGCAGCGCGGCGCTTCTGCGATCGGACGCGAGTCTTTTTGCTGGCGGCAAGCCTGGGCGGCGTGGAATCGCTCGTGGTGCTGCCGATTTACTCTTCGCACTACCGCATGTCAGCGGCAGAACTGCGCGCCGCAGGCGTCGAGCCCGGCACAGTCCGTGTCTCGATTGGCCTGGAAGATCCAGCGGATCTGATTGAGGACCTGCGTCAAGCCCTCGCGTAACCAATCCGAGAACCGGCGGCGAAGGGGCAAGGATCCAAACAGAACCTCTGCCAACCATAGAGTTCCTCAACTACAGATAGCGACCTGAATTGCCACCTGACAGCCTAATTCCGGCTCTGATCAACAGCCTCAGAAGTTGAGTTTTGCGCCGATTTGAACCTGCCGGGCACCAGTGGTGCCATCATTCTGCCCTACTTGCGATGTTGAATAGCCGAAGAGGGCGTCTTGGATATTGGCATCAGGCTTGGCAAACTGCGTGCGGTTGAACAGATTATAAAACTCAAACCGCAGTTGGAAATTGAATCGTTCCCTGATAACGGTGTTCTTCGACAGACTAATGTCCCAGTTATTTATGCCGGGACCCGTAAACTGATTCCGTAGCAGATTCGACGGGACACCGAAGGGAACCGGCATGATCGTGGGATCGTCCGGATTGAACGCGGCAAGATTGTAGCCGGTAAAGACTGCGGTGCTGGGAACAACACGCCCGAGAGAGGGAACGGTTTTCAGAGCCGAGGCATTCACGACGGTCACCCGGTCTGCGAAATTGGTGTGCAGCGTATCCGCGACTCCGAAGATGTCGTACGGAAGGCCGGTCTGCCAAGCAGCAATGCCACTGATCTGCCAGCCTTCCAGAACACGGCCTGGCAGACCCTCGGCGAAGTGTCCTCGGCCGCGCCCGATGTTGGGCTGATAGACAAAATTTATGACGCCGCGGTGCCTGGTATCGAAACCCGAATTGCCCTTCTCACGGCGCAAGTTGAAAGAATCGACCGGGAAGTTACCGTTGGCAACGGTGGGAACCAGCGGGTCGGAAGAGTCATCGAGTGCGTGAGCGTAAGTATACGATCCCTGAATTTGCAAGCCGTGGTACGCCTTTTCCGTGACCTGCAGTTGCAGGCCGTCGTACCACGAATGTCCCGAGGTCTGGTCCGTGAAAGTATCGAAAAAAGCATTGTTGTTCACCGCGTTGAAAGGCAACACCCCGGGGGCCCCGAAATAAAGATTGGCGAACTGCAGAGTTTCCGGCGCCACACCCATCGCAAGGAGTTGTGAAACCAAGGCTGGCTGAGGCGGATTGCCATCGATAACGCGGAGAATGCGGGTGCCGTGATTCCCAACGTAGTTCACATCCACGGTCAAATTCTGAGTCAGCTGACGCTGTGCACCGATGTTCCAGCTAACCACCAGCGGTGGCTTGATGTGCGGATCGAAGAGATCTGGAAATATCCCCGAGCCATCCGGGACGAGTGGGGAGGGAGTTAAGTTACCCGGCGCCAATTGAGCCTGGAGTTGGGCGCTAGGTCCCGTTCCGAGATTGAGCGCGGGCTGATTAAATACGCTCGGCTGGAACGGAGGATTGCCACGGGCGTCTGAGACTAAATTGCCGTAAATGCGGTCGCTGAAGACTCCTATGCCACCACGCACCGAGGTGCGGCCGTCCTTGAATGGATCCCAGGCGAAGCCGAAGCGTGGCTCAAAGTTCTTGAAATAATCGTTGAAGAGTTGGTGACCTGTGCCGGGACCAACCGCCTGAAAGGTGAAGGGTGCTGGACCACTGCTATCTTGGAATAGATTAGAGAGATTGCCATGCGCTTCATAAGGGACACCGTACCATTCCCAACGGAGGCCATAGGTAAGCGTGAGGTTCGATTTTACTTTCCAGCTGTCTTGCCAGAACGCGCCGACTTCGTGCTGCTTGAAATTGAGTTCATCAGTGGCTTGTCTACCGGACTCGTTAAA
Source organism: Candidatus Methylomirabilota bacterium (assembly GCA_035569815.1). Classification (GTDB taxonomy): domain Bacteria; phylum Acidobacteriota; class Terriglobia; order Acidiferrales; family UBA7541; genus Acidiferrum. Next base: position 2,038 of record DATMMG010000020.1, read on the forward strand.
GAACTGAGTTTGCGCCTGGGAATTGACCAGCCCCAGCAGCGCGCTGACGGTGTCCTCAATTTGATTCGAATCTACGCCGGTATTGAGATTCTGCAGTGTGGGTATGCCGTTAGCAGTAAAAATGTTAAAGGTAAAGGTCCCGCGGGATACGAAATTCGTGTTGTTGTTCGAGTACACATCGCGAATTTCGGCTCCCCATTTGAAGGTGTGCGATTTCACGACCTTGCTCATGCCGTCGTACCATTGGAACGTCCCTTGTTTACTGCCCTGGCCATCGGCATCGCCCAGTGCTTGGCAGCCGAAGCCGAAGGAGCCGCCCTGGCCGCCTTGGAAGACGGGAAGGGTGAAATCCGCTCCGCGGCCTTCTCCATCCGTGAATCCCAAGCCGTCGAATGTGGACGTGCCCGCGCAACCAAAAAATTCATTGATGCGATTGGCTCCGAACCGAAATTCGTTAATGAAGCTAACGCCAAAAGTCGAGGTTAAGCCCACAGCCAAACCCTGGACTTTGTTGGTCTCGCTCACCGCACCCAAATCGCCGGGGAGGAAGTCGTTGTGAAACGGGTTGGGATCATTAAAATAATTGTAGGTGTAACGGGCGTAGAGGTTGTTGTTTTGGTTCAATTTGTGGTCGATCTTGATGACCGCATCCTCATCTTTCTCTCGCGATTGACTGGGAAAGAAGAGCTGTCCGGTGATGCCATCCGAGTTGTTTACGTTCGGCGCGGGATAAAACGAAAGTATTTTCTGCATCACCGGGTCAAGTCCAGCCTCGGTGGCATTGTTGCCGGCTCCGGGGGTAGTGACGTTGATGGCCTGGCTGGCCCCGGTGGCGGGGTTGGTGTAGGTGAAAATGCCTGACTTGAAAGCGGCGGTCGGCACGGTGGTGGTGTTGGTCAAGGTGGTGACAAAACGGTCGCCCTGATAATTTAGGAAGAAGAACGTCTTGTCCTTCTTGATGGGACCGCCCAGAGAACCGCCGTAGAGGTTGCGCACGTAAGGATTTTTAGCGGCAACCAGACCGGTAAGGGGATCGATCTGGTGATTGAAGTAGTCACGCGCGCCGAGTGCGTCCCAACGTCCGAAATAGAAAAGGTTGCCGTGAAAGTCGTTGGTGCCACTGCGCGTAATCACATCAATGATTGCACCGTTGTTGCGGCCGAACTCTGGTGCAAAATTGTTGGTAAGCACGCGGAACTCTTGGGTTGCGTCGGGATTTTCCGCTGCCAGCCCGCCCAGGGGTCCCGGTACATCGGCGTCGTTGTTATCCGCACCGTCGAGAAGGAAGTTATTGTTGCGCTCGCGGCCGCCATTCACCGAAACGCCTCCCAGACCATCCGACTGCGTGACGCCCGGCCCCAGCAGTACAAGTTGGTAAGGATCGCGAAGGATCAAGGGTAGCTCAGTCATCTGGGTATGCTCGACGACATTGCTCAGCGTCGCGGTCGCCGTATCGATCTGCTCGATCGTCGTCGAGGCGACTTCGATTGTGGATGAAACTGCGCCGACCTCTAGTTTGGCATCCAGGGTCACGGCTTGGTCGACGGTCAAGGTGATCTCGGCATATTTCACAGTTTTGAAGCCCGTCTTGTTGAAGGTAAAGGTATAGACCGAGGGCGGCAGGCTCGAGATCGTGTAGGCGCCGGTGTCCGTGGTGCTCGTCGAGCGCTCAATCGAGGTGGCTTGGTTTGTGGCGGTGACGGTTGCGCCGACTACTACCGCACCGGAGGAGTCCACAACAGTTCCGGTGACCTTCGCCGTTTGCGCGCAGAGAAGCATGGGGGTCGCCAGAATCATGAACAACAATACGGACATTCGGATAGCGTTCGATGAAATGATTCGGCTTTTCATAGTGCCCTCCGTATTTGCGCAGCCCGTTGCGGCGAATATTGCTTGCTTTTCTGGCCAAAAATCTGACGCCGTGGCACGCTTCGCGACAGCGCCATACGCCCATAGGTTGCACATTGATCTGTTAGACTATTATAAGGACTGTACTTAAGGGACGACGCTGGTCTGGGTGGGACTGCAGTCGTCTCCCACCACATTAGCGACCGCTTCGCCTTTTCCCCTTAGCCCCGCGACAATCCCTGCAGATAAAGACTAAACTCGCTGCCAACGTGAGTGCAGTTTAGCGTCCATTATGGGAAGTGGCAAGACCCCGGGTCGAAGGTCCAAATCTTGCACACGATCCAACAGGGCGTTGCGGACTACCCTCTAGTACTCGATGTCCCGATTATGCCAATGGCTGGTACGGCAAGGCCATTGACCGGATGGTAGGTTGCTCGTAAGATTCGCGATACCCCTGAAGAGGGGCGATGTCGCGGCGCCGCGTTGGTTTCGAGCAGCTACGGACCGGCAGTTGCTCCGTAGATACTTGCGGAGAAGTGTTGCGCGTCGCGAGGGTGGACGGAGACTATGAAACTGAGGACGTTTCTGAGGTTGGGTGTTGCGGCTGGAGTGATCGTTTTTCTCGGCGGCTGCGAAGACACCGTGTCCACGAAGCAAGCGAAAGCGAAGGCACATGCGCCTGCGGCAACCCCTGCGCCGGTTCCACAGTTTGTCCACGAGAAGCTGCCCCTGCCGCAACAGCCGATTTCGGTAACGTCCTTGTATGACACGCGGCCGGCCATCGATATTCTGATCGAAAAAGTGCAAGTGCGCTTCGATGCCGCGCAGAAAGAGTACAAGGCCGGAGATTTCGACAAAGCGCGCAAAGACTATGACCATGCGGTGAATTTGATCGTAGCCAGCGGTTTCCAGGTGGATTCCGATCCGCGTCTGTCGGATCTTTTTGATCAGATCGGCGAAACCTTGCACTCATACGAGGTGAACGCGGAGCAAGGCGCGGACGATGAAGAAGTGAACCCCAGCACGCCGGCGCCGATTGATGAGCTTACTGATATGACCTTGCCGCCGGGCGACCCGCGTTTGGCGGGTGCTGCAGAGCAGGAATTGATGCGCGTGCACCACGATTTGCCGCTGACGGTGAACGATTCGGTGCTGCAATATCTGAGCTTTTTCTCAACGACGCGCGGGCACGCCGTGGTCGAGCACGGCCTGGATCGCTCCGGGAGATACAACGAGATGATCCGGCGCGTGCTGAAAGAAGAAGGTGTGCCGCAGGATTTGATGTACCTGGCACAAGCGGAATCGGCGTTCCAGCCGACGGCCGTTTCGCGAGCAGGGGCGCGGGGCCTGTGGCAATTCATGCCTTTCCGCGGCGAGGAATACGATCTGGATCGCACCTACTGGGTGGATGAACGCAGCGATCCGGAAAAGGCCACTCGCGCGGCGGCGCGGCACATGCGCGATCTTTACGACATGTTCGGCGACTGGTATCTGGTGATGGCGGCATACAACTCGGGTCCGATGAATGTGGTGAAAGCCATCGAGCGGACCGGCTACGCGGATTTCTGGGAACTGCAAAGACGCCATGCCTTACCGAAGCAAACTCAGAATTACGTGCCGATCATCATCGCGCTGGCTCTGGTAGCCAAGGATCCGGGGCTGTACGGCGTGCAGATTGCGCCAGAGAAGCCCGCGCCAGTTGACATCGTACACCCCAGCCATTCGATCGATTTGCATCTGGTGGCGGACGCAACCGGCGCAGACATTGATGACTTGCGGCAAATGAATCCCGAGCTACTGCGGAACGTCACGCCGAATGATCCCAACTTTCAGTTGAAGCTACCGGCGGGCGACGGCGAGAAGTTGCTGAATGCCATCAACCAAGTCCCTGAAGACAAGTGGACCAGTTGGCGGCTGCACACCGTCGAAGAGGGCGAAACGCTTTCAGAGATTGCGCGGCACTATCGCGTGACGGTGCCGGCCATCGAGCTCGCGAACCACCTGGAAGCGCACGCCTCGGTTCCGGCCGGATTCATGCTGAACGTGCCGACGGCGCCGCCCACCGTGCACCTTCTGCATTATCGCGTGGTGCGGGGCGACACCTTGGAAGGAATTGCCGAGCGCTTCGACGTCAGCGTCAGCGAGTTGAAACGTTGGAACAATATACGCGGCGCGAAAGTTCCGCGAGGTTCGCGCTTGCGAATTTATGCGGGCGGCGCGCCGGATAGTTCCTCACATTCCAAATCAAAGTCGGTACAATTGCAATCCCATGATGCTCGAGTTCAGGACGTCTCGGACAGCAATTCGACCGACAAGCCCGGGCCGCGACGGCATTTGGTGAAGCAAGGCGAGACTTTGTATTCGATCGCACATGCTTACAAGACGACCGTCGAGAGCATACGCGACGCGAACCCCTTTCTGGGCGAGCGGCCCCTTGAGGCCGGGGACATTTTGACCATCCAGCGATAGCAGACCAGCGACCGTTCGGCTTGCACTTCCATTAGTTAAGCATCTCATTTCACGCCCATTACCAGGCGGCGTTACGTTTTGTTACATGCGATTTCCGTATCCCCTCGAACTAGCCACAGCAATTTGGTCTTTTCTATCCCTTGTCGCTTGACAAACTTCCGGCACTCCGTTTATAAGCGCGCAAGGGACTAATAGACGTTCGGTAATGCTGGAACCCAGGGAGGGATTTGATGTTCAACGCCAAGCTGCATGATGAAGAAGACGACGAGCTGCCCCGTTACGAAGAGGAAGAGGAAGAAGGTGCGGAGGTTCCTCAGGGAGAAGTCGTAGAAGTGGAAGAGATCATCGTCGAGGACGATTCGGAAGAAGAAGAGCCCGCTGCTCCGGCCGCACGCAAGCCGGCTCCTGCGCCCAAAGCGAAAAAAGCCAAGAAGGCCGCGCCGAAGAAAAAGGCTAAAGCCAAGCCCAAGAAAGCGGCGAAGAAAAAGGCCTCGACGAAAAAGAGCGGCAAGCGGAAGAAGCGCTGAACAGCTTCGAAATCCTGCTGGTAGTGGCGCGGCCGCCGGAGCGCTTTTTTGCTTCGGCGCACCGCGATGCCTCGTTCATTGGGAGTGCCTCGGTGTGTGTCCGTCCTGAATCTCACTGATTTCTGCGGCATGCTGGTTTTTGACAAGTGGACCTGCAACACCAACGGGCGCCAGGCCATCTTCTACAGGGATGCGGGTGTTCGTGTATCGGCGAGCGATCCTGCGCCCTACTCGGCCGATGAATCAAGGGGAGGGATTCGCTGAGGAGCTGCGTTTGCGGATTCAGTAACGCTGCGGCAAAAGATGGCGGTCTGTGAAGACCCCCGCTACAGGTAAAATTCGAAAAGCACGTCCCACGCCGGGCTCCCTTTGCCACGATTCTCAGGGCAAGCGGGATGGCACCCGCTTTATTTTTTCCGTTAAATGTCAGGTCTTGATTGCGCCCCAGCGAGGAAGCTTGCGCTTGCCGAGAAGAACCTCCGCCGCCCAGGTTCCCAGATAGGAGGAGAGCGCGACTCCGTGTCCAGCGTAGGCGCCTGCGACGATAGCGTTCCGGCCATGTTCGACATTTTGGGGATGCCAGTCGAAGACGGGCTTCCAGGAATCGCGAAACAGGATCGGGCCGCCCCAACGATGCGTGAATTCTGTCTTTTCGAGCGCAGGATGCAAACGCCGCACGCGCTCTTCGAGGCGGGCGAAAATCTGGGCAGGCTCCGGGGCGGCGATGTCCACGCCTTCGAGGTCGTCTTCATCGGGTGATTGCACCAGGCCTGCGCCCCACACGACGGAACGGTCGCGCCGCACGCGTCCCCATAGATAAGGAAAGTCCACGGTGTAGAACGGCTTCCTTTCCCCGAGGCCGATCGCAGCGAGCACCTTTTCACTGACGGGCTTAGCCAGGACCGCAAGCGTCAGCCGCGGATGCATTTCCTCGCGCAGGCCCGACACGTCAAGAGACAGAGCATTGGTCGCGAAAACGATTTTTGCGGCGGTGAGCTTGCGAATGTTGCCGCGACCGTCCCCTACGTGGATTTCGGGCTTCGCGCTCCACTCGACGCTCGCGACGCGATGATTTTCGTAAACGCGAACTCCGTGCCGGTGCGCGGCGCGCGCGAGGCCGCTGACCAGCTTTCCGGGGTTGAGAGTGCCGCCGGGAACCTCATTCACCACTCGCAGCGTGCCGGAGTCGTGCCATCGAATGGGGGACGTGCGCAGGCCCTCGGTGTTTCCACTGCGCGCGATTTCCCACGCGCCACCAAGGTGCAAGTCGCAGTTCACGCGCAACTTTTTCAGAATTTTTTCGAGCCCGGCTAGAACGTCTCCCAAACCGCGCTGATCTCCCGCCGCCGTTTCCGCAAGGGCCATTCCACCTGTGCGGCCGCTCGCGCCCGCGCCGATGTGGAAAGCTTCCAGAACGGCCACGGATTTTTCGGGCGCGAGCAGCCGCAACCATGCCGCGGCAGCGAGGCCGGTGAAGCCCGCGCCGATAACGGCGAAGTCTACTCGATCCGGCAGGACTCGTTTAGGAAGCCGAAAATCAATTTTCCAAGGAGGAGAACCCCAGGAGGTCAGTTGAAGGTTCATAGGCCAGTTGACAGTCGAAAGTTGATAGTTCCAAGGAAGAAATGGCTCGCGATACGCCGCGGAGAAAGAGAATTCACTTTCAACTTTGAACTGTCGACTACGCGCCGGCGGCAAGCCTGCCGATACCTAGAGAATACTTTCCGTCCAGTTCTCCAGCGTGTGCTTCAGCTTGGCCATGAACTGGTGCGCGACGGCGCCGTCCACCACGCGATGGTCGTAGGAGAGCGTCAGATAGACCATGGAGCGGATGGCAATCGCGTCGTCGATCACCACCGGGCGCTTTTCAATCGTGCCGAGGCCAAGAATGGCAACGTTGGGCTGATTGATCACCGGAAGGCCAAACAGGCCGCCGAAAACGCCGGGGTTGGTTATGGCGAAAGTTCCTTCGGCGACTTCTTCGGGTTTCAGTTTCTTGGCGCGGGCGCGCTCGGCCAGATCGTTCATCGTCCGGGCAATGCCCAGGAAATTCTTTTCTTCGGCATTCTTGATCACCGGAACAATCAAGCCCCAGTCCAGCGCCACGGCGATGCCGATGTTGCACTCCTTGTGCAACACGATGTTGGTGCCGTCCACCGAGGAGTTCACTGTGGGAAACGCGCGCAGGGCTTCCACGGCGGCACGCACGAAGAAAGGCATGAAGGTGAGCTTCGTGCCGGTGCTTTCCTCGAATTTATTCTTCATTTTGGCGCGCAGGGTGGCGATCGCGGTCATGTCCGCCTCGTCGACAGAATAGACGTGCGGCGAAACGCGCTTCGAAAGCACCATGTGCTCTGCGATGCGTTGGCGCATCACGGACATCGGTTGAACTTCGTAGTGGCCGAAGTACATCTTTTCGCGCGGAACCGCGTTTTCGAGAACTGCGGATGCGGATGCGCCGCCCGCCGCCGGAACAGGGGCGGACGGCCGAGCCGGAGCAGCACTCGGCACGGCGTTCACTGCGGGTACCTGCTCTGAAGTTCGCACGGCGCCCGCGCCGCCTTCGACCGCGTTCAGGATGTCATGCTTGCTGACGCGTCCGCCGGCGCCCGTGCCGGGGACCTGAGAGACGTCAATATTGTGCTCGCGCGCGATTTTCCGAACCAGTGGCGAGCTGCGTACTTTTTCTCCGTTGGCGGCAGCCGGTGGTTGGACCGCCGGCGAGGCAGATTTAGCCGCAGGTGCGGACGGCGTTTGCGCTTTCACCGGAGCAGGCGCGGGCTTCGCAGCTTCAGGTTTGGCGGGCGCGGAGGCGGCCGGAGCAGCAGAGCCTGCGGCGGCGCCATCGGCGTCAATCACCGCGACCACGGTCTGAATCGGAACCGTTTGTCCTTCGTTGACCTTGATCTCTTTCAATACGCCGGCCGAAGGCGAGGGAATCTCAGCGTCCACTTTGTCCGTGGAAATTTCAAACAGCGGCTCATCGCGCTCGATTTTGTCTCCGGCTTTCTTGAGCCACTTGGTGATGGTGCCCTCAAAAATGCTTTCGCCCATTTGGGGCATGATGACGTCAACAGCCATGTTCTTCTCCTGTGAAATCGCTGGCGCGGCCTTCAGGCGGCAGCCAGACATTCCTCGTGCCACACACCCGGGATGCCTTCCAGGGTGTAAATCTCGTCGCCGCCGTGAAAAAATTCGACGGCCTTCACCTTCGCGGTGCGCCCGGCAAATTCGAGCTGCTCGGGCTCGAGTTCATTGTGATATTGCCCGGCCTCGAGGAATTCCTCGAGGAACGCGCGGTCCGCGATGCGCACTTCGCTGCCGACTTCGAACTCCGCCTGGTTCACGCCTTTGGTCTTTCCCATCGTCCATCCTGCCTTCGTCCGCGTCAGTATTTTGCAAGCTTGCGCGCGGCCGCAATCACTTTTTCGGTGTTCGGTAAAAAATGTTCTTCAAGCGGGGGCGAGTAAGGCACGGGCGTGTCCAGCGCGGTGACGCGCTCGATCGGCCCGTCGAGATCCTCGAAAGCGCCTTCGCAAACAATGGCGGCAATTTCGCCGGCAATGCCGCCCGTGCGAGTATCTTCATGCACAATCAATAACTTATTGGTCTTTTTAACCGAAGCGAGAATCGTTTCCTCGTCCAGGGGCAGCAGGGTGCGCAGGTCGATTACTTCCGCCTCGATGCCTTCCTTCGCGAGCTGTTCGGCAGCTTCCATCGCGGTGTGCGCCATCGCGGCGTAGCTGATGATCGTCAAGTCTCGGCCCGCGCGACGTACTGCCGCTTTCCCGATAGGCACGGTGTAATCGCCGGTAGGCATTTCTTCCTTTAGCCGGCGGTACAGGAATTTGTGTTCGAAAAAGAGCACGGGATTATTGTCGCGAATGGCCGATTTCAAAAGGCCCTTGGCATCTGACGGAGTGGAAGGATAAATCACTTTCAGGCCAGGAGTATGCACGAAATACATTTCCGGATTGGCCGAATGAAACGGCCCGCCATGCACGCCGCCGCCCGAAGGTCCGCGGATGACCATGGGAACAGGAGCGTCCCACAGGTAGTGCGATTTGGCGACGAAGTTCGTTACCTGATTGAAGCAGCAGGCAATGAAGTCGATGAACTGCATTTCCGCGACGGGCCGCAAGCCTAGAAAACTCATTCCACAGGCCGCGCCGATGATGGCCGTTTCGCTGATGGGAGTTTCAATCACGCGTTCGCGGCCAAATTTAGCGAGCAGGCCCTCGGTAACTTTGAATGCGCCGCCGTAAACGCCGATATCTTCGCCGATGGCGACGACGGCCGCGTCGCGTTCCATCTCTTCGAACATGGCTTGGCGGATGGCTTCCACCATAGTGATTGGAGCAGTGGCCGAGGCCGCTTGCGTTGCCATGTTCAGCGCCTCCCCTGCTTATCCGGAGCGTTCTTCGCAAACGATTTGCCTTGCTGATTCTTGCCGAACGGCTTTCCGTTGGGATTTTTGCCGAAGGATTTGCCGGCGGGATTCTTTCCAAACGATTTGTCGTGGCCACCTTTATGGAAGGATTTGTCCGGGGCACCGCGGCGATAGGATTTGTTCTGCGGGTTCTCGGGACTTTGCAGGAACGCTTTATCTTTCGGACCGCGGCCAAACGGGACGCGTGGTGCAGCGGGTCCCTCGGCGGGCTCGCTGGTTGTTGCGGGCGAGGTGCGCGCAGGGACGTCGGCTGCCGCGGCACTCGCAGCGGGTGTCTTCGCGATGACAGGCGTTGGCGTTTTCGAGCCATTGCCAGCCGGTGCGACGTCTCGCGCAGTGGGAATCTCGCCTAACGCTCCCAAATCTTCCATGCGCCACGTTGTATCGATGCTCGATTGGGGGGGGATCACTTCAGCCTTGGAGCGCTTCCAATCCGCCTCGATCTTGTGACAGCCATCGCAGTACACACCCTCTTCGGCGAGCGCGGCTGGCGGAAGTGGTGAGTCTTCGGCGAATTTCTGTTCGACGTCGAGTTCGTGCTCGATGCGCGCGTCAATTTCCGATTTCGTCTGCGCCTCCCAGATTTTATTTTCGGTGAGATATTTTTCGTAGAGCGCGATGGGATCGCGCGCCTTCCAGTAGTCGAACATCTGCTTGGGAACGTATTCTGCCGGGTCGTGCTGCGCGTGGCCGCGCATGCGCATGGTTTTTACTTCGATCAGGCGGGGACCGCGCCCGGCGCGACATTCGTCCACGGCTTCTTTCGCCGCGCCATACACCGCAACCACGTCGTTGCCATTCACGATCGCGCTGCTAATTCCGTAGGCGACCGCACGGTCGGCAAGATTTTTGATCGGCACCTGGCGCGAAACGGGCGTGGAATATGCCCACTGATTATTTTCGACGATCAAAACGAACGGCGCGCGTTGCGCGGCCGCCAGGCCAAGGCCTTCGTGAAATGCACCGGTGGAGCTGCCGCCGTCGCCGATCCACGT
>DATMMG010000021.1:0-9431 GCA_035569815.1 Candidatus Methylomirabilota bacterium
GATGGCATAGAGCTGGGTATCCGCTTCCTTGACCAGCCGCTTGATGTCGTTCTCGTTGTACCTGCTATGATTATCCCCTCCATCGGAAAGAATCAGCAAGGCGCGTTTGGCGTTATGTGCACCCCTCATCTGGCTCAGCCCGAGATAGATCGCGTCCAGCAGCGCCGTGCGACCCCGCGGTGCGGTTACCATCATGCGGCTTTGCAGGTCTTCCACGCTGTTCGTAAATGCACTAGTCAGTTCCGCGCGCTCATTAAACGTAACCAGGAAAAATTCGTCCGCGGGATTTGCCGTTTTGAAAAAATCCAGCGCCGCTTCCCGCGCCTTATCAATCTTGTTGGACATGCTGCCGCTGAAGTCAAAAATCACGCCGATGGAAATGGGCACGTCCTCCGAGGAAAACGTAACGATTTCCTGTTCCACGTTGTCCTCGTACACACGGAAGTTGTCCTGCTCCAGCCCCGTCACCAGCCGGTTGAACGGATCCGTAACGGTCACGTTCACCAGCGCAAGGTCAACGTCGGTGCGGATTACTTTCCCTGGGCGAATCGTTACTGCGGGCGTGTTGTGAGAGACATCCGTCAACTTGGAAGGTGCCGGGGGTGGAACTGGGGGGTTAGTGTTGGACGGTTCCTGAGCAAGCAGCACTGTCAGGCTCGCGGTCACACAAACGCAAGCACATAGCCGGGCGGCAGCCACTAAGGTCAGTACGCGAACCCTGATCCAATCGCGTTTCACGGCTCTCCCCATCCTCCCGGTTTCCCGGGAAGGCCGCGCGGATGCTTCATCATAATCACCCACCGTCCGGAAGGCAATAGCCTATGGTTCGCCCTCTAGAGCCAACGTCGGCGCCTCAGTGCCGCCCGAACGACTGTGTTAGCATCGGCAGCGTAACTCCATCTCAGGTACATAAGATGAATTCTGACGATCCAAAGGTCGTAGTAATTATTCCCGCCCGGTACGCTTCCACTCGCCTACCTGGCAAGCCCCTTGTCTCGCTGGCCGGCAAGCCCATGGTTCAGCGGGTGTACGAGCGCGCCAAGCAAGCCCAGACCGTCCATCAAGTCGTGGTGGCCACCGAGGACCAGCGCATCATCGACGCCGTCCTCGCCTTCGGCGGCGAAGCACGCATGACCCGCGCCGACCACCGCACCGGCACCGAACGCATCGCTGAAGTGGCTGCGCATGAGAAAGGCGACGTCTTCGTCAATGTCCAGGGCGACGAGCCACTCGTCGATCCATCCGCGATCGATGCCGCGGTCGCCGCGCTCCTGGAAGAGCCCGCCGCCCAGATCGCCACCGTCGCCACACCCATCCGTCACGCCGCCGACATCATGGACCCCAACGTCGTAAAAATCGTCCTCGACTTCGAGGGCAACGGCCTCTATTTTTCACGCGCACCCATTCCCTGGATCCGCGACACGCAGCAGAAGATCCACGTCAAATACTGGAAACATTTGGGCTTGTATGTTTTTCAGCGCGACGCCCTGCTCGAATACCCAACCCTGCCGCAGGGTGAGCTCGAGAAAATAGAGCAACTCGAGCAACTCCGCTGGCTCGAGAATGGCTGGAAGATCCGCGTCGTCGAAGTTCAGCACGACGCCGTCAGCGTCGATGTCCCCGAAGACGTAGCCCGCGTCGAAAAACTCGTCCACGAACAAAAACTCTGAAGCCAAAACGTAGGGGCGGCTTTATGCCGCCCCTCTTGGTTCTTTACTCTGTGCCCTCTGCCTGCCCTGAGCGGAGCCGAAGGGTGCTCTTACCTCTGCGACCTCTGTGTTAAATCTCTTCTCTTGCGGTTTCTTCCCCTCACTGCGTCTGCGCCGTCGCCACGCCCGCCGTCGTCCGGTTTCCGTCAGAACACACCATGAACACCGTCCCATTGTCCGCAAAATAAGCCACGAAATTGACCGTGAATGGCGTCGGCCCCCCAATCGCAATCTTGTAGGCATTGCTTTGCGTTCCATCGCCGCCGATGGTCAATGCTCCGGACACCCCGGCGTTCAGTGTCACCCCGTTCGTATTGATGGTGTTCAATCCCAATTGGGCGAAGTCCACCACCCCGGCAAGGTTGCTGGCGGCTGTGCTCGTCTGAATGAACTGGCCGACATAATTCTCGTCGAACGGCGAGGGCGCCACCAACTCCACGCCGCTCCAACTGAAACTGTAATTTCCTGCCACGCTCGTTGTGGTGAAAGTCGTTGCCGACTGCGACGCCATCGTCCCGCTCCCCACAACGCCTGCGCTCACGTCCTGAATCACCGCTCGCGTCGGCGAATATAGATAAAACACGTAACTCACCGTCCCTGTCGACGAATTGCTGAATGTGAACGTGCCGCGTCCACTCCCGGCGTTGCTCGTATCGATCGTGTAACTCGTGTTGGAAATGCCCGAACTCGGCGTCAACTGTGAGGTATTTCCGTCGTTGTTCTCAAAAAACGATATCGTGCCAATGCCCCCCGTGCCAGTCGCTGCGAATCGCCCCACGCGCGAGACCGGCCCGAAGTGGCCGGTCGACTCGGACCCTCCAGCAAGAAACGCAAAGCTGCCGTTCAATTCCGAGCCTTGAGTCGGAATGATCCCAGTCTGCAAAAATGCGGGGCCCGCCGTTCCGCCGAGCAGATCTTCTTCCAGCAAATCCACCTGCGTGCTGTTCACGATGTAAAAAGCATACGTCCGGCCGTCCAACGTCATCATGCCGCGGCCGAAGTTTGCGCCGTTACCGGTGGTGTCCAGTTGATAGCTGCTCGCCGGCAATGCGGTCGCTCCGCTCGGCGAAGAAGAAGTGTCATTTGTGTCGATCGTGCCGCCGGTCACATTCCCAGCCCCATTCGCGCTGAACTCACCTATGAGCGAAATCAACGAAGGAGTGGGGCTGGCAAGGGAAATCCCCGGCAAACTAAACACATATTTTCCGTTGATGGCGTTTGCCGAAAATTGCAAAGGCGTCTGCAAATTCAGGCCGCCGCTCGTCGACGCTAATCCATCCGTCTGAACCAGATAGCCCTGGCTGCTCGACTGCAACGATACGCTCCATTGCAGAGTCCCTCCGGTGCTGATAGCCAAAACGATCACTCCGCGTCCATTCGCTTGAATCTGATAGGTTCCGCTCGAAAACGACACCTGCGACGTCGGCGTAGCGCTCCCCAGATCCTGAACGTCTTCCAATCCCGAGGTAATGTGCCCGTTACCATCCGCCGCTATGCTGCCGATTCTGGCGATGTACGCTCCCGAGGTCAGATCCACTCCGCTCATCGAAAATGCGTATTGTCCGTTGAGGCTGGCATTCGAAAAATTTCCGGTCGGCGGTGGCGGCGTGATATTCGTGCTGCTCCCTCCGCACGCCGCCAGATATGCCGCAAGAGCAATCGTAACGGCTCGAAATATCCGCTTCATGCAACACCCCGGTGCGTTGCGGCCGCTTGGCTGGTGCGGGGCGCCACGTAAGGAATTGGGAATCCTCTCGCCGTGCGTATCGCCAGCGCTTGCGTTCCCTTTTGCAAGATCCGAGCAACGAACAATCTGCCACTTCCCGTTGCCAGGTTTTCCCCGACAACACGCAACGTGTCGCCCGTCTCAATCGAAAAATGATTCGCCGCCAGCAGCCGCTGATCACCCAGATGCACTTCAATCACTCCGGAACTCGTTTGTACGGCCGCCCTGGCCCCAAATGGCGCTGCTTTCGAATTGGCTGCATAGGCAACCACTGTCCCGATGACGTTGCTCTCCCGCTTCACGTCATACTCGCCCGTCCGCGCAGCCGGCTCGGCCGCGGGCTGTTGCCCGCGTGCCCCGCCGCAGAAAACCATCGCCGCCGCGGCAATAAGACACAACTTCCGGCTGCTCATGTCTGCCTCTTTATAAAGAAAGCCTGCCCTCACCGAACAAACTTACCCCACTTTTCCCGATTTACGAACCCTGCCATCAAACAAATGTCGCTTTCGCAGAAATTTTTCCGATTCCTTCCAGCAAAGACTTCTCATTGACACAGATTCGCCTTCCGAAGATAATTATATGTACGTCAATCCTGCGGAGGTTCGACAAGCTCAAGTCTGCCCAGGGCGGAGGCGAGCGACCCGGATGGCGCCAAAATATATTTTTGTAACCGGCGGTGTTGTTTCTTCTCTCGGTAAGGGCGTAGCGGCATCTTCAATCGGCTGTCTCCTCGAAAGTCGCGGCTTCAAAATCACCATCCAGAAATGTGACCCGTACCTGAACGTGGATCCCGGCACCATGAGCCCGTATCAGCACGGCGAAGTCTTTGTCACCGATGATGGCGCCGAAACTGACCTCGACCTCGGCCACTACGAACGCTTTACCCACGTCAAGCTCAGCCGCGACAATAACTGGACCAGCGGCCGCATCTACGAAACCATTCTCTCCAAGGAACGCCGCGGCGATTACCTCGGCAAAACCGTCCAGGTCATCCCCCACGTCACCGACGAAATCAAACGCTGCTTCAAACGCGTTGCCGAGGGTGTCGACATCGTCATCGTCGAAATCGGCGGCACCGTTGGCGACATCGAATCCCTCCCCTTCCTCGAAGCTATCCGCCAGATGCGCCTCGAGCTTGGTGCCGAAAACACGCTATTCGTACACGTCACCCTGGTACCTTATATCGCGGCCGCCGGCGAGTTGAAGACCAAACCCACCCAGCACTCCGTTAAAGAAATGCTCGGCATCGGTATTCAGCCCGACGTCCTCCTCTGCCGCAGCGATCGCCATATCTCCGAGGATCTCAAGAAAAAAATCGCGCTCTTCTGCAACGTCGCCGATTCCTGCGTCATTTCCATGGAAGACGTAAAGACCATTTACGAAGTCCCCGTCGAGCTCAGCAAGGAAGGTCTCGACGCACAAATCATTCGCCTTCTCCGCCTCGAAGAATGCCCCGCAAACATGCAGCCCTGGCTCGACATGCTGCAGGGCTTGCACCATCCGAAAGGCGAAGTGCGCATCGGCATCGTTGGCAAATATGTCCAGCTCGAGGACGCTTACAAAAGTTTGCGCGAAGCCTTGCTGCACGGCGGCCTCGCCCATCATCACAAAACCGTAATCGACTGGATCGAATCCGAAGAGATCGATTCCCTCGAAACCGCCGAAAAGCGCCTCAAGGGCTACGACGGCATCCTGGTTCCCGGCGGTTTCGGCAAGCGCGGCATTCAAGGCATGGTTTACACCATCCAATACGCCCGCGATCACAAAATTCCGTTCTTCGGCATCTGCCTCGGCATGCAGTGCGCCACCATCGAGTACGCCCGCGATGCGGCCAATCTCAAGCAGGCCGACAGCACAGAATTTGATCCGCAAACCCCGCACCGCGTCATTTACAAATTGCGCGAACTTCTCGGCGTGGACGAAATGGGCGGCACCATGCGCCTTGGCGCCTGGCCCTGCAAACTCGAACCCGGCTCCCTCGCCTTCAAAGCCTACGGTAAAACCGAAATCAGCGAACGCCACCGACACCGCTACGAATTCAATCGCGAATACGAAAAAACGCTCGTCGCCGCCGGCCTCCATATCACAGGCCGCACTCCTGACGACAACTACGTCGAAATCATAGAAGCCCCGAACCACCCCTGGTTCCTCGGCTGCCAGTTCCACCCCGAATTCAAATCCAAGCCCCTCGAGCCACACCCGCTCTTCGCCGCCTTCATCGGCGCCGCGCTCGAACACAAACTCCAAAAGTCGCGCCCCGCTTCCGGCGCCGTCTCCGCCGAAGCCCAACCCCCGGCGCCCGCAGTCCGCGCCACCCCCCACGCCACCGCGTAGCGGCCACCCTCAGTACTTGCCCTGACGAAGGAAGGGTGGCCTCGATGCCCTCGTAGGGCCCGCCTTCTGATGCGGGCCGCTCTTCTCTTCTCTGTGCCCTCCGTGCTCTTCCTCCGTGCTCTTCCTCCGCGCCCTCTGTGCTAAATCTCTTTCCCGTTCCGCCTCTTCAACACCCGAGCTCCGCCTGTGATATCTTCATTTCCTGAATGACCACCAACCACGAAATCTCTCTCGGCTCTCTCCGCCTCGGCGGCAACAATCCCCTCTTCCTCATCGCCGGCCCCTGCGTCATCGAATCCGAACCCCACGCCCGCTCCATGGCCGAGCGCGTCGCGAAAATCGCCTCCGACGCCGGCGTCCCCTACATCTTCAAAGCCTCCTACGACAAAGCCAATCGCTCCTCCGTCAAAGCCTTTCGCGGCCCGGGCCTCGCCCAAGGCCTCCGCATCCTCTCCAAAATAAAATCCGATCTCCATCTCCCCATCCTCACCGACATTCACGACGCCTCCCAGGCCGCCCCAGCCGCCGAAGTCGTCGACATCCTCCAAATCCCCGCCTTCCTCTCCCGCCAGACCGATCTCCTCGTCGCCGCCGCCAAAACCGGCCGCATCGTCAACGTAAAAAAAGCCCAGTTCCTCTCGCCCTGGGACATGGGCAACGTCGCCGAAAAAATTGCCGCCGCCGGCAACCAGAAAATCATCCTCACCGAACGTGGCGCCAGCTTCGGCTACAACAATCTCGTCGTGGACATGCGCACCTTCCCCGTCCTCGCAAAATTCGGCTATCCCGTCGTCTATGACGTCACCCACTCCGTCCAGCTCCCCGGCGGCCAGGGCCACGCCAGCGGCGGCCAGCCCGAATTCATCGAACCTCTCGCCCGCGCAGGCGTCGCCACCGGTGTCGACGGCATCTTCCTCGAAACCCACGACAATCCCGCCGCCGCTCTCTCCGACGGCCCCAACGCCCTTCCGCTCGCACAGCTTCCGCAACTCCTAGCGCGCCTTAGAGAACTCTCCACCCTCGTTCGCCGCTGGAGCGACGCATGAGCCTCGACACGGCCCGCCGCGTTCTCCGCATCGAAGCGCAAGCCATCCAGGACGTGCTCGCCCGCCTCGACAGTTCCTTCGCCAGCGCCGTGGATATTCTCTTCGCCTGCAAAGGCCGCGTCGTCGTCACCGGCATGGGCAAGTCCGGCCTCGTCGGTCGCAAAATTTCCGCCACCTTTTCCAGCACCGGCACGCCTTCCTTCTTCCTTCATCCCGCCGAAGCCCTCCACGGCGATCTCGGCATGCTAGCCCGCGGCGACACTCTCCTCGCCATCACCTACGGCGGCGAAACCCAGGAAATCCTCAACCTCCTCGAATCCCTCAAGCGTCTTGAAATTCCCATCGTGACGCTCACCGGCAATCCCAAATCCACTCTCGCCGAAGCCAGCGAAGTCGTCCTCGACGTCAGTGTCAAAGAAGAAGCCTGCTCGCTCAACCTCGCCCCCACCGCCAGCACCACCGTAGCCATGGCCGTCGGCGACGCCCTCGCCGTTTCTCTCCTCGACCGTCGCGGCTTCCAGCACGACGATTTCGCCGCCCTTCATCCCGCCGGCCGCCTCGGCAAGAAACTCCTCCGCGTCGAACACCTCATGCACTCCGGCGATGCCCTCCCGCGCGTCTCTCCCGAAACTCCCATGCCCGCCACCTTTCACGAAATGTCCGCCAAAAAACTCGGCATGACCACCGTCACCACTACCGACGGCAAACTCGCCGGCATCCTCACCGACGGCGACCTCCGCCGCCTGATGGAAAAGCACGGCGGCGACACCCTCTCGATGACCGCCGGCGATTGCATGGTCCGCAACCCTCAAACCATCAACCCCAAACTCCTCGCCAGCGAAGCCCTAAACCTCATGGAGAAAAAGAAAATCACCTCCATAGTCGTCGTCGACGCCTCCCAAAAAGTCGTTGGCGTAGTCCACCTCCACGACCTCTGGACCCTCGAACTCATCTAGCCAAATGAAAATTGCCCCCGCGACGCGCTTTCGCAGAGGCAATTTTCATGGCGTCCGGTTCCCCGGATCGACCTCTACTTCCCGGCGCGCAACACCTTCACCATGTACTCGTGGACTTCCGGCTTCACAAACTTCCTCGCCTGCGCGTCCTCCGGCCAGTTCGCCGAGTCGGCCCACATCGCGTTCAGCCCCTTCTGGATCTCCGGGTCGCCGCCGGTGAATTGTTCCACAAGCTTCCTCCATCTCTGCGCCAGAGCCTGTGCCTTCGGCCCCGCCGGATCCTCACCGAGGCATCTTTCCACGTCCGCGTAAAGTTCGGTCCACTCCTTGTTGGTTTTTTCCTGAAATTCCGGCGACCACAGCTTCTGCCGCTCCGCCACCTTGGCCTTGGCCTCCGGGCTGAAATACTTCCCTTTCCATTCCACTTTGTTTTGCATTTCAATCTCCTGCACGATAAGTTGAAACAGTTTCCAATCCGGCTCGTGCCGCGATTGAAGAGCCCGCTGCGCGTTGCCGATGGCCCGAATCGCTTTCTCCAGTTGGCGCCGCTTTTCCGACAAGACTTCCTGTTGACGTTGCAGCGTCTCACCGAGATTCGATTCGGACTCCAGCAACCGCCGGATCTGTTTCAGCGGAATGCCGAGAAACTTCAGAACCACGATCTGTTCCAGTCGCGCGAAGTCGCGCATGCTGTACAGGCGATACCCCGCCCGGGAACGCTGCTTCGGCCGCAACAGCCCCAGCCGGTCGTAATGATGCAGCGCCCGCACGGTCACGCCCGCCAGCGTCGCAAACTCTTTCGCGCGGTAAACTTCTTTGGTTCCTGTCTCCACAGCCGCCTCCACTCGCATCTTCAACTCTGACGCAACGTCAGGGTCAAGCTCTTTTTATAGCCCGTCCCATATCCCTCCGCAAAACAACCATCCTCCTGGCACTCTCCGTGACCTCCGTGCTCTCTGTAGTGAATCCTCTCTTGCTTCCTCTTATCTGATCGCTGTTCGCTGTTATCCCTTTCATTTCTTGCTAAACTTGTCGGCTCATCTCTCAAACGGAGGCCCTCTTGTCCCCAACCCCCAAAATCTCCCCCGCCCTAAAAAAACGCGCCGCTCAAATCAAGCTCCTCCTTATGGACGTCGACGGCACCATGACCGACGGCGGCGTCATCCTGCTCTCCCAACCAGACGGCAGTGCCCTGGAAATAAAGCACTTCGACGCCCACGACGGCCAGGGCCTAACCCTCGCCCACACCGCAGGCATCCGCACCGGCTGCATCACCGGCCGCGAAAGCCCCGCCCTCCTCCGCCGCGCCCACGAAATGAAGATGGACTTCATCTACATGAGAATCCCGCTAAAAATGCCCGCCTACGAAGAAATTCTCGCCAAGGCCGGACTGAAAGACGCCGAAGTCGCCTACGTCGGCGACGACCTCCCCGACATTCCCATCCTCAAGCGCGTAGGCCTCGCCGTGGCCGTCGGCGACGCTGTCGTCGACGTAAAACACATCGCGCACTACACCACGAAAGCCCACGCCGGCAGGGGCGCCATCCGCGAAGCCATAGAACTGATCCTCAAATCCAAGGGCCTCTGGGACGAACTCATCGACAAAGCCCGCGCCTGATGCTACATTCCCCGCCACACGGTCCTGACGGGGAGATCTTCG
>DATMMG010000022.1:0-5521 GCA_035569815.1 Candidatus Methylomirabilota bacterium
GGGCGGCCTAGATCCCAAATGGCGCACCCGCAGCGGCTTTCAGGTCGGCATCCGCATCGTCGTTCCGCCGTTCCCCTTTGACGACGAAGCCACCTTCGAATCCTTCTCCAAAAATGCCGCCATCGTCTTCAAGCGCCCCACCACCGAAGGCATCCACATCGAGGACGTAAAAATCGTCAACCAGCAGTGGCTCGTCGCCGGCACGTCCGGCGTCGTCCTGATCGTCGTCGGCCTTGGCCAAACCATGAAGCAAGCCCAGGCCCAGGCGTACTCCCGCATCAAAAACATTTTAATTCCCAACATGTACTACCGCACCGATATCGGCGACCGCTGGGGTGAAGACTCCGACAAGCTGCACAACTGGGGCTATCTCCGCTAATCAGCCTTTGTAGGGCCTGCCGTCTGCTGCGGGCCGCTCTTCCTCCGTGCACTCTGTGTTAAATTCCCCTCGCTCCTCATTCAACTTTCTACTACTCCCCATTAACGTCCGTCGGTTATCATCACTTACGCGCAGAATTTATCAAGGAGTGCTCATGAAACGCCTTCTCGCTTCCGCCTTATTGCTCACTTCTGTGTCCGCGGTCGTTCCACTCTCCGCCGGTCCCCAGAAAAAAGACGAAGTCGCCAAACTTTCCCTGAAAGTCGGCGATACAGCGCCGGATTTCACGCTGCTCAGCGACGGATGGAAAACAGTCAAGTTGAGTGATTTTCACGGCAAGAAAAATGTATTCCTGGCCGTTTACGTCCTGGCGTTCACCGGTGGTTGAACCAAGCAACTCCAGGCGGTCCAGTCTGGACTCGATTCGGGCAAGATTGATGCGAACGACACGGAGGTTTTTGGCGTAAGTATGGACAGCCCCGCGGCAAACGCCGCTTTCGCCAAGCAGATTGGCATCAAGTTTCCCCTGCTCAGCGACATGAACAAGAAAATGCTCACCACGTACGGCATCCTGAAAACCTACGAACAAAAGGGTGACACCTATCAGTGGGCCTTGCGCGCCAACATCGTCATCGACAAAGACGGCATCATCCGCCACATCGAGGGCGGCGATAGCGCCGTTGACCCAAACACTGCCGTTTCGGTCTGCACGGACCTGCACAAGAAGCAATCCGCACAGTAACGGCCAAGTGCCGCCGCGTCCCCGAAAAATTGCTGCCGCGGCGGCTCACTTTGAAAAATACCCGGTCTTGGCGCGTATCCGCATGCCATCTTGTTTCGGCTTGACGACTATCTTTCGGAACGTCTCGTCCTTCGCCCGGTTCGACGGGTAATACGCGACCTCATATGACGTCCGCAACTCCTCCGCAATCTGGCGGAAATACGTGTGCGGGACCGTCTCCTCCGCGTCAATATGCATTCCGCCCGTTTCCTTCGCCACCCGATCCATCACGCTGGTGCCATACTTGTTCCGCGCCGTCAGATTCCCGTGCTTCCTTTCCGTGTAGCGGATCGCATACACCGGCACATTTTCCGCCTGCGCCGTTTCGATCACCGTCATCATATTGTGCGAACTCGAATTGTCTTCCCCGTCGCTGAACATCAGAATCGCTTTCCGTCCACCGCTCGCCGCCAGCTTTTCCGTCACGCTGTAATAAATCGAATCGTAAAACGCCGTCCCCAGGTCGCGATCTTCCGCCGGCCCGATTTCGCCGAAATGTTTCTTTCCTTTATCGAACTCCTTGTAGTTCCCCAGAATCTGGTCGGCCGAATTCGTGTAGTCGCTCACCAGCCGCAGGTGATTCCCAAAACAAATGAGCAGCACCCGGTCCTGCGGCCTTAAAATCTCCTTCAAAAAGACTTCCAGATCTTTCTTATGTTTCTTTCCAAACTCATCCTGGCTCCCGCTCACATCCACGATCAGCGCCAGCGTCAGCGGCAGGTCCGTGCTCCGCGCAAAAAACTCGATCTTCTGCGGCACCGCGTCCTCCAGCAGTTCCACATCCTCCCGCTTCAAGCTCTCCACCAGCTTCCCCTGCCCATCCCGCGCCGTAAACGCCACATTCACCAGATTTACGTCAACCTTGATCGGCTGCTGCCCTCGGCAATCGACCGCAACCACCCCCGCCGCCACCAGCAACATCAATCCGCGAACCACGCGCATACACACCCCCATCACACTCTTCTACAACGACGAACCCACCCCGCCGAATGTTCCACAAATCCACCAATAAGAATCCAAGCCTGCAAGCCTTCTCCTGTATCTGTCTCGCAGATTCAATCTCCCCAAAAAAAATAGCCCCCGGCAAATCCCTCGGGAGCCCGCACATCTTCAAGCTGTCGACTGTCAGCTGCCTCTAATTCGCCACCGTCAATTCCACTTCCGAGCTCACCCCGATCCGCGTTCCCGCCAGTGGCGCCTGGTCGATAACCGTGGTGCGCGGCCATTGCGGTGCCGACAAATAATTCAGCTTCCGGTGAAGTTTCGCCAGGTCCAGCCGCTTCTGCGCCTCTGCCTCGCTCAATCCGATCAGATAGGGCATCACGTAGCTTTCTTCCCGCGGCATCCCCGCCACCAGCACGTCCACTCTTGGCGTCGCCGCGTTTCTTCCTTGTTTCGGATTTTGCAGCAGCACCGTGTCCGGCGCGTCGTTCCCCATGGACAGGGTCGAAACCTCTCCCACCTGCAATCCTTCTCGCAGCAACTCAATCCGCGAAGCTCGCAGGGTGTGTCCCTCCAGCGAGGGAATTTCCAGTTGTTTCTGCCCCAGGCTCAGCACCACGTGCGCCTGCTGCGACACTTTCATCAGCATCCCGGGCGGCGGCGTCTGCCGTACCACCTGGTTAATCGGCAACTCGCTGTACAACCGGTCCGCGACTCGCAGAACCAATCCCTTCGACCGCAGCGATTGGCTCGCCTCCGCCACGTTCTTTCCCACCAGGTTGGGCATGGAAACTTCGCGTCCATGAATCGCGACGCGCATCGCCGTAATTGCGCTCAAAAACGCCGCCGACGCCAGAATAAACACCAGAAACACCATCCGGCTCAGCCATTCCAATCGTTCCCGGATCGTCATCGTCTACCTTTTGAGTGCGGGAGCGAAGCTCCCGCTTTTGCGACGTAAAATCCTTCTACCCAAACCAACCGCCACTCACAAACTCCACCCAGCCACCAACCATCCGTTCCTTTACTTCCTTTACTTCCTTTACTTCCTTAACTTCACTTCTTCAACTCCGGCGCCGGATACTCCGGCAACTTCTCCTTGCTTGTATCGGCCCTCTTCACTTCCAATTCGTCAAATAGCAGCGACGGCGCAATAATCGTCTGCGGCACGCCGCCCACCCGATTGCTCACCAGGGGATCGTTCCCCAGCGCGATCAGATCGTTTCGCAATGCCCGCACATCCAGTTCGTTGAACACCGCACCGCGCACCAGCTCTTCGTGCCCGTCCGATGCAAACACGCGGTACAGCAGCCGCGGCGCGTTCCCCGGCCCCAGGGTATCCACGCGGTATCCAAACTGTTTGCTCTGTTCGCCGGCCATCGCCGTCAACTTTTTCTTCAGCTCCGCCGCCGTCTCCGGCTCCGAACTCTTGAAGATCAGCGTTCCGATCGTCGGAAATGCCGCCGTTCCCGGCGAAGCCCGCCCGTGTCCGTTCGAGGAAGGGAAGTCCCGGATCGGCTGCCGCCCGACCAAATAATTTTGCAGCGTTCCATCGTCCACCACCGTCACCGCCTGCGCCGGCACGCCTTCGCTGTCCACGTCATAGCTTCCCAGCAGTTTTTTACCGTCGAACTCCTTAATTGTCGGATCGTCTACCACGCTCAAGAATTTCGGCAGGATCCGCGTCTTGTAGCTCGTCGCAAACGCGCCCACCGTCCGGTTCGGCCGACCCAGTTGCGGCTTGCGTCCCAAAATATTTCCGCCCACCAGTCCCGCCATGATGTCGTCCGCCGCATCCGGCGCAAACAGCACCGGCCCGCGATAAGACTCATCCACAATCGGAGCCAACCGCAGCGCCTTCAGCGTTTCCAGCGCCTGCGACGTCTCTTTCACCAACTGCTCCCGCTTCGGCAAATCCTCCGGCCGCGCCTCCGACCAATACGGATTCCGCTGCAATCGCATCCCATCCGTCGCTTGCGTCGCTGCATTTAGCGTCACGGTCGAATTCACACGGCCATTGCGCACAATCGTGCCTTCCGAATTCACGAAATATTGATTCACCGCGCTGAATCGCGCCGACGCCGAAACCGACTGCACCTCCGGATATTTCCGGAACAGGTTGGTCATCTCCTGCAGCGTCTCTCTCCACCCCTTTTCTTCCAGCTTTAGCGTCGCCACCGGCTCCACCTTCGACACCACCGGCGCTTTCGCAAAATCGTCAATCGGATTCGGGTCCGCGCTGAACTGTTTCAGCGCCGAGAGCTTCTCTGCGTACGCGTCCGCCGCCGACTTGTAGGCCTCGTCGGTCATCAGCCAGATCTGCCGCCGCAGCGCAATCGGATCGTCGTCGAGCGGCAATATTGTCGCCCCGCCCATCCCCTGGTTGTAAAAGCTGTCCTGCTTGTACTCGCCAATCCGCACCACCACGCGCAAAACGCGCAGCCGCTGCCGCTGTGAGCTCAGCACGGCGCCAAACGCCGCTTCGGTGTCGTAGTTGTCCACATCTTCCACGCGGTATTCGATGTAGTACGGCGACTTCACCTGGTCCATCTTCAAGCGGTCCCGCGAACGGTCCAGTTCCGTCAGCAGCGCCTCCAGCAGCACGTCGCCCTTTGCCACCTCGTGCGCCTTCGCCGTAGCCGCATCTCCCGCAAAACTTTCCGCCGCTGCCGCCGGGTTCGGCCGTACGCTCGCCGTCCACGCCAACGTCACCGCCGCAAGCAAACTCACCGCGCTCTTCAATCCCTTGATGCCGCTCACGGCTTCACCCCCGTCGAATCATCCTTGCCGCTATCCGCTCCCGGCGCCGGCAAAATCGGTGGCCGCTCTCTTCCATGCGCCCGCTTTTGCACTTCCATCTCGCTGAAGAGCATCGCCGGAGCCACCGCCGACACCGGCACGCTTCCGCTCTCCGCCCCGCAAACTCCGTTGAAAACGTGCTGCGTGTCACCCGTCGTAATAATCCGCGTCAGCGCCGCCAGCGGCGTCCCCACAATATCCACCCCGCGCACCAGTTCATCCGGCCGCCCGTCGGCGTACACCTTATAAACGATCACTGGCAGGACCTGAAACGCCTGCGGCAACGACCGCGTCGTCAGCGTGAATCCACCCTGAATGTCGTCGAAATATAATCCGTACGGCTTCCCCTGCTTCTTCGCCTCATCAATCAGCATCTGCCGCAACTGTTTCTCCGGCACCGCCTGGCTCGAGGTTACGATCAAATTCCCTTGGCGTCCCGTCGGCATCAATCCGGGTTGATTCCGCCCGTGCCCGTTCGACTTGTCGAATCCCTTGATCGGCATCCGGGACATCAGGAAATTCTTCAGCACGCCCTCCTGAATCACCACCACCCGCTCCGCCGGCGTCCCCTCATTGTCGAACTCGTACGCTCCCGCCAGCTTGGTCCCGTTAATCTCTCC
>DATMMG010000023.1:0-20078 GCA_035569815.1 Candidatus Methylomirabilota bacterium
GCCGATCCAGAGCCCGACCGTGACATCCGGAATCAGGATGCGCGTGAAGAGATAGGGGCCGCAGGAGGCCAGGAAAACTACGGCGGCCCAAAAACCGGATTGCGGCGTCAAGAAACGCCGGCCGAAGAAGTAAAGCAGGAAGGCCAGGGCTAGGACGCTGAGCTGGAGAGAAAGCCGCGCGCTCCAGGTGTGGACGCCGAAGAACTTGATGGCGATAGCGGTGCCCCAATAGGGCAGCGGCGCCTTTTCAAGGTAGCGGATGTTGTTTTCGTGAAGCGTGACCCAGTCATGGCGGACAAGAATTTCGCGGCCGGCGTCCGCGTGAGAGGCGTCGACGTCGTCCTGCAGGGGCGGCGTGAAAAGGCCGGGGCCGTAAACGGCCAGCCACAGGAGAAGCAGGATGACAAGCGAGGGCCAGGTGCGTTGTCCGACAGAACGAAACATTCCGATTGAAATCCTCAGACAGGGATTACAGGCGCGAAAACGCCGGTGAATGCAAAAGATTAGTTTACCATGCACGTTCCGCTGAGGCTGCCGAAGACACTGATTTTAGAAGAAAGGACGCCGGCAGAAGGACACAACGTGCATCGTGTCGCGGGTGGAAAATCCACAGAGACGACACACAGACGATTGGAGGTACAGGAAAGAGTTGGACAAGCCGTGATATTGTATAGTTCAGAACTTCGACTGGCAGCAACGGTAGCGCGGCGGAACGCCTGGAGAAATTTGGTCATTCCTGCAGGGGCTTGGGGAACGGCAATCCGTAGTAAAGCAGTTGGATAAACATTTGAAGAGGGACAAGGGAGCCTGAGTGTGATTATTGTGCGCAGCCCGATGCGTATTTCGCTGGGCGGAGGCGGCACGGATCTGCCGTCGTATTATGCGAAACATACGGGATTTGTGGTGTCGGCGGCGATCACGCGATACGTCTACATCACCATCAGCGAGGGATTCTGGCCGCGCATTCATCTGAAATATTCGAAATTGGAAGATGTGGAGAGCGTCGAGGAAATCCAGCACCCGATTATCCGCGAGGCCATGAAGCTGACCGGAGTGACCGGGCCGTACCTGGAAATCGTCAGCTTGTCGGACATACCGGCCGGCACGGGCCTGGGATCGTCGGGAAGTTTTACCACAGCGCTGCTGAGCGCGCTGCACACGCTCAGGAGGCGGTTCGTATCTCCGCAGGAACTTGCGGAGCAGGCCTGCCGGATCGAAATCGATATTCTGAAGGAACCGGTTGGCAAGCAGGATCAATACATCGCGTCGTTCGGCGGGATCACCAGTTTTGAGTTTCAGCCGGATGGAAACGTGAAAGTGGACCCGCTGACCCTTCCGTCGGAGGCGCTGGCGAACCTGGAAGATAATCTGCTTCTGTTTTTTACCGGGACGGCACGATCGGCTTCCGAGATTTTGCGCGACCAGGATTCGAAGAGCAAGGAAAACGCCGCGGAAATGCTGGCCAATCTGCACTTCACGAAACAGCTTGGGCTGGAGAGCCGCGACGCCCTGGTGAAGGGCGACTTGCGAAAGTTTTCGGACTTGATGGCTACGCACTGGGAACATAAGAAGAAACGCTCGCCGGGGATGAGCAGCGGGCCGATCGATCAGCTGTATGAGTTGGCGCGCAAGAATGGGGCGCTCAGCGGAAAGATCGTGGGCGCGGGTGGCGGAGGATTCCTGCTGCTCTACACGGAGCAGAAGACGCGGGTGCGGGAAGCGATGCGCGGCGCGGGATTGCGGGAAGTGCGGCTGCAATTTGATTTCGGCGGAACTACGATTGTGGCTCATTCGTAAGAGAGAAGAATTTAACGCAGAGTACGCAAAGGAAGAGAAGAAGCAATGCTGCCGGTGGCGATACTTGCGGGGGGATTGGCGACGCGGCTTCGGCCGGCGACGGAGAAGATCCCGAAATCGCTGCTGGAGGTGAACGGAGAGCCGTTTATCGCGCACCAGTTGCGGCTGCTGAAAGCGAATGGCGTTTCACGGGTGGTATTGTGCGTCGGGTTCCTGGGCGAAATGGTCCGCGACGTGGTGAAGAATGGCCACGCATTCGGATTGGACGTGCACTACTCCTTCGACGGGCCGGCGTTGCTCGGTACGGCGGGCGCGTTGAAGCGGGCGCTACCGTCGCTGGGAAAAGCGTTTTTGACGTTGTACGGCGATTCGTATCTGTTGTCCGACTATGCGAGCGTGGCGCGCGAATTTGAGGCGTCGGGGAAACAGGCTCTGATGACCGTGTTTCGCAACGAGGGGCAGTGGGATATTAGCAACGTGGAGTTCGCGGATGGCGTCATATTGGCGTACAACAAGAAGGAGCGGACGCCGCGGATGAGGTTCATCGATTATGGATTGGGAGCATTCACGGCAAAAGCGTTTGAACGCGTGCCGGCGGACAAGGCTTTTGACCTGGCGGAATTGTACGCAGAAATTCTGGCGGATGGAGAGCTTGCGGGAATGGAAATGAAGCAGAGATTCTACGAGATCGGATCGCCCGCGGGACTCGAAGAGACGGCGCGGTTCATCGCATCACAGGGAGTGGGGAAGGCATGAGCGCGGAAGCAATGTTTGCGGAACAGTTTTTGGCGGAGGCCGCCCAGATTGTAGCTCGTCTGGATCGCGCGAGCCTGGAGAAGGCCGCGAAGATGATCGGCGAGCTGCGCGCGACGGGCGGCAGGCTGTTTATCCTGGGTGTAGGCGGAAGTGCGGCCAATGCGTCGCACGCCGTGAACGATTTCCGCAAGATCGCCGGCATTGAAGCGTACGCGCCGACGGATAACGTGTCGGAACTCACGGCGCGCACCAATGACGAGGGCTGGGCCACGGTTTTTGAAGGCTGGCTGAAGACCAGCAAATTGGCCGCGCGCGACGCAGTGCTGGTGTTCTCCGTCGGCGGTGGGGACGTGGAGCGCAACGTCAGCCCAAACCTGGTGGCGGCGTTGAAGCTGGCGAAATCCGTCGGCGCGAAAATTATCGGCGTGGTGGGGAGAGACGGCGGGTACACGGCGAAAGTGGCCGACGCGTGCGTGTTGATACCGGTGGTGAATCCGGTCCACGTGACGCCTCACTCGGAAGCGTTTCAGGCGGTGGTGTGGCACATGCTCGTTTCGCACCCCGCGGTAAAAGTGGAACAGACCAAGTGGGAATCCACGGCAGGGACGCGGTGAAGCGCAAGGCCGTATTTCTGGATCGAGACGGCGTTTTGAACCTGGCCGTGGTGAGAAATGGAAAACCCTATCCCCCGGCGAACGCGGCGGAGTTAGTCTTGGCGCCGGATGCGGATGCGGCTCTGCGGGAATTGAAAGCGGAGGGATTTCTGCTGCTGGTGGTAACGAACCAACCGGACGTGGCGAAAGGAATTACGACGCGTGCGGCCGTGGAGGAGATCAACAAGAAACTGGCAGCGGCGCTGCCGGTGGATGAACTTTTCGTTTGTTACCACCAGGACAAGGATCATTGCGATTGCCGGAAGCCAAAGCCCGGGATGATTCTGGAAGGCGCACGAAAGTACAACGTGGACCTGGCGGAAAGTTTCATGGTCGGCGACCGCTGGCGGGACGTTGAAGCCGGACAAAACGCGGGATGCCGTACGGTTTTTATCGATGGCGGGTATGAGGAGCAACAGCCTGCGCGGCCGGCGGATGCGCGGGTACATACATTGAAACAAGCGGCTGACTGGATTTTACAAGCTTGCCGAAAGGGAGTTGCGCAATGAAGGCGGTTTCCGATCTTAAAGTGAAGATTTTTGGCGACGGCGCCGACCTCGCGGGAATTCTGGAGCTGAGCCGGTTGCCCTACATCAAGGGGTTCACGACCAACCCGACCCTTATGCGCAAGGCCGGCGTGGCGGATTACGCGGAATTCGCCGCGGAGGTGTTGCAGCACATCAAGACGCAACCGGTATCCTTCGAGGTATTCGCGGACGACGAAGCTACGATGGAGGCGCAGGCCAGACACATCGCGGGCTGGGCGAAGAATGTGTACGTGAAAATCCCGGTGACGAATACCAAGCGCGAGCCGATGTACGCGCTGATCCGGCGGCTGAGCCACGAAGGCATTCAGATCAACGTGACGGCGATGATGACGCTGGAGCAAGTGCGCGAGGTGGGCAATGCGTTGCACGGAGGGGCGCCTTCGAACGTGTCCGTGTTTGCCGGGCGCGTGGCGGACACCGGGCGCGATCCCGTTCCGATGATGCGCGAGGCGGTGGAGATTTTGCAGGGGAATCCGAAGACGGAATTGATCTGGGCCAGCCCGCGAGAACTGCTGAATATTTTTCAGGCCGATGAAATCGGCTGCCACATCATCACCGTGACGAACGACATCCTGGCAAAGCTGAAGCTGGTGGGAAAAGATCTGGGCAATTATTCGCTGGATACCGTGCAAATGTTCCACAACGACGCCGCAAAGGCCGGCTATACGCTGGACGTGGCTGCTGCTGCGGGCAAGGCCAAGAGCCGGTAAGGGATTGCAGCTGGATTTGTAGCGCCGCCATCCTGGCGGCGCGAGTGCAGGCCAGCAGGAAGCCGGGGCTACCTGAAGTTTTGCTGTAGTTTGGAATAACAGGCGTCGACGATGCGCATGGATTGCAGAGCGTCGGCGGCAGTAGCGATGGTCAGATTGGCGTTCCCACCAGTGCAGGCGGCAATAAATTCCTCTGTCTCCAACTGCAAGGAGGCGTCTTCCATTCCATAGTCGAAAAGTGTTTCGCGCGGCGGGTCGGGCTGCAGCCAGGGCCATTTGGTCACCACGGTCAGGCGTTGCGCGCCATAGAATTTGCCGCGGCCTCGCAGGAGAAACTGCGCCTTTTCGGTTTCGACGGTGATTTCCATGCGCGATTGCCAACTGGAGAGCGAGAGATTGACGCTGGCGGGAGCGCCGCCAGGAAGCGTGAGGACGAGGTTGGCGTGATCTTCAACCTGAATCGCCCAGAACTGCCGGCTGAGATGGCCGGCAGCAAGTTCGGCTCCTCCGAACAGCCAAAGGAAAAGATCGAAAAGGTGAATGCCGGGATCGATGCACACCCCGCCGCCGCACCGGACCGGGTCGGTCTTCCAGCTTTTTTCGTGACCGGGTTGCGCCCCATGGGAGAGCACGGCATCAACGCCCAGGACTTTCCCGTATTCGCCGGACGAGAGCAGTTTGCGCAGATGCTGGACATTTTTCAGAAAGCGATAGTTCAGCCCGACGAATACGCGGCTCTCGGATTTTGTCGCGGCGGCGATCAGCGCTTCGGTTTCGGCGCCAGTGCGACCGAGTGGTTTTTCCACCAGGACGTTGGGTGCGAGCGGAAAGATTCTTGGAAGGAGTTCGACGGCGGTGTCGTGGGGCGTGGCGACGACAGCGGCATCGTACTTTTTCGAGAACGCGACGCCTTCGCCGCCTGCCGTGGCCTTTGCGGATAGCTTCGCGCCTTCGGAAACTTTGGGATCAAAGACAGTGATTTCCGAAACGACCGCGAGTTTGGTCAGCGCTTGAATGCGCTGCGCTCCAATCAGGCCAGAGCCAACGACAAGAAGTTTCATAGGTCGATGCGCCTCAGTTTAAGAGCTTCCGCGCGGAGAGAATTCGGCGCAAGCGTGGGATACGGATCGTTGACGTGGAGAAAACGGCCGGAGACGCCGTCGGAACTGGAAGAGAGGAGCCAGCGGCAAAGCGCGATGGGCTTGGAGAAAGGAACAACAGTACGAACTTCTCCGCCGGCG
Organism: Candidatus Methylomirabilota bacterium; assembly: GCA_035569815.1. GTDB lineage: Bacteria > Acidobacteriota > Terriglobia > Acidiferrales > UBA7541 > Acidiferrum. Next base: position 5,706 of record DATMMG010000023.1, read on the forward strand.
GCGCGCACGGCCGCAAGCATGGAAGTCTCGTTGGCGCCAGGAGCGATGATGTTGACGTCGATGGGAATGTGGGCGGCGTCGAGTTCCATGGACATGGTTTCGCACATGCGCACCGCGGCGGCTTTCGACGTCCCATAAGGAAGAAATTGCGGGTACCCGTAACCAGCGCCGCCGCCCGCAAAAAGGACGATTTTGCCGCGCTTGGGCGTAGCTTCTCGAGCGGTCGTGGTCCAGAGCTGTACGAACTCCTTTGCGATGAAGAAGGCTCCCGCGGAGTTGACGCGAAGGGTATGAGCGAATTTCTCAGGATCGAGCTGCCAGAAATTCCCGGCTTGGCCGAGTTCGGCGGCGGAGTGTACAACGGCATCAAGGCCGTGCCACTCGCTCCGGATTTCAGCGAAAAGAGAACCGACGGCGTCGCCGTCGGCGATATCCACACAAGACGCGCGGTGCGCGGGGCCGAGCTGAGCGGCGGCCTCGCGCACCTTTTCGGTGGTGGCGGCCAGCCAGAGGCGGTGCCCGGAGGCGGCAAGGTCGCGGGCGACTTCGAGACCGATCCCGCGGCTTCCGCCCGTGATGAGGACGCGGGTGGACTGCGGCGAAATAGGGACAACGGTCATTCACTATGCTCCAGAAATTCTTTTCTCTATTAGAGCATGACCGGGAGAAATTCGGAGGGTTTTGAGGTCGACGCTGGGGAGCGAGTCGACTATGATTAATTTATCTTCTATGTGAACGGAAATTTCCTTGCTACAGGCAGGCTTGACCACGCTCTCGGTGAATACTTCTTAAGGGTAACGATTGCCAAAATGCGCGGCAAACGAGCCGGAATTTAACACAGAGGACACAGAGTCAAAAGCGCAGAGGCCACGGAGACGACTATGAAGATGGGGCGGTTTTTTATTGTCGGCGGGGCGGGCTTCATCGGCTCGCATTTCACGGACGTGCTGCTGGCGAAAGATGGCGTCGAGTCAGTGACGATTTACGACAACTTGACGTCCGGGCGCGAGTGGCATTTTGCAAAGCATCTGGGCAATTCGAAATTCAAATTTGCAAAAGGTGATGTGAAAGATCTCGAAACGCTGAAGCGGGCCATGGACGGCAGCGAGGTGGTGATTCATCTGGCCTCCAATCCGGACATCGCGCGGGCGGCGACCGAGCCGGACATCGATTTTCGCGAGGGGACGTCCCTGACGGAGCGGGTGCTGGAAGCGATGCGGCTGACTTCGGCGAAACGCATTTTGTACGCCTCGGGCAGCGGGGTTTACGGCGACCTCGGCACGGTGGAGGCGGGCGAGGACTACGGGCCGCTTGTCCCGATTTCGACCTACGGCGCGAGCAAGCTGGCGGGCGAAGTGCTGATCAGCTCGTACTGCCACATGTTTGACATGACCGCGTGCGTTTTTCGATTTGGAAATGTCGTGGGGCCGCGGCAGACGCATGGCGTGGGTTTCGATTTCGTGCGCTCGCTGCGGGCAGAGCCTAGGCGATTGCGGATGCTGGGAGATGGCGGGCAGAGCAAATCGTACATTTATGTGGAAGACGTGATCGCCTCGGTGCTGACGGCGCACGAAAAGACGCCACAGAAGTTCCAGACCTACAATGTGGCAACGGGCGATTACATCACGGTGAAAGAAATTGCCGAGTTAGCGGTTGAGTGCGTGGGGTTGGATCGAAACAAAGTGAAGTTTGAATTTGCAGGCGGGAGTCGCGGGTGGAAGGGCGACGTGGCCGTGATTCGCCTGAACACGGACCGGATCCGTGGGCTGGGCTGGCAGAACAAAAGGAATTCCCGCGAGGCCCTCCGGGAGTCGATGAACGCGTTGTTGCGCGACGCGGAATTGCTTTACGCGAGCCAGAAGGCGTAAGGCCAGAGAATCCAAGTGGGCGAGGCAAGCCGTGCCCGTGCAAAGGACGAATTTTGGAGCTTGTCGGATACATTTTGCTGGCGGTGGCGGCGATCGGGACGCTGAGTTCCACAGTGTATCTGGGACTGGTGCTTGCGGCCGTCGCAAAATTCCGGAAGGAATCGCAGAAACTGCTGTATCCCCCCGTGGCGGATGCGAGTTTGCCGGCCGTCTCCATGATCAAGCCGGTGCACGGGTTGGAGCCGCAACTTCGTGAAAACATCGAAAGTTTTTTCCGCCAGGATTATCCGAAGTTCGAGATTTTGTTTGGAGCGGATACGGACGAGGACGCGGCGCTGGAAATTGTACGCGAAGTGGGCGCCCGTTATCCGCACGTAGCCAGCCGGATCATCGTGCATGGCCTTCCTCCGTGGCCGAATCCGCAGACCTACTCGCTGCACTGCCTTTCGAAGGAAGCCAAGTATGGCGTGCTTGTCGCGTCGGACAGCGACGTAGAGGTTGCGCCGAATTACCTGCGCGAAGTGGCGGCGCCCCTCTTGAAACCGGACATCGCCATGACCACGTGCCTGTATCGCGGGAAAAACGTCGGGGATTTCTGGTCGAATCAAACGGCGATGCTGATGTCCGTGGAGGAACCTGCGGGTGCGCTGGTTGCGAATCTGCTGGAGGGGATGAAGTTCGGCCTGGGCCCCACCATCGCGGTGCGCAAGGAAGCACTGGAGAAGATCGGCGGGTACGAGAAGTTTTACGATTATTCGGCGAACGATTTTATTCTGGGGAACCTTATTCACAAGGCGGGCTACCAGGTGGTACTTTCGAGCCACATAATCGATCACATCGTGAACCAGAGCACTTTTCGGAAAATGCTGCAGAACCAGTTGCGGTGGCGTGTCACCGAACGATACTGCCGCCCGAAGGGTTACCTGGGCATGGGCCTGATTTTTGCGATGCCGTTTGGGATTCTCGGATTCCTTGCCGCGGGACTATTGGTAGCTTGGCCATTGGGAACGGCGCTGCTGGCATGGGCCGTCGTGAACCGCCTGGTTGAGGCGTATGCGGTGGGTTGGATGGTGTTGCGCGACCGGCCGTTGCTAAAGAAAATCTGGCTCTACCCGACGCGGGATTTGCTGGGATTTATCGTGTGGTGCATGAGTTTTGGCGGCACGAAAATCGCGTGGCGCAGCAGTCGGTTCGAGTTGCAGGGAGAGCGGATGGTGTTGCGCAAGGACGCAGGGAATTCGTCGTAGATCGCGCATGAGCTCACGCAAGGTCGGCTCGTCAAATTTCGAATCATGAACCACCTCTCCATCTGGCGCACGAGCTTGCTGGTTCTGGCGGCTGCGCCGCTCGCATATTACGTGGTCGCGATTTTTGCCGCATTGCGCTTTTTTCTCAGAGCCCGCGCGCGGAGATTGCCGGAGTTTTCTCCGCCGGTAAGTTTGTTGAAGCCGGTTCATGGCGTGGATTTTGACTCCCACGCTAATTACGCGAGTTTTTGCACGCAAGTTTACCTCGAGTACGAGATTTTGTTCTGCGTGAACGATATGCAGGATCCCGCGGTTCCACTGATCCAGCAAGTTATTAAGGACTTCCCGGAACGCTCCATCCGCATTCTTTCGGGTGCGCCAAAAATCGGCTCCAACCAAAAGGTGAACAACCTGATCCTGCTGGCGCGAGAGGCAAAACACGAAATTATCGTGCAGAGCGACGGCGACGTGCGCGTTTCGCCGGACTATCTCAAGAATGTGGTCGCGGAGTTCCGGGACAAGAGCGTGGGAGTGGTGAGCTGTTTTTACCGCGGCGTCGCGGAGAAGAATTTCTGGGCGGAATTGGAAGCGGTGGGAGCGGCAAGCGATTTTTTTGCCGGGGCGCTGGTGGCGAATTTGCCGGGGAATGTGACGTTCGCGCTGGGCGCATCCGTAGCCACCACCAAAACGTGGCTCGCAAAAATTGGCGGCTATGAAGCGCTGGCGGATTTGCTGGCCGACGATTACGAGATCGGAAACCGCATACACAAGGAAGGCGGAAAGGTGCTGTTGTCGCGGGAAGCGGTATGGACCATGTACCCGGCCCAGACGTTGAAGAGTTTCTGGCAGCATCAGGTGCGCTGGGCGCGAACCGTACGCGTGGTGCGGCCGGCGTCATTTGTCGGATTGGTGGTAACGCATGGATTGCCGTGGAGTGCGCTGGCGGCGGCCGTGGCGCCATCGGCGCAGGTGGGCGCGGCATTTCTGGCAGCGTACCTTGTGCTGCGGTTGCTGATGGCGTGGGTGGTGGGCGTGTGGGGCGTCAACGATGGCGTGTTGCGGCGCAAGTTGTGGTTGGTGCCCGTGCGGGACGCAATCCACTTCGCCGTGTGGCTGGCGGGATTTAGTTCGAACCGGGTCATGTGGGGCGGAGTGGAGTATGCGATCGAGGGCGGGAAGATGCGAGAAGTCGAAGAGCCGAAAAAAAAATGAATTAACACGTAGCTCGCAACGACAGAGGACCATTCGCCTTTTCTCAGTGCAGGCGGAGGTCATGGGAAGAGGCGGCAATGGAAAAGATGAAGGCCGAGCGCGTTCACAAATTCATAAAGCAGTATGTGATCGAATCAGGAGAAAAATTTCGCTTAAAGGATCATGACCCGGGTGACACGCACGGCCTCAAATCAGGGGACAAGCCGGAAGCGAAGCGAATAACAGAAGAGGGAGTAGCGCTTCTCAGCGAAATGCAAAGCAAGCTTTACGCGCAGGGCAATTGGGGGCTGCTGCTGATTTTTCAGGCAATGGACGCGGCCGGAAAGGACAGCACGATCAAGCATGTGATGTCCGGAGTGAATCCGCAGGGAGTGGACGTCTTCTCATTCAAGGAACCTTCGAGCGAAGAGCTGGCGCACGATTTTCTGTGGCGGACGAACCGCTGCTTGCCGGCGCGTGGCAAAATAGGAATTTTCAACCGCTCGTATTACGAAGAGGTGCTGGTGGTGCGCGTGCATTCGGAAATGCTGGAAAAGGAAAAGATGCCCCTGGATCTACGCGGGAATCATTTCTGGAAGAACCGGTATGAGGATATCAATGGGTTTGAGAAATACCTGACACGGAACGGGATCGCGATTCGCAAGTTTTTTCTGAATGTCTCCAAGAAGGAACAGAAACAGCGTTTCTTGGAACGGCTGGACAACCCGGCAAAGAACTGGAAATTTTCCGCGGCGGACGTGCGAGAACGCAAGCACTGGGACGAATTTCAGTCGGCGTATGAAAAAATGATTCGAAACACGGCCACGGAGCATGCGCCGTGGGTGGTGGTGCCGGCGGACAACAAGTGGTTCAGCCGGTTGCTGGTGGCGGCCACCGTGGTGGACGCACTATCGGAGATGAATCTGGAATATCCCAAGGTAAGCGAAGAAAAACTAGCGGAGTTGAAAGCGGCTCGCAAGCAACTGGAAAAAGAATAATTTCCGAGGCCGCGCGGGAAGAAAACCAGTTGTTCCCCGATCAGATCGCGGCAACCGAATCACATCTGCCCGCCGTTGGCGGGATTGGGCATAACCTTCTGCAGATGCATATCGCGGAAGATGGTTGGCCAATACTCCTTGAACACATTTGCAGCGAATCGCCAGGCGAGATCGCTGCCGTAGCGTTCCATGGTTCTCGCGCCAGTCTGCTCGGAGCGCGGCAGATAGACGTTGGAGAGCGCCTCCGCGGCCAACGGGCCCAACAACCCGGAAGAGTTGAACACGTCGTTGCCCTTGTCATTCCGGGTGACAACGATGCGTTCCGCGGAATACTTGATGGCGCGGAAAAAGCGCGGGTGGCTTTCCGGGAAGAAGCGTGGATCCTGGCGAAGCATCGAAGCGAAGACGAAGGTGCCAAAGAATGATGTGGAAGACGCGCGGCCCATGGAGTAGCCGACGCGCGTCCCGTAGGCGTCCCAGCCCTGCCCGGTGGAGCTTGGAGAATTGTTGGCCTGATTGAACGCCGCGCTCACGCCGGAGCCCAGCACGTAAGCGGGTGAGATCGCCTGGTTGACGAAGATCTTGAACTTTCCACCCGGCGAGAGAGGTCGCGGGTTGGTGGCGATATCAGGAAAGACGATCGACCGGCTGGTGACGTAGCCAATGAAGCCCCTCGAGGATTCGCCCGACTGCGGACTGGCTTCCTGCTTCGGCTGCGGGGAGTCCGGTTTGGTGGAGGAGGAGCCGGGAGCACCCGCGCCGGAGGGTTGCTGCGCGCAAGCCAGTGCCGGGACCGTAAGCGCTGCGAGCCACAGGGCCAGGAATCGCGAAGAAAAAAGTAGAGCGCGGAGCGTGTTTTTGAGCAACATAAATTCCCCCTGGATGTCCGCCGTGGAATGGAAAGATGTGATCGACCCCGGGCCGCTGGTGTTGAGTGTAGGTTGCCATTGCCCGCGCGTCTGACGAAATCGCCAACCGCTAGGGCACGTCCCGGCCAAAACGACGCGACATGCCACCCTTCTGATGCTGCATGCCGGCGTTTTGATGCGAAACGAAAGGGCAAAGTATCACGGGGGCCCAAGCTCCTGCAACAGTTTCCGTCGAACGGGGCTATTGTGGCAGTGCGAGGACCCAACTTCAGTTGACGCAGAGTGGAAGGACGTTTTACCCTAGTAGGGTTGCAGTGGTGGTGCGAAGGCGTGCCTTGCGGCCCCGCTTGCAATTTTCTCCCCCGGCTGGGAGATCGTCCAATTGGTAGGACTCCAGACTCTGGATCTGGCTATCCTGGTTCGAGTCCAGGTCTCCCAGCCAAAATTTCACCCATCAAACTTTCGGGAAGTGCATGCCCGCCAGATCGTGCCAACCGGCCAGGGCGGAAGCTTGACCGCTGGGTGGCCCGATGCTAGATTCGGGCTTCTCGCCGCAAAACGGAGGAATTTTCTGATCTGGCCGGGGAAGAAACGGCGTTTCGCCGCACTAAGCCGGCGCGAATTCCTGCAATACAGCCAAGGCGCGGCGCTGGCGTTTCTTCCCGCCGGATTGCGACTCCCTCACTTCGATTCCATAATCTCTCCGCAAAATTCAACCCTGCCGCCCGATTTTCAGGTTCATCCTGTTTACCGGACTCCGCGCGCGATCGACGCGGTACTGAAGAAAGCGCAGGCGGAATTCGACTCTTTCCCCACGGAAATTTATCAGGATCAAATCGCCCGGGTTTTGCAGGCGTGGAGCGCCGAACTGCGGGTCTCTCCGCAAAAAACGGACGCCCTGGAGCGCGCGATGAGCGGCGATTTTCTGGCGACCTCTCTCGCCGGCAGCTTGCACGCGCGCCGCAAGGACGACGGAATTTTCCAGGTGTGGGAGGCGACATTTCAGGCGGCGCCGGGGATTGGGCGCCAGGCGTTCCTGACGGACTGGCGGTCCGCGCTCCGCGATTTCTCGAAACTCGTGACGGTGGAGTTTCAAATCACGGAAATTCGTGCCGATTCGGATCTTCGGGTTTCCTCCGAGAAGAGCGTCGCAGTTCACACGCATGTCCGCTATGAGTTTGTCGGGGAAGGCCAGGGATTTCATCGCGAGCAGCGGATTGGCACCCTCGAGCTGGATTGGGAGTTTGTTCCCGGCAAGGATTTACGGCTGCAGAAATGGCGTCACGTGGAAGAAACGCGAAGCCGATCGTTGGCTCCGGTGTTCGAAGACATCGCGGGGCTTGCGTTTGCAAGCTGCGCTTCCTTCAGTCAGCAATTGGTCCCAGGTGTCGATACCTGGCGCACGGTGATGGACGGCGCGAGCGGGATTGATATTTACGGACACAACGGAGTGGCGGCTGGCGACATCGATGGCGACGGGTTCGACGACCTCTACATTTGCCAACCGGCCGGGCTGCCGAACCGGCTTTACCGCAATCGCGGAGACGGAACGTTTGAGGACATCACCGAATCTTCGGGTTTGGGAATTCTGGATAACACGGCGTGTGCCCTGTTTGCAGATATTGATAACGACGGCAGGCAGGACCTGATTGTCGTCCGGGCAAGCGGCCCGTTGCTTTTTATGAATACGGGCGGCGGGAAATTCCGTCCGCGGCCCGATGCGTTTCGCTTTGCGAATGCGCCACAGGGGACTTTTACCGGAGCGGCGATTGCGGATTACGACCGCGATGGCTGGCTGGATATTTATTTCTGTCTGTACACCTACTATCAAGGGACCGATCAATACCGGTATCCCATGCCGTATTATGCTGCGGAAAATGGCCCGCCGAATTTCCTGATGCGGAATCAGCAGGATGGAAGTTTTCGCGACGTTACGCGCGAAACGGGACTCGACAAAAACAATACTCGATTCAGCTTCTGCTGCTGCTGGGCGGATTTTGACGGCGACGGCTGGCCGGACTTGTACGTCGTGAACGATTTTGGGCGGAAGAATCTTTATAAGAACAATGGCGATGGAACGTTTTCGGATGTGGCGAACGAAGCCGGTGTGGAGGACGTCGGAGCCGGAATGAGCGTGAGCTGGCTCGATTTCGATCAGGATGGCCGGCAGGATTTGTATGTAGCGGATATGTGGACCGCGGCGGGCCTGCGCGTCTCGATGCAAGAAACATTTCAGCGGAATGCGAGCGAAGAAGTGCGGGCGATGTACCGGCGGCACGCGATGGGGAATTGTCTGTACCGGAATCGCGGCGGCAGTAAGTTTGAAGATGCCGGGCAGAAGTCTGGAACGCTGATGGGACGGTGGGCGTGGTCCAGCGATGCGTGGGATTTCAATCACGATGGCTTGCCGGATTTGTACGTCGCGAATGGAATGATTTCAGGCCCGCAACGCGCGGACCTGAACAGTTTTTTCTGGCGGCAGGTGGTGGCCAATTCGCCGGAAAGCGCGAAGCCCAGCACCGCGTACGAGCAGGGGTGGAACGCGGTCAACGAATTGATCCGCGCGGATGTCACGTGGAGCGGATACGAGCGCAACGTGCTTTACCTGAATAACGGCGACGGCACGTTTTCCGACGTGTCGGGATCTTCCGCCGCAGATTTCCTCGAGGACAGCCGCACCTTCGCGCTGGCGGATTTCGACCACGACGGCCGCGTAGAAATGGCACTGAAGAATCGCAGCGGGCCACAATTACGGCTACTGAAAAATGTGATGCCGCGCCTGGCCCCGGCGATCGCGATTCGCCTTCAAGGGAAAAAGAGCAATCGAGACGCGATCGGGGCCGTGGTGACGATCGAAACAAATGTCGGGCGGCAGACGAAGTTTCTCCAGGCAGGGTCGGGTTTTCTGGCGCAGCATAGCAAGGAACTGTTCTTTGGGCTTGGGGAGTCGATGGGGCCGATTCAAGCGACGATCCGCTGGCCGAGCGGGCTGGAGCAGAAAGTCACGGATTTGCCGGCGAATCATCGTGTCTGGATTGAAGAGGGCTCACCTGCCGGCCGCAAGGAAGCTTTTCTTTCGATGGCAATACGCAGCGAAGCGAATGGGGCCACTTCATCGCGCCAATCTGAGCAACTGCCTGCACAAGTGGAAACATGGCTGCTTGTGCCGGTGGCCGCGCCGGATTTCAGGGTTGCCGCATCCGGCGGAAAAGAGGAATCGCTTTCGACGAGGCGGGGAAAGCCGGTCCTCCTGCATTTCGGATCGGCGGAGACGCCCGACTGGGAATCGCAGCTCGCGAACTTCCAAAAGGCCCATGCCCGCTGGCTGGAAGCGGGGCTGCAGTTGGTTGTCGTGAACGTTGCCGAATCGAAGGAGGCCGGCCGGTGGGCGTTCCCCATTGTCAGCGCACCGCCGGAGTTGGTTGCCGTCTACAACCTGCTTTATGGACGCCTCTTTGACCGACACCGCGACATCACCTTGCCGACCGCCTTCCTGATTGATGCGCAGGGAAACATCGCCAAAATCTATCAGGGCGCGCTGAGACTCGATCATGTGGAAGCGGATTTTCGAAACATTCCGAAAACGGCGGCTGAGCGCCTGGCGTTGGGGCTTCCCTTCACGGGGGTTAGCGAAACCTACGATGTCGGACGAAATTATCTTTCCTTCGGCTCGGTATTTTATGAACGCGGGTACCTGGAACACGCGGAGGCGTTTTTCCGCCTGGCCGAGAAGGATGATCCCGCGGCCGCGGAGCCCCTTTATGGCCTTGGAAGCGTCTATCTGGAGCAGCAGAAACGCAAGGAGGCACGCGAGTGCTTCGAACGCGCCGTGAAGTCGACGGCGGATTATCCCCCTACTTTGCCGAATGCATGGAACAATCTGGGGATACTGGCCGCGCGGGAAGGTAGCACGGACGAAGCAATCGGATTCTTCAAAACGGCGCTGCAGATCAATCCCGACCACGCAGTCGCGTTGCAGAATCTGGGCAATGCCTACCGCCAGAGGAAAGATTGGGATGCCGCGAGGAAAACTTTGCAGCATGCGCTGGCGCTGAATCCGGACGATGCCGAGGCGAATTACGGGCTCGGGATGGTCTACGCGCAACTGAACGATACGGTGCACGCGTATGAGTACCTGCAGAAGGCGCTAGTGGCGCGGCCGGTGTACCCGGAAGCGCTGAATAATCTCGGCATTCTTTATTTGCGCACCGGCCGCCCGGATGAGGCGAAAAAAAGTTTTGCGGAATCAATGCTGGTGGCACCGGGGTTTGAGCAGGCTTACCTGAACCTGGCACGGGTCTATACGATCGAGGGAGACAAGGCGAATGCGCGCGCCACGCTTTTGGAATTGTTGAAGGTGCATCCCGATCAGGCGCAGGCGAAGCAGGCATTGCAGGCGTTAGGGGAGTAGACTGCCGTGGATAAATCTGACGGCTAGAATCGCGGTGAAGATTTTGTACAAAACCTTCGATGTTGAATCCGCGGAGCTGTTCTGGGTCGAGGTTCTTCGGACATCCTCGTCGGATGCGCGAAGAATGACAAGTCTTGCTTAAATTACGCACCAGACCGGTTGTGGTGGCGAACAGGATTCTGTGTGCGTGGATGCTCGCATGGGTTGCGGCGCCTGGCATGATTCGCGCGCAGAGTAGCGGAGGCGCTGTGGAGGGAGTGGTGCGCGACGCGGGGAAGCGGCCGCTGTCGGATGTGAAGGTCTCGCTGGACGATCAGGTCCAGGGTAGAACGCAGGCCACGCAGACCGATGCCGCCGGGCATTTCCGATTTAATGGAGTCGCGGCGAGCACCTATCTGTTACGCGCCCGCAAGCCGGGCTACCTGGATCAGACGGAAGGGCCATTTGCGGCCGGGCCAGGAGAAACGAAAACGTTGAATCTGGCGATGGCGGCGGAGAAATCCTCGGCGCAGGAGAAGAGCGCCACACAGGCGATGGAGTATTCGGACGAGCCGCAATTCACCGTTGCGGGCCTGACGGACCCGAGCAATGTCGGCGGCCACGGATCGAACGTGACCCTGCCGACGAAAGAGGCGTTGGCGCGGGAGACGGCGTCGCTAGTGGCCAGTGCGACCGCCCTGGATAAAGCCGCCACGGCGAATGCGCCCGGAAGCGCGTCGCCCACTGTTCCCGCGGTTGATTTCGCGCGGAACCTCAAGGTTGGCCGGGAACTGCTGAAGGCTGGCCAGGCGAAAGCCTCCATCACTTATCTTGAGCGGGCATTGCAATTGAAGCCGATGGATTACGCCGCCGCCTATTCGCTGGCGCTGGCCTCCCAAAAGAGCGGAGATACCAAGCGCGCGGATGAACTGGTGCAGACATTGCTTGCACGGGAAGATCGCGCCGAACTGCACGCTCTGCTCGCCGAGGTGCGCGAAAACGAAGGCTTCCCAGTGGAAGCGGGCCGCGAATATCAGCGGGCCGCGGAACTCGACCCCAGCGAGGAGAATCTGTTCGCGTGGGGTGCCGAGCTATTGCTGCACCACGCGGACGCGCAGGCTTCAGAAGTGTTTGCGAAGGGCCACCGCGTCTATCCGAATTCGGTCCACATTTTGGTGGGGCTGGGATCCGCGGCCTATGCGCAGGATTTAAACGAGCAAGCGGCGCGGTGGTTGCTGGAGGCGATCGCCCTGGACCCTGCCGATCCGCGGCCTTATCAGTTTTTGGGAAAAGTGCAGGAGGTTGCCAAGAGCGAGCCGCAGGAATGGGTAGATGTGTTCCGGCGATTTGTTGCGCTGCGGCCGGATAATGCAATGTCGCACTACTATTATGCGGTGGCGCTGGAGAAACAGAGACGCGGCGAACGGGGCTTTGCGGCGCGAGAATCCGAACTACTGAAGGCGATTTCGATTGATCCGCGTTTGGGCGATGCGTACCTGAAGTTGGGATTGTTGCAAGAGGAAAAGGGGGAATTGGCGAAGACGGTCGCGTCGCTGCAGAAGGCTGTCGAGTACACGCCGCTCCCGGACGAGGCGCACCTGCGATTGGCGCAAGTCTACCGGCGCTTAGGGGAGACGGAGAAGGCGCGGAAGGAGTCGCAGCTTTACGAAGAAGTTGCACGGCAGAAAAAAGACAAGATGGAGCGAGAGCGGAAGGAGTTGGGACAGTTTGTGTTTACGGAGAAGCCTTAAGAGCGGTGAGAAAAGAAAGAGTAAGGATAACGCAGAGATACAGAGCGCGCAGAGGAAGCGCAGAGAAGAGTAATGCAAGAGCGGGAGAACCCAGGAGCCCACGTCCAACATCGGCACGTGGGGCGCCCTGCGCACGCTCAGTGGGCCGAGGGTGGCGGGGTTGGGGCGCGCATCAGGTCGATGAACATCCGATAGAATCGTTCGAAATCAGCATCCACCAAAATTTCCACGCGCTGTAGTTGCCGCTTGGGCTTGTCGCCTTCCAGCCAGGTCAGCGTGTTGCCGTAGGCGGCGCCGTGGTCTGTGTCCACGGCCATATAGCGGACGTCGCGCTTCGTGATGATCGAGGGATCGATCCACGCCGCAGCGGCCAGTTCGTCCCACATAAAGTCGGCGCCGGGGCCGTGCATGTAATACTGCGCGACGTAGCGGGACAGGGGAGTTCCCGCCTTCGCGATTTCGTCCACCATCGCCTGGGTAAAGCGCGTTCGAATCGAAATGTCCACGGGCGTGCAAGTGATTCTTTTCCAGTTGGCGTGAAGAACCGCGTCGGCGGCTTCCGGATCCATCCAGAAATTAAATTCGTGGCGCGGCGTGTTGACGAACTCTGGATTGTCCGTCGCCGGATTCAGGCTGCCGCCCATGAAAACCAGTTCCTGGGCGAGCTCGGCGAATTGCGGATCGATGTGCAGGGCCAGCGCAAGATTGGTCATCGGCCCGCCTTCGTAGATGGTGACCTCGTGCGGATACTTGTGCACCATGCGAATCAGGAAATGAGCGGCGTCTTCCGTCGAAGGTTTGGTAGTGGGCGGGCCTTCCTTTGGCGATGGCACGACGAAGGGATCGTGATACCAACGGGAATCCCACGCCCCTGCGTACCCGACTTTGCCGTAGCGCTCTTGCCACATCAGCGCTTCTTCGCGCGTGCGGACCAGCGGAAACACCGCGCCGGGAACCACGGGGATGTCCGTGCGGCCCATCACTTCGAGAAGGCGCAGCGCATGGACGACTTCTTCGTCACGCCACTGGTTGCCGGTGACGATGGTGACGCCGAGGACATCGACTTGCGGCGACTGGATGAGGGTAGCAAGGGTCTGCATGTTGCTGCCGCCCGGGCCGGAGCAGTCCTGATTGATGATGATTTTGCGGCGAGTTTGGCCGGACGCGCCCGAGACGGAAAAGAGAAGTGTAAGAAGCGCGGCGCCGAAAAGAAAATGACCCACGGCTTGCGCCGTGGGTCGAGAAGAATGGATCAGGGAATAGGTTTTCAATTTGGCCCTTAGAAAGTAAACTTCAGCCCGAACTGAACGAGTCGGGGACCGTTGACGGTGGAATTGATCTTCCCAAACGTGCCGGGAGCATTGAAGTCGTTGCCCGGCAGTCCAAACTGCGCATGGTTGAACAAGTTGAAGATTTCCGCGCGGAAATCGAGGCCCGTGTTTTCCCAGGGCAGCGCAAAGCGCTTGATGACCGAAAAGTCGGTGTTGACGAAATCCGGTCCGTTGACTGGAGTGCGGTTGGCGTTGCCAAGCTCTCCAAGGGTGACTTGCTTGCCGTTGATTATCTGCGTGACAGTTGGCGGCGCAGCGAAGCAATTAACATTAAACCACTCGTTGATGCTCTGACTGACGCCGTTATTCGGGTTGCAAACCTGATCCGGGCGGATAAGGCTGTTCCCGTTATTCTGGAAGTTCACACCAGAGGTGTTGTTCCCATCCACGACGAAGATCGGAAAGCCGGAACTGATGTGTTCGATCACCGTCACCTGCCATCCGCCGAGCAACGTGTTCACAGGGTTACTCCAGTTGCTGCCGAACTGCTTTCCGCGGCCGAACGGCAGGTCGTAGATCACGCTGGCGGTGAAATTGTTGTTCAGGTTGATTTGGGAGAGGGCCCAGTCAAGCTTGCTCCAGTTGGTCAAGGGGTAGTAGGTAGCGCCGATGGAACTTCCAACGCCATCCGTAAAACCATTGTCGTAGGAGCGGGAGTAGGTGTAGCCGATGAGGGCATAAAGGCCGTGGCGCGCGTTCTTGGTCTCCGCCTTGACCTGCAGCGAATT
>DATMMG010000024.1:0-5701 GCA_035569815.1 Candidatus Methylomirabilota bacterium
GGCAGGGATGACCGCGCCGGCGGATGGGAATTCGGCGGGAGAGGCGCGTGGTTATAGCGCGGCTGAACTTGGGGCGAATTTTGAGTTGTTGGAGGAGTTGCGGCCGGGGCTGGTGAATGCGCTGCGGGAGTTGGTGCGGCAATACCGGCAGGAAGGCGTGACGGCGCGGCGGCATGAGATTCGTCGAGTACGGCAGGCGCGGCTGTTTTGGCAGGGGTTGCAGTATGCGTGGTGGAATCCGAATGACATGAACTGGCATCTGCCGTTCGAGCAGAAGTTCAACGACGATCGCACGCTCGAGGAGATGCCGCGCTACCAGTTTGTGACGAATTTTTACCAGGGGTTCGGGCTTTCGTTTGTGGCGGTGCTTTCGCAGGATGTTCCGAGCGTGCGGTTTTTTCCGCAGTCGGCGCAATCGCTGGTGGATATCGCGGCGGCGAAGGCGGCGAGCGACGTGGCGGAGTTGGTGGAGCGGAACAATCATGTGGAGCATCTGCTGACGTCGATTGGATATTTTTTGTGGACGGATGGGAAGCTGGGCGCGTATGTGCGGTACGTGGCGGATGGGCAGAGGTTTGGGTTTCGGGAGCAGGAGATTGTGGCGGGGGTGGAAGTCCCGCTGGGGCCGGATGTTTGGAAGTGCTCGGGTTGTGGAATGGAGAGTCCTGCGGAAGGCGATCAGATAGCAGATAGCAGCGATCAGGAGGCGGGGGAAGAGGGCAGTCGTGCTGATGCGAGCGGCCTCGGTAACGCTATGGAAAGCCTCACCCCTGAAGGGGTGAGCTACAGGTGCCCTGGATGCGGGGCGGAGCTGGGGGAGAAGGATCTCAAGCGGGCTGAACGGGTGACGGTGCCGCGGGTGGTGGAGACGCGGAGGATGGCGAATGGGCAGGAAGTGATTTCGATTGCGGGCGGGTTGGAGTTGAATACGCCGGTGTGGGCGAATGAGATGCACGAGTTTCCGTACTTGCAGTGGCAGACGGAAGTGCATCGGGCGAAGCTGAAGGCGGCGTATCCGCACGCGGCGAACAAGATCGAGACGACGCCTTCGCAGGGCGCGGAGGATGTGTACGCGCGCGTTTCGCGGATCAGCGTGGAGCAGGGGCTCCCGTCGATTCATCCGGGCGACGCGCTGATGAATCTGATTACGTTTGACCGGACGTGGCTGCGGCCGTGGGCGTTTTATTCGGTGGAAGACGAGGACGTGCGGCGCGAGCTCCTGGCGCTGTTTCCGGATGGATGCTACGTGGCGTTTGCGGGCGACGCGTATTGCGAGGCGCGGAATGAAAGCATGGACGACCACTGGCGAGTGCTGCATGCGCTGCCGGGCGACGGGCAGAACCGTCCGAGCGTGGGCGATTCGCTGGTGCAGGTGCAGGAACGCTACAACGTGCTGAGCAACATGCAGGCGGAGACGTATGAGTATGGGATTCCGCCGATTTATGCGGACCCGCAGGTTTTGGATTTTGACGCGCTGGCGAACCAGGTGGCGGAGCCGGCGGCGCATTTTCCTGCGCGTGCGCGGCCCGGTCAGCCGTTGGCGGCGGGATTTTATCAGCCGGCGCCGGCGCAGGTGCCTCCGGACATGATTCGTCACCAACAGGATTTGATCGGGCCGGTGGCGCAATTTTTGACGGGACTGTTTCCCGCGGTGTTTGGCGGAAACATGGAGGATGTGAAAACGGCGAGCGGGTATGCGCTGGCTCGCGACCAGGCGTTGGGGCGGCTGGGATTGGTGTGGCGGCGGCTGAAGCAGTTTTATGGCGAGGTGATGCTGCTGGGCGTGGAATCGTTTCGGAAGAACCGGCCGGAGGATGTGGACGTGCCGCTGCTGGGTCCGGACGGGATGCTGGACGCACGGATGATTCGCGTGGCGGATTTGAAAGGGAACATTGCCGTACATCCGGAGGCGGATGAGACTTTTCCGCGGTTGAAGTCGCAGCAGCGTGGCGTGCTGCAACAGTTGTTTGGGTTGAAGGATCCGTTGATCCAGGAGGCGATGGCCGATCCAGCGAATATCGGGTACATCAAAAATGTCCTGGGCCTGACGGAGTTGGTGGTGCCGGGAGAGGATTCGAGGAATAAGCAGTTGCGGGAGATCCAGGCGCTGCTGGGGGCGGCGCCGATTGTGATCGAGGTGGGCAGTGGCCAGCGACCGGCGACCAGTGAAGAGGGGATTGGATCTTCGCAAGACGCAGAGAACTTGCGACGGTCCCTCCATTCCGGGCCGCAAACGACGCGGCCCTCCGGTCGGGATGACGGACTAGGGGCCACTGTCGTGCTGCCATCGGTGGCGGTAGATTTGTTGCTGGACAACCATTCGGTGGAGTTTGAAGAGTGCAAGCGTTGGGCGAATTCGGAGGCGGGGCAGAGTGCGCGGATGGCGAATCCGGCGGGATTCGCGAATGTGCGGGCGCATGCGGAAGCGCATCTTCGCGCTATGACCCCGCCAGCACCCGTGCCGAATCCTGCTCCGCTGGTCCATGAGCAACATGCCGCACCGATCAGCCGCATCAGTCCACCACTTCCATCGGGGGAACTGCACACGACGAGTACATCGGCGGTATCGCCGACGCCCAGGAAATTTTCTTCACGTCCCGGCGAGCGCGATGGCCCTGGCGACCATTGGGTCACCATTGATGGGAGCCATGTCTTGATCCATGAGTCGCAAGGGAAGCAAACTCAGCAAACGCCACAAAGCCTTGCCGCGCAGATACCCTGCCATGTCAAGAAAGCTATAGCGGCCTCAATTAAAGCAGGCAATTCGCCAACTCCAGACGACAAAACAGGCGGATTCCACGAAGAAGGGGGACAGTGGGTCATTGCTGCCGATGGGACGGTCATCCCGGTTCCCGCGAAGCCTGGACCTGCCAACGCAACGATTAAGGAGGGTGGTGTCCACGTGGTCCCCAGCGATGCGATCAATCCTAGCCTGAAAGACAATATCGTCGGCCTGGGCGGAACTTGGCATATTCACCCGTCCGGCGAGATCGTGGAGCAGGTGGAAAATCTCAGGAATACGAGAAACTTCAGTCAGCCCCCGTCAGGCAAGGACATCAAAGAAGCTGGGGCTGGAATAAATGTTGTGGTTGGCGCTCGCGAAAAGAAAGTGTATTTTTACAACAACTCAGGTGAAATAGGGCAACCAATGAAGCTGAAGGATTTTCTGAAGGGATGTTGAATGCCGAAACAGGCACGTTGCGGGTCGGTCTTGACTCTTCTGTTGCTGGCGGCCGCGTCCGCGGCGCAAGACAAACCAGTAGACCGCAAGAGTTCCTTGCCAAAGGTTGTGAGTGCTTTCGTGCCGTTTTACCCTGAACTCGCACGGCAGACACACATTCAAGGAACCGTCACGCTCCGAGTATCAACAGACGGAAAGAGAGTTTCCGGTGTTGAAGCCGAAAACGGCCACAGGCTGCTGGTGACCGCCGCGGTGCAAAACGTCAAGGCCTGGCGGTTCGAGCCGCACGTTCCTACCGCCTTTGAGGTCACATTTCACTATAAGCTCCTGGACGCCAAGTGTGATTCAGAATGCAACTGCGAGAGCGTGGAAAAAGAATCAGTAGTCCTGCAGGTGCCTACCAACGTGGAAGTGAGCGCGGTTGTCGTTATGCTCTGCGATCCCGCAGTGGAGATACGGCACAAAAACTGATGTGGACCGTCGTAGTCGCCTACAACAGCAAGCTTCCCAAGAAATTGGTTGCACCGGAGTTGAGCGACCAGCTTGAGCTCTGGCTCGGGACACCGTCGATTCCCTCTGAACCAATCCGGATAGAGATAACTCAGTAGCGGCATTCAGGCCATTACACGAGAAATCTCACCGAGGATAACCCAGCATTCAGGTGCCGAGGCTGCCCGGTCGTTTGTCTCTTGAGGCAAATATGAATCAGCAAACTGAAATGACCATGCAAGTTCCAGATCGCCCGGCGAATGAGGTGTTCGCGTTGACAGATGAGCAGATTTTGGGGATTGAGGCGGAGGGGCAGGAGGTTGGGCTTAATCCATGGAGTCGCGAACGGGCTAATGATGGGAGAGGTCCCTCGGCTGCGGCCGCAACGGTGGCGGGCTCCGCTCCCATCGACTCCGCTCAGAGCAGGCGGGATGACAGAGCGCGAAACGATGACGGCAACGCTGGCGAAAACAATCGAGGTAAGGTTGCGGAAGGCCTCAGCCCTGAAGGGGTGAGCTACAGCGGGGTGCCACAGGAGCCGCCGGGGTGGTTGGCGCGGGAGATGAAGGATCCGTGGGTGGGGGAGGAGGCGCGAGAATTGTGGGAGGGCGTGCAGAGGGCGCAGCGGGAGGCGGCGGCTTATCGGGAGGCGTTTGCTACGCCGGAAGATGCGCGGGCGTTGAAGGAGATTTATCCCGGGGGATTTGCGGAGGCAAAGGGCGCGGCGGAACGGGCTCGGGAACTGGCGGAGATTGATGCGGTGTTTTTTGGGGCGGCGGGAAAGCCGGCGGAGGAGTTGCGGGCGGGGCGGACGGCGCTGGTGGAGAAGTTGTATGCGCAGGATCCGGCGGCGTTTCGGGAGATGGTGGAGGCGGGGGTGAGGATTTTGGGAGCCGGGAGCAGTGGCCAGCGACCGGTGGCCAGTGGAAGAGAAGGAAGTAACGCTCAGACGCAGAGAAGAGAAGAAAAACCCGCACCCTCAAAACTGGAGGGTGCGGCACCCGGTAACGCTAACGGTGGCGACCGAGGTAGCATTGCGGAAGGCCTCACCCCTGAAGGGGTGAGCTACAGGGATGGGGTGGCGAGCCGGTACAGAGAATTTGAGCGGGCTACGAATGCGGAGTTGGAGAAGAGCGTGGGCGGGGCGATTGCGCGGGCGATGGAGGCGGCGCTGCCGAATTTGAGGCAGATCGGAGGGGAGGGGCAAGCCCCTCCCCTACAGGAGAGATTGCGGAATGCGGTGAAGGAAGAGGTGGAGTCGGCGTTGCGGAGCGATGCTTCGTTGGGGGAACAGGTGGCGCGGGTTTTGAGCGGGCGGCGATTTGATGAGGCGGCGCGGGCGCAGGTGGTGCGATTGATTGATGCGCGGGCGCAGCAGTTGGTGCCGGGGGCGGTGCGGAGAGTGGTGGGTTCGTGGACGCAGGCGACGCTGGGGGCCCGGAAGCCGGAAACGGGAGCGGAGAATACGGGGCGTGGCTCGGACGAGCGCAGAGTGGAGCGGGCGCCGAGCTCTTCGCAGAGGACCGCAAGTGGAAATTCGGGCGGGGATCGGAACGCACAGACTGCGGCGGCGCGTGGTGTTCCGCGCGGGCGTGTGGATTACCGGAAGATGAGCGATGAGCAGATTTTGGGGATGTGAGGCGGGAAAGTAATCAGTAATCGGTAATCAGTAATCAGTGGGAGGGTGGCGGCGCGAATGGGTTTCGCGCCGTTTTTGTTTTTGGGAATGCAAGAAAAGAAACGGATTTAACACAGAGCGCGCAGAGGAAGAGCACCCTTCGCAGCGGGCGCTCACGGCAAGCGGAGTTCACAGAGATCGGCAAGCAAGCTTGGCGACCTGAAGGTCGCCGCTACCGGGATTTCGGATAGTACAACTTAAGGAGAGATAAGAATATGCCAGCACAAGCAAACGCGAATGTCATCGCGTTGCAGCTCGAGAAGGTGCGCGACAAAGTGCCCCTGCTCTATGAGCGCGACGACATTCTGTTGACGATGATCCAGCAGCGGGGAGACATCGAGAAAATATCCAGC
>DATMMG010000025.1:0-26698 GCA_035569815.1 Candidatus Methylomirabilota bacterium
TTGTGTCAGCCGATGGGATAGCGCAACCTTTCCCGGCCCGCGCGAATCATATGGGTTAAGGTAAACCGATTGGCGCGGATTCGCGTCTACACTACTTGAGGGGATAACGGTGCCGGGTCCAATCAACCTTCTACCAGACGAACTCCGGAAGCCCAAGCGCACGGGGCCAGAGGAAGTGATTCCGGTCCCCAGGAGTGCTTTGCCTGATTTTGGCGCGCCCGCCCACCTGATGCCGAATGATTTCTGGTCCAACCTGAAGCAGTTCCTGCTGGAGCGGCCGGTCAAGATCATCGAGCGCAGCGACGTTCCCTTCACCAAGAATTCCTTTGGTTCCGGCCTAAGCGAAAATCTGAAGTTCTTTCTGTCCGGGCCCAAGGTTCGCAAAGGCCCTGTGAACAAGCGCCTGGAAGTGGACTGGGGCGGCAACTTTGGCGGGTTCGTTGAGCAGTTGAAGGAGTTTTTTTCGCCCACCCGGGCGGTGATGCCTGCGGGGATCAAGCCGGTCCAGGTAAAGGATATCTGGTCGAAGGATGAGAATTTTGGCTGGACCCAGGCGATTGCGCTGGTGGTCCATGCCTGCATTATTGCGCTGCTAATTGTTCCTTTCCTTACGAACATGCTGCCCACCACCACCCAGGCTAAGAACAAGCTGGATGTGACACCCCTGGATATTTCGCCTTATGTGACGAAGCTGCCGGCTGGAGCCAACAAGGCTGGCGGAGGGGGCGGTGGGGGAGATCGCTCCACTTTGCCTCCGACGAAGGGGAGAGCGCCGAGATTTGCGATGACGCAATTTGCCGCGCCGACCGCAGTGATCAAGAATCCCAATCCGAAGCTGGCAATGGACGCGACGCTGCTTGGCCCACCGGACCTGAAAGTGCCGAATTCACCGCTCACCAACATGGGTGACCCGTTGCAGTCGGTTGTGAACATGTCCAACGGCACCGGCGGCGGCAGTGGTATTGGCACTGGCGAAGGTGGCGGTATCGGAAGCGGCACGGGCGGCGGCCTTGGTCCGGGAGAAGGCGGCGGGACCGGCGGCGGAGCATTCCGCGCAGGGGTGAATGGCGTTGGATTGCCCTCCTGCTTCTATATGCCGAATCCCCCGTACTCGGACGAAGCGCGCAAGGCGAAGTATTCCGGCACGGTACTGGTGGAGGCGATTGTGACCGTGGACGGGCGCGTGACCAATCCGCGCGTAGTCAAGAGCCCGGGTCTCGGTCTGGATGAGTCCACCATCAACACACTGCGTACCTGGCGCTGCAAGCCGGCGAACGGCCCAAATGGCAAGCCTGTGAATGTGCAAGTCCCCTTCGAAGTCACCTTCCGCCTGTACTAACCAGACTTTACTTTAAATGCCAGAATGGTGAGAAGTTGCGACTGAATTCCGGAGTTATGCCCCCGCGCCACCCAATTCGATGGGATTCGTCCATTTCAGTCCTGTGAAACGAGCAAAATCACGGTCTGTCGTGTGCAACACGCCGCCATTCTCAATCGTCAGTGCTGCTAGTTGCGCGTCTGCGGCGAGTGGCCCGCGAGCCTGACCCGCAATCAACAACTTTTTAAAAATAGTCCAGTGCTGGTCCCCCGGCGCAAGAAGCCGAACGTTTGGCTGTTCTAACCATTGGTCGACCACCTGAACGGCTTGATCAAGCGTGAATCGTGCCCCCGGAATTCGAGGATTGGTTGAGACGCGGATGAACGCTGCCACAGTTTGCCATGGCAGACCAATGACTGTTTCTTCTGAAAAGGCATGCTCGACCCATTGGCGCGCCTGCTCGTGTTTATCGGAACGCGAATCATATGCATACAGCAAGAGATTCGCGTCGAGGACAATCATTTGTGCGCCGGGCCTTCGAGAGCCTCTATCAAGTCTTCGACGCTATCGTAGCTCAACCCGGCTGGCAACCCCATCGGACGCGGATGGACCACAAACCGTTTGCGTTCTTGCTTGCCCGAAAGCATTAATCCCAGCCTTAGAAAATGATTAACGGCGGCCTTCAGGGAGTTGGTGCCTGTCCGGCGCATCTCCCGCTTAAGGGATTTCGCGACATCTTCGTCGAGAGTAAGCGTTGTTCGCACATCAAGATGATGACAGTTTAGCATCATGATGTCAAGGTGACCCGGACTGAACTGTCCCTGGGGCCGCACGAGACGGCTTGTCTGTTTAGGACACGCGCCCTGTTGTTTGACGGGACCGCGCTGCGCGTTCTGCTACGATGAGGCCATGCGAAACAGAATGACTCTCCTGGTGCTATTTGGCACCCTCCTCTCGCTGGGGCAAGCGAGCTTTGGGCAGGGCGCGACCGGTTCCCTGGAGCTGACCGCGCGCATCTCGCCGACCGGGGCACATCCCGAGCCGGTCCGCCAGTTCACTTTTTACATTTTGACGAAAAGCTACGCAGACATCTGGAAGGAAGTCGCGGCCCAATATCCGCTGCAAGCCCGCGAAGATTTCATCAACGACCTGAAGATTTCGCCGGAATTGAAGGCCTGGATGAAGCAGCACTCGATCATCGACCTGACGGCCCCTGAGGTGGATAAACTCATCACTCCCGACGACGTGATGAACGTTCCTGAATTTTTTGCCGGCTATGAACGCTCGAACAGCGGCGGCGTGACAAACGGTTTGCCCACACCCAAATACAAAGAAGCGGACGCAGAAGCCAATCCCACCAAATATTTCAAACTCAAACAGGAGTACATGTCCGCGACAAAAAAGTTCGTGGAAGCCCACCCCGCGACTATTTCCGGCATGGAAACGGAACTCGGCGGCGTGAATCCAAAATATAAATGGGACAAGGCCGTGCAGGAGCAAAAGCAGAAAGTGGCCCAACTGGCCCCCGAACTGGCCCAGACCAAGTACATGGCCGCGAAGGGCGACACGGATCTCGAGGGCCATATGGCCGTCAGAGGCCTGCCGGCGGGAAACTACTGGGTGAGCACGCTCGGCCTGGACGCGGCCGCCGGCGACCGGAGACTGATCTGGGACGTGCCGGTGACGGTGCAGTCCGGAGCCCCGACGCAACTCGTGCTTTCTAATCTGAACGGGTCCAATCTAAACGGGCAGAACTACAACTCAATGCATCCCTGAACTGCGTTATCCTGAAGCCATGGGCAGCCCCATTCTGTGGGTCGGGTTCAATCTATTTGTCCTTCTCGCATTGGCCCTGGACCTGGGCGTGTTCCACCGCAAAGCCCACAAAATCACGTTTCGCGAGGCGGCATTTGGCAGTGCTCTGTGGATCACGGGGGCGCTGTGCTTCGGCTGGTGCGTCTGGCACTGGTATGGCTCGCAACGTGGGCTGGAATACTTTACCGGCTACGTCATTGAAAAAGCGCTCAGCGTAGACAACCTGTTTGTGTTTCTGGTGATCTTCCGCGCCTTTCAGGTGCCGGAGGCGGTGCAGCACCGGGTGCTGGCGTGGGGGATTCTTGGCGCGCTGGTGATGCGCGGCATCATGATCGGTGCGGGCGCCGTGCTGGTCGCCAGGTTCCAGTGGATCCTGCCTGCGTTCGGCGTGTTCCTTGTGTACACCGGGTTGCACATGCTGTGGAAACGGGAAAAGCAGGTTCATTACGAAAAAAATCCCATCTTTCGTTTTGCCAGTTCGCACCTGCGAGTCACGTCGGGATACCGCGATCAGCGGTTCTTCCTCCGCGAAGACGGCAGGCTTTTTGCCACGCCACTTTTGCTGGTGCTGCTGATCGTGGAGATCACCGATGTGACGTTTGCCGTGGACTCCATCCCCGCGATCTTCGGGATCACCCGCGACCCGTTTATTGTTTACACCTCCAACGTTTTCGCGATTCTCGGCCTGCGCGCTCTGTATTTCCTGCTGGCGGATGTCCTGGACTATTTCCACTATCTGGGAATTGGGCTGGCGCTGGTGCTGATGTTCATCGGCGCGAAAATGGTGGCCGATCCCTGGGTGCATATTTCCGTGGCGCTTTCGCTGAGTGTGGTGGGAGGAATTCTGCTGCTTGCCATGCTCATTTCCGTCCTGACGCGTCCGGTGAAGAAGAAAGAGCCGGGAACGGGTTAATATGTCTTTGAGTGATTTCATGCATCTGATTCAGGTGAACTGATGAACGAGCTAATGCAACGCGCGATTGAGGGAATGTCTTCCTCGGATTCGGAGACGCGGGCCGTTTCCGCAACGGAGATTTACAAGACGGGCCGGGCGCTCGCCGACCATGCCGCTTATCCCTGGTGGGGAGACGAAGAACTGGCCGCGCTGCTGAATGGCAACGAGCCCAAAGTGACCATCGGGCTTGCCGTGACGCGCGAGCGGTTTGAGCAGATCCATGAAGCGGCTGGTTTGCCGCGGCTTTCGGAAGTGCCGCCGGACCAGGATGCCCTGGAATTCGAACTGCACTTTCCCGGGGGCCTCTCGATGGACGTTTTAACCACCAGGGATGCGGCAGGCGGCGGGGCGATCGCGAAATTCCTGAAAAAGTTCGGGGAGGGGATCCAGCAGATCGAGTATCTTTGCACTAATGTGGAACGTGCGACGCAGATACTGAAAACCAAATTCAATGTGCAGGCGGTGTATCCGGACACGCGTCAGGGCGCCGATGGCACCCGCGTGAATTTTTTCCTCGTCCCGGCCCCTGACGCTGGGAAAGTTTTGATTGAGCTTTACGAGCCTGCACCGCGGTTGGACTAGGCCGCCTGATCAAACGCTCCGGTACATCTTACAAGGGCTGTACGCTGAGGTCCTTCGGCCATCTTCGTCGGATAGCCACAGGATGACAATTTTTGTTGTATTTGAAGAACCCCATCTAGGCGGATTTGTATGGCTGTCCAGCCAGAAACTCCCAGACGCGAAACGTTTCGGCGACGCTCCAGGCCTGGGCGAAACATCCGGCTGGGGGAAACGGGGCATCACCGCCGAAAATTTCGCTGATGCTGCCAAGTCCCGCCGAGTAGATACTTCTGCCCAGGGGTTCGAGAAAACTTTGAGCCGTCGCTCGGTCACCGTACACCGTGTAATGCGCAAGAGCATACGGCCCCAGCAGCCACGCCCAGACGGTTCCCTGGTGATACGCGGAATCGCGTTCGCGGGGCCCGCCCGCGTATTTGCCCAGATAGCTGGGTTCCGAAGGCGCCAGGCTGCGCAGCCCGCAGGATGTGAGCAATTCGCGCCCCAGCGCTTCCACAACGCCCTTAGACTGCTCCCGAGTAAGCGGACTGACCGGCAAGGAGACGGCAAACACCTGATTTGGACGCAGGGATGCGTCCGCGCCTCCGCCCGGCACATCAATCACGTCAAAGCAACAGTTGCGCGCGGGATTCCAGAATTTCTGAAAATTTTTCTCCGCTTTCTGTTTCAGTTTTAGATAACCTTCCGCCGGCCGTGCCAGGCGCCGCGCCAACTGCCCCATGGTGTTCAGCGCATTGATCCAAAGTGCGTTGATCTCGACGGGCTTTCCGATGCGCGGGGTGACCACCCAGTCGCCGATCTTTGCGTCCATCCAGGTGAGTTGGACTTCGGGGCTGCCGCCGTACAAGAGCGCGTCGGCGGGGTCTAATTTGATGTTGTACAGGGTTCCCGCAACATGGGCGTCCACGATGGCGGCCAAGACGGGAAAAAGCTTGTTAGCAAGCGGCAGATCCTGTGTGGCATCGAAATACTGCCGCACTGCCTCGAAGTACCAGAGAGCCGCGTCAATCGTGTTGTACTGAGGCGCGCCGCCGCGGTCCGGAAAGTTATTCGGCAGCATCCCATGGTCAACGTAGCGCGCAAACGACTCCAGAATTTTGCGCGCGATCTGCGGGCGCCCCAGCGGAAGAGTAAGCCCGGGAAGCGCAATCATGGTGTCGCGGCCCCAGTCGCCAAACCACGGGTAGCCGGCCATGACGGTGAGGCCATCAGGATCATCGGGCAGGGCGCGGCTGGCAATAAATTGATCGGCAGCCAAGACGAGCTGCCACAACCAGCCGGGTTCATCGTCGGGCGGCGTTGCAACTGTTGCGGCATGTTTCTGTTGCCATGCCTGGAACAGTTTCAAATCGTGATTGGACTGCAGAACTCGGGCCTGCTCGCCGTCCAGCAGCGGCTCAGGCTCCGTGGAAAAAACAAGCGTCAATTTCTCGCCGACGGCAACCCGCGCGCGAAACACCGCTGCCATCAGCCGATCTTCATGGTCGTCCAGGCCGCGCTCGCGCTCTGCTGTGAGAAGAAAATCCCGATACCACTCGTGGCGCGGTTCAAAAGCAGCGGACGCGCTCTTCAGGTAGAACGGGGTGGCTCCTTCGAATGCCACCACGCGAATTCCCTTTTCGAGTGGCTCAATTTTCATCAGCCAGCCGTCACTGTGAGTGGTGGCATGGAAATCGCGGTAGCTGACAAGGACTTTCCCTTCGATGTCGATCGCGGAATTGCCCCGGGCGAGCGTGTATTCGACAAACGTGGTGTTTTCCCCTTGCTTCATCCACACGCGTTTTTCCAGCAACGCATCCGCAAGGGCGTAGCGCCACACGGGCTTTGTGCCTTCCAGGTGAAAACTCTCGATTTGCAGGTAACCTTTGGGAGAAACATCGCCGCTCAACCAGCGGTTCGTCGCCAGTGGAAAATTGGTTTCGGCGTAGCGCACCGTTTCGTCGAGTCCCGCAACGAGAAGCGTCCTGTCCGTGGGAGGGTGCAGCGAAGCCATCAGGAGAGCGTGATAGCGGCGAGTGGAAGTCCCCGCCGCGGTGCCGGAGGCAAATCCGCCGATGCCGTTGGTGACCAGCCACTCGCGGCTTTCGGCAAGTTCCAGGTTGCCGAGGATTTCTCTTCCAAATTGCACTTCAGCAAGAAGCGACAAGTCTTACTCTCCGCTCTGCTCCAATAGTTTCGCGACCAATCCGGTCCAGCCGGTCTGGTGACTGGCGCCGAGACCCGCGCCGTTGTCGCCATGAAAATATTCGTAGAAGAGGATCAGGTCGCGCCAGTGGGGATCGCTGTTGAAGAGTTCCTGACCGCCGGCAAAGGGGCGTTTCCCGTCTTTGCCGCGAACAAAGATGCGGGTCAGGCGCTTCGAAATCTCCTGCGCCACCTGCCATAGATCAGATTCGTTGCCCGAGTGCGTGGGGCATTCAATCTTGAAGTCCTCGCCGAAATAATGGTGATACTTCTGCAGCGATTCGATGAGCAGGTAATTCACGGGAAACCAGATGGGCCCGCGCCAGTTGGAGTTGCCGCCAAATACCCCGGTATTCGATTCGGCGGGCTCGTAATCAACTCTGCTGGTGTGCCCGTTCACCTGCACCTCGTAAGGATGGTCCTCGTGATAGCGGGAGAGCGCCCGTATGCCATGCGGCGAGAAAAATTCCGTCTCATCGAGCATGCGGCAGAGGATTCGCTTCAACTGCTTGCGATTTGCCAGCGAAAGCAGCCGGCGCACGCCTCGCGCGGAACGTTGCGTCATTTCGATATGTTCCGGAACATCGGGATGGTTATCGATGAACCATTGCATACGCCGTTTGAAACCGGGCAAGCGGTCCACGATCTCCGGCTCGAGGGTTTCCACCGCAAACAGAGGAATCAGGCCCACTATTGAGCGGATCTTCAGGAAATGCTCATCCCCGTTCGGCAGGTGGAGCAGGTCGTAGTAGAAACCGTCTTCATTGTCCCAAAGCGAGCGGCCGTTGGGCCCCATGTCGTTTATGGCGCGCGCGATATAGACGAAGTGCTCGAAGAATTTGCTGGCCACGTCTTCGTAGGCCTGATCGTCTTTCGCAAGTTCCAGCGCGATCGCCAGCATGTTCAGGCAGTACATGCCCATCCAGCTTGTGCCATCGGACTGTTCGAGATGGCCTCCGGTCGGCAACGGGGCGGAGCGGTCAAACACTCCGATGTTGTCGAGCCCAAGAAACCCGCCTTGAAAAATGTTATGCCCGTCCGGATCTTTGCGGTTTACCCACCACGTAAAATTCAAGAGCAGCTTGTGAAACACTTTCTCCAGGAAGCTGCGGTCTGCCACGCCGCGGACGCGCCGCTCGATCTTGTAAACGCGCCAGGCGGCCCACGCGTGCACGGGAGGATTTACGTCGCCGAAGGCCCATTCGTACGCGGGCAACTGGCCGTTCGGATGCATGTACCATTCGCGGAGCAGCAGGATGAGCTGCTCCTTGGCGAAGTCTGGATCGATGATCGCCAGGGGAATACAGTGAAACGCCAGGTCCCACGCGGCATACCAGGGGTACTCCCACTTGTCGGGCATAGAGATGACGTCGTCGTTGTAAAGGTGCGTCCAGTCCTTGTTGCGACCGTGCAAGCGTTCCGGGGGAGGCTCGGGCCCGGCCGGATCGCCTTCGAGCCAGGTGTAAACGTCATAGTGATAGAACTGTTTGTTCCACAACATTCCGGAATACGCCTGCCGCATAACATGGTGCGCGTCGTCAGACATCCCTTTAGTGATTCTGGATTCGTAGAATTCAGTCGCCTCTTTTTGACGGTCGGCGAACACCGCGTCGAAACCTGCGCCAAAATCATTGGTACCGGGAACATCGGCAGCGCGTTCGTGGTGACCGGGACCCGAAATTGTGCCGACCATCGGCGAATCGGGATCCATGCCGCCCAGAGGGTCAAGGTCGGTGAGCCGCAGCTTGAGTGTGGCGGACTCTCCGGGTGCGAGTTGCAAGGCATAGTGGGCGGCCATCTTAGTGCCGGTGTGCTGGGGGTTCACGGCTGCCTTGTTGCCGCGGATCAGATAAGAGTGAAAACCATCCTTTACATAAGGCGTACGGCTGCGAAACTTGAAGATCTCTTCGTAGTTGGTCTCGTTCTCCGTGAAGAGCAACTCGGGAGTGCCGGCCGCCAGCAGCCATCGCTTTCCGTACTGCCAGTGTTGAAGCTCGGTGCACAAGGAGCCCGGCGTATCCGGCGCCCTTCGTGCGACAGGCCGCCGCAAGTCCTTTCCCCACGACCAAGTGTTGCGATACCAAAGCGTCGGCAATAGATGCAGCGGGGCGGCCTCCGGCCCGCGGTTGAACGCCGTTATTTTGATCAGGATGTCTTCCACATCGGCTTTGGCGTATTCCAAGAAGACGTCGAAGTAGCGGTTCTCCTGAAACACGCCGGTATCCAGCAACTCAAACTCCGGCTTGGTCCGATCGCGCTTCCCGTTTTCCTCCACCAGCCAGCGATAGGGAAACTCCGCTTGCGGATATTTGTAAAGCATGCGCATGTAGCTGTGGGTTGGCGTGGAGTCAAGATAGAAATAGCACTCCTTCACGTCCTCGCCGTGATTGCCCTGATTGCCGGTCAGGCCAAAGAGGCGCTCTTTCAGGATGGGATCCTTGCCATTCCAAAGAGCCAGCGCGAAACAAATCATCTGGTGGCGGTCGCAAATTCCGCCGATGCCGTCCTCGCCCCAGCGATAGGTCCGGGCATGGGAGTGCTCGAAGGGGAAATATTCCCAAGCGGTGCCGTTCGCGCTGTAATCTTCGCGGACCGTACCCCACTGGCGATCCGAAAGGTAAGGCCCCCAGCGCTTCCAGTGCTTCTTGCGAAGTCGCGCTTCTTCCAGGCGATGATCTTCGAGTGTCAGAAGTCGGGGCATGTTCGGAGGTCCTTTAGTTCGAGGATGTCACCGGGAATTTGGTTACAGCCGGAATCCCATCGTCGCATCATTGCAGAAGGTTCGGCGGAGGACAATCAGGAGATTGTCCGGTCCGCCAACGGCGATTGGTGAAGTTTTCTCCGGGCGAAGAGTTCAGGAAATGGGAACTGTGACGCCAAGGACAATTTGACGTGGTCCTGGGTTTCAAGTATGGTGCCTCCAGCAGAGGCGTCTTGGGATCCAAAACTTCTGGACGGAGTGGGAGCCTCGCCCGCCGCACTGACTCCGTCGCTCATCTCATTTATTTCCCAACGGCCTCATTTCTCTGTCCGATTGAATTCTGCAACGACACTGAGGAGGCGTCATCATGAGCAAGCCCGGCCATTTGGCATTTTCGGGGATGGTGTTGTTCTGTGCAGCGATCCTGATTGCTTGCAGTTCCGGTTCCAAACCCCCTCAGCTCACGTTAAGTTCGCTTACCATCGCCCCGAGCAACGGAGAGATATACGTGAGCGCTTCGCTTGCCAACGGTGTTCGAAGTG
Source organism: Candidatus Methylomirabilota bacterium (assembly GCA_035569815.1). Taxonomy (GTDB): domain Bacteria; phylum Acidobacteriota; class Terriglobia; order Acidiferrales; family UBA7541; genus Acidiferrum. The sequence goes on from DATMMG010000025.1 coordinate 10,095, forward strand.
CCGCCCGCCGCGACGCCGGTGAATCCGCGGCCCGGCCAGCGGTCCTTCCCCCTCCCGTGACGGCGATTTGCGGCAAATTGCAATACACCGCCACGGCTCACTACACGAATGGCAACTCCACGCAAGTCGGTATTACGGTCGCGTGGAGTTCGTCGAGCACATCCGTGGCCTCGATCGACACCTCGGGAGTTGCCACCGGCGTCGGTGCGGGCATGACCAATATTGGAGCCACATCGATGGGGATTGCGGCCACCAGCCAACCCCTTGCCGTGGATCAACTCAATTCGATCAGCGTCGCGCCCGCCACGTCGACCGCGGCGCCAGGTGGCAGCCAGAAGTTTCTTGCCACTGGCAACTTCACACTCGCCGCGGGGGGGCCCGGCATTTTTGATGTTTCCAGCCAGGCAACCTGGAGCAGTTCCGACACGAATGTGGCCACCATCGACCAGACCGGCAACGCCACCGCCAAAGCCACCGGCGTTACCACCATCACGGCCACGAGTTGCGATGGCGGAACCACAGGGCAAGCCGTCCTAAACGTAGGCCAGCCTGCGACGACTACGCTCGTGGTGACTCCTACCGTGATCTCCATTGCCACCGGGACCACAACGCTGTTTACGGCGATGGAGAAGCTGGTCAATGGCACGATTCAGGCGCCACAAAATCCGGTTACCTGGTTATCCGGTTCCCCGAATGTGGCCACCATCGATGCGAACAGCGGCGTTGCGCTGGGCCTCACCGCCGGAACGTCCACGATCATTGCCACGGAGACGGTCACTGGATTCACCGGCGCAGCAACGCTCGCGGTGCAACCGGCCACGGCCCGATTCGCGTACGTTGCCGACGCTCAGGGAGGAACCAGCTCTAGCGGCACCATTTCCGGATATTCGGTGGACGTCACATCCCCCACTCCCCTGACGCCACTTCCCACTCCAACGGTGGGCGCATCCTCACCACAACAGGTCCTGCTGCATCCCTCCGGCGATCTGATGTACTACATCGATGGCGATGGGTTTCTGCATGTGGACGACGTCAATTCAACCGACGGTTCCTTCAGCGAATCCACCCAGGCGCCGACACAAGCTTCCACCACCATCCATAGTTTCAACGTCGGAGTGATCGATCCGACCGGACGATTCATCTATGTGATCAGCAGCGCCGATAACACCATCTATGGTTTTTCGATTGCCCAGACTGGGGTCGCGACGCCGGCCACAAACGGGGCCTTGACCGCGATTCCGTCGTTTAACCCTTACAACGACGCAACCCTGAACAATCCGATGTGGATCATGACGGACCGCGGAGGCAAGTACGTCTACGTGGTCAACAGCGGCACAACTACTAGCCCCGGAAATACCATCAGTGAATACAGCATCGATCAAACAACCGGCAAGTTGACGCCGCTTCCCACTCCGACCATCGCGACCGGCGCTACGCCGTTCTTTGGCACAACCGACGTGAACGGGCATCTGTATGTGGCAAACGAAGGGCCTCCACAAACGGTGTCCGGCTATAGCATCAACAGCAACACGGGCGAACTGACCAGCGTTGGGGCGGACACTCCGATCACTGGCGCTACGTTTACCATCAACGTCATTACCGACCCGACGGGGAAATATTTGTACGTCCTGGACTCTACTCCCGGGCCGCCGCCGCCTACTGCCCCTCTTAGCCAAGTCTTTGCCTTTAACCTGAATCCCGCCACTGGCGTGATTGGTGCTCAGATTGGCACTCCTCAACTGACCGGCAACAGTCCCTTTGGAATGGCCATCGACCCAACGGGGGTTCTGATGGCAATCGACAACAACTTTGACAACACCATTTCACTGTTCACGATTGGTTCGACGAGCAGTTCGACGCCGGGGGGCCTGACGCCCACGACGCCGCTAACCGTTGCAACCGATAACCAACCGCTGTTCGTGGTGTTCTACACCGCCGCGTCGGGCCAGTAATCCCGGGCGCGAAAATGTCAAAGGGGATGGCCGAGGCCATCCCCTTCTATTTTTGTTAGAAGCCATGTAGCTCTGTTGACATCCACGCTGGAACGCTGGCCACAAGCGAAAAGCAGATCCCTTACCCGCAAAAGACGCGGGTTCGGGATGACATTCGCGTGTTGGTGAGGGCGAATTCAACTTTACCGGGAACGATGTCAGACGCGGCCTATTCGCCGTAGGGGACCCAGATATTTTTCACCTGGTGGGCGTGTTCGAGGTACCAGCGGCCTTCGCTTTGCGGAGTGCTGAAGAGATCGATGTGGCGTCCCTCGTTGGTCCAAACCTGTTTCAGGTTTCCGACGGAAAGCGCCTTGGCGCTGGCGCACATCTCGGCATCGCCATAGCACCAGATGCCGTCAAGATCGTCGTGCTCGGCCAGGACCTTCAGGAGTTCGGTGGCGCGGCCCGCAACGATATTGATTACTCCTCCCGGCAGGTCACTCGTTTCGAAAACCTGGTAAAGGTCTCCCGCGATCAACGGATAAGATTCGGAGGGGACAGCGACGACCGTGTTTCCCGCGGCAATCAGCGGGAGCACCAGGGTGAAAAAACCGAGCAGGGGATATTCCGCTGGGCAAACGACCCCGACGGTGCCCAGCGCTTCGTTCATCGCGATCGAAACATTGCGCATCGGCGGGTTGTGCACCGCGCCGTCGAACTTGTCCGCCCAGCCCGCATAGGAAAAGAGCCGCTCGACGCTGCGCTGCACTTCTTCGGCGGCCTGCTTTTTGCCCACGGCCGCCTCCAGCCTTGCGGAAATTTCGTCGCTGCGTTGGGAGAGATTCTCCGCGATGTAATAGAGGACCTGCGCGCGATTGTGAGCGGTGGTCTTGCTCCATGATTCCGCCTTGCGCGCCGCTTCCACCGCGTTGCGCACATCCTTGCGATTGCCGAGGGGCGATTCGCCCAGAAGTTGGCCCTTTTTTCCGCGGATTTCGATGCTGTAGCCGGAGTCCGGACGGACCTGCTTGCCACCGATATAGAGTTTCACGGTGCGATCGATACCGGGATTCGCCACTTCCGCGTGATCCTTCTTCGCCGCGCCGTTCTTTTTCACCGCGGGCGCTTTGCGGAACCAGGCCGGCTCCAGATATTCCGCAAGCCCTTCGCGGCCACCTTCGCGCCCGTAGCCGCTTTCGCGATAGCCGCCGAAACCGCATGCCGCGTCGAAGAGGTTGGTGCTGTTCACCCAGACCACGCCGGCCTTCAATTGTGCGGAAACGTGCAGCGCCACGTTGATGCTTTCGCTCCAGACGCTTGCCGCCAGCCCATAGACTGTGTTGTTCGCGAGCTCCACCGCTTCGCGCGGCGTGCGGAACGTCATCGCCGCGAGCACCGGGCCGAAGATTTCCTGCTGCGCGACGATCGAAGCCGGGTGCACGTTGCTGAGCAGAGTCGGCTTGTAGTACAACCCGCGCGCGGGCAGCAGGACTTCGGGTTGCCAGCACGTGGCGCCTTCGGCGATGCCTTGTTTCACCAGCCGATCAATGCGATCCAGTTGCACGCGAGCCACAATTGCGCCGATGTCAATCGCCTTGTCCAGCGGAGCGCCTACCCGCAGAGTGCTCATCCGCGCCTGGAGCTTGCGGGTCATTTTCTCCGCGACACTTTCCTGCATCAGCAGGCGGGAGCCGGCGCAGCAGACTTGCCCCTGATTGAGCCAGATACCGTCGACAAGACCTTCAACTGCGCCGTCGAGATCCGCATCCTCAAAAATGATGAAGGGAGACTTTCCGCCAAGTTCCAGGGAGAGTTTCTTGTGGCTCGACGCCGTCGCTTTCCGGATGGCGCGGCCGACCTCGGTCGAGCCAGTGAAGGCGATCTTGTTCACGTCTGGATGTTTTACCAGGGCTTCGCCGGTGCTGCCGTCGCCGGTAACGATATTCACGACGCCCTTGGGCAGTCCCACTTCGTTGCAAATTTCCGCGAACGCCAACGCGGTCAGAGGCGTATATTCCGCCGGCTTCAGCACCACGGTGTTGCCAGTTGCCAGTGCCGGAGCGATTTTCCACGCCAGCATCAATAAAGGAAAATTCCAGGGGATGATCTGCCCTACGACGCCGCAAGCGGTGTAGCCGGGAAATTCCTGTTCGAGGAGTTGCGCCCAGCCCGCGTGATGATAAAAATGGCGCGCTACGAGAGGGATGTCGATGTCCCGGCTCTCGCGGATCGGCTTGCCGTTGTCGAGCGTCTCCAGCACCGCGAGCCGCCGCGAATGCTTCTGCACCTGCCTCGCGAGCGCGTACAAATACCGGGCGCGCGCATGCGGCGTCAGCTTCTGCCAAGCGGGCAGAGCCTTCCGCGCGGCTTTTACCGCGGCATCGATGTCCGCGGCGGTTCCCTGCGCAACCTCCGCCAGCAGGGTTCCGGCAGAGGGATCGGATGTTTCAAAATATTTTTCTTCCGCGGGAGCGCGCCAGGCACCGTCGATAAAATGGCCGAACTTCCGGTTGTGCTGGTCGAGCCACAGCAGCGACTCCTTGGGATCTTCCGGGGCCGGGCCATACTCCATCGTTCTGAATTTTTCGACGACGCTCATTTTGCTGGGTGCTCCTCTGAGGCGCAGCCTGACTGCGCTTGCAATCCTACGCCTGGGCCTCTTTCGCCTTCTTCTCGCGTGACGCTTCAATCCGCTTCAGGACAAACTTCAGGCGCTCCCGGCCCCATTTCGTTCCCGTGATCACTTTCTCGACATCGAGAAACATTTCCGGGTCGCCGGACTTCTCGCGGAGTTCCGTCAGGAAGGGATAGACCTTTGCGAACATGAAGAACATCTCGCCACTGCAAGCGGGGCGCAGGAATAGTTCCTCGTCCAGCATCCCCTGCCGCACCAGCGCCGCCGCCATTCCCCAGTAGCTTCCGCCCTGGCGCAGCCAATTGTTTTCCTGCGATCCGGAGGCGCCGGCCACTTTCAGGAAATCGTCCGCGTTGAGCGGCGAAAATTTCCAGAGCCACCAGTCGCGCGCCTTGCGAAGTTCCGGCTCGCGCCGCAAGTCATAAAGTTTCAAGATCAGTTCCGCGTCCTTCGCACTCGCTTTTTTTCCCATTGGTCATTTATCCTTCGTAGCGCAGCCGTTTGTGGCTGTGCTCCTGGTGTTTTATTTACTTAATCACGCAATCGGGTGCCGATATTCCGCTGAGTACCGGCCGGTCACATGGAATTCGAGTTGGCGCTCGATATCGGCCAGCATGCCGCTGGCTCCGAAACGAAACAGATGCGCGTCGAGCCAGCTGTTGCCCAGCTCTTCCTTCATCAGCGCCAGCCATTCCAGCGATTGTTTCGCCGTCCGAATGCCGCCCGCGGGCTTGAATCCGACGGCCATGCCGGTTTCCTCGGCATACTCGCGGATCGCGCGCGTCATCACCACGCCCACGGGCAGGACGGCGTTTATGGTTTCTTTTCCCGTGGAAGTCTTGATGAAATCCGCGCCGGCCATCATTGCTACGAGGCTCGCCCGCGCGACATTGCGCAGGGTCAGCAAATCGCCGGTTCCCAAAATCACCTTCAGATGGGCCGGGCCGCAGGCGTCCTTGAAGGACACGATTTCGTCGTAGAGCTTCTGCCATTTCGCGCCGAACACATGTGCGCGGGTGATCACAACGTCGATCTCTTGCGCGCCGGCTTCCACCGAGCGCCGGATTTCCGCGATGCGCTCTTCCAGCGGGGAAAGACCTGCGGGAAAGCCAGTGGACACCGCAGCTACGGGAATGTTGGTGCCCTCCAATGCGCGACGCGCCGTTTCCACGAAAAGGTGATAGACGCACACGGCGCCGACGTGAAGCTGCAATTCTTCGATTCCCAATTTTTCGACCAGTTCCTGCTGGATCGGCTGGCGCCCTTTGGCGCACAGGCGGCGCACGCGGTCGTCGGTGTCGTCACCGCTGAGCGTCGTCAGGTCCATGCAGGTGATTGCGCGGAGCAGCCAGGCGATCTGCCAGTCTTTCTTTACGGTGCGACGGGTGACAATCGTGGCAGCGCGGCGCTCGACGGCGCTCAAATTAACGCGTACGCTCTCCACCCAATCGAGGTTCAGCGAAGTGCCGCGATTGGCGCTGAGCGGCGTTCCTTGCAGCGTGGCAATCGTCTGCCCTGTCGGATTCTCGCTCACTATCCGATTTCCTTGCCGGTCGGTGATCTCCAACCTCGGTTGTTTGTGTGTATCCATGCCCTGTCTCCGTCAGGCCGCCTTCGTCTGCTAACGCTAATTATTTAGCATATCACCGCGAACGGCTGGCGGCACGTGTGGGCCGCGGCCCCGACGGGTCGGGGGCGGTGCATGGGTGGGAAAAAGAAGGAAGGCGGCGTAAAGCCGCCCCTACAAAGGCGGGGGGGCCGATCCGGTCAGGCCGCCGTTCCTGAATTCTTAATTGCCCGCCGCGTCTTTCGCCCCGGGAGCGGGCCGCGAGAGAAGTTCCACATACTCCTTATAAAACTTCTCCTTGTTCAAGTCGTCCTGCACTTCCACAAGGATCTCGCCCATTCCGGGCTGCAATCCCGGCGTCCAGACGAGGGTGTTGCCGTAGCCGGCGCCATGGTCCACGTCGATGTCCATGTAGAGTTTCCGCCACTTGGTTATGATGCCGGGATCGAGCCACGCTACGGCGGCCAATTCATCCCACAAGTAGCCGGGCTCCGCGTATTTCGCGACATACTGCGCCGCGGGCTCCGGGCTTTTGCGGACCTGCTCGATCAGGCTCTTTTCCATGTGCGTTTTCACGGAAATATCCACGGTCGTCACCACCGCGCGGGGCCACTTCGCGTGCAACACCGCGTGCGTCGCTTCGGGATCCATCCAGAAATTGAATTCGCGCGTTGGCGTCAACGAGAATTCAGGATCATCCGTTTGGGGGTTGATGCTGCCACCCATCATGATGAGCTCTTTGGTGAGCGACGGGAACTCGGGATCGAGAGCGATCGCCAGGGCAAGGTCGGTCATCGGCCCGGCGGCATAAATCGTCACGTCATGCGGATACTTTCGCACCATCCGGACTATGAAATGGGCGGCATCCTCGTTCGCCGCCTTGATCGACGGATTACCCTCGCGCATGGGAGGAATTTCCGCGGGGCCGTGCACTTTGCCCGCCGACGAAAAATTCCAGGCGCCCTGGTAGACGACTTTTCCGTGGATCGTCTCCCACTTCGCGATGTACTCCTTGCTGTTTACAAGCGGGAACGCCGCGCCGGGGACAACGGGAATGTCCCTGCGGCCGATGATTTCCATCAGGCGCAAGGTGTGTTGCACCTCTTCATCGCGCCAGGCGTCGCCGGTGAGCACGGTGATGCCGAGCACATCGGTCTCCGACGAATTCACCAGCGCGAGGATCGCCTGCATGTCCGTGCCGCCCGGGCCCGCCGCGTCCTGATCAATGATCACCTTGCGTTTCGCCTGGGCGCTCGAGCTGAACGCGCAACTTAGAATTACCAACGAAAGGGCAAAGATTCTGCCAAATGATTTCATAACGAACTTCCTTTCAGGGTATGAATAAAGAAAAATCGGGATGCCGTCCTAATACATGATGGTCTGCGTGAGATGATGCGGCCACGTTGTGGTGTGATAGTGCGTCCACAGGCGCGCGTCAATCTGCGGAATGATGATCTGCATGTTTGCCGGACGCAGTTTATTGATTTCGTCGGTCATCAGCGCCGTGGCATACAAACAGTGAGCGCGGATTTCGATTTCCCAGCGCGAATCGCGCGGAATCAACTGGTAGGTGTTGATGGCGTGCTCCAGTTCCTTCGAATAGCCGGTGATGCCCATCAGCCGCAGGGCCACCGGTACGATGTAATCCGCGAATGCGGTCATTTTCTGCGGATCGTCCAACCTAAACTTGCCCGCCTTGTGCAACGTGGCATACAGCATCCAGATTCCCAACTGCGGCAGCTTGTAAAATTTGATTTCATGCCCGTCAAGCATGCTCACGTCGTTGAATCGCGGAAACTCCTTCACGAGGCGGTCGATCAAACCGTTTCCGTTGTCGTAGAGCTTGGGTGAACAGGAATGCACGAATTTGTGAAATTTGCCGTCGTATTTATCGGCCAGCACTTTGCCGACTTGATGGAGGACGGCCAGCTTATCATCGAGCATGGGCATCTCGATATTGCCCTCGAGGACTTTGTTCAGTTCCGGGCGGGTGATTTTGGCGAGATATTTGCCGTCCAGAAACGGCACGCCGTTGTCGAGCGCGCGCTTGATGCAGGCGAACTCCGCCTCGGAGTCCGACCAGTGCAGGCCGGCGAAATCCACTTGGAATTTTTCGTGCCTGGCGAAATCGGTGAAGGCCGTGTCGATCGAATCGGAGACCATCACGAAATCGATGGCCATGTCCGGATCACCCTGGCTCAAGCCAAACGGCAGCGCGTATTCGGGCATCGGCAGCTCTTCGTACGCCATCCAGGACGCAACCTCCACGATCTTTTCGTAATTTGTGCGCACATCGCGCGAGCTCTCGATGGCGTAATGCAAGCTATCCAGTACCGGGCTTCCGATGTCTTTTGGCCAGTGCATAGTCCCTGCTGAACGGGCGCGTCCGGGATTTTCCAGAACGGCCGGAAGAAAAGCAAAAGGTGTGAATTGCGAAACCGCGGCGGCTTGGCCCAGCAATCCGAGAAATTTTCGTCGCTTCACAAACTTGGAACCGAACGACTCCTTGCTAACGCTTGTCTTGCCAGTGGAACTCAGAAATATCCTCCCCGGGTTCACTTACATGATTACTTGCCTTGAATACGGCTGACAAACATCTGCAAGAATTTCTCCGCATTCACTTCGGTGCATACCTTGGCGTTGGGCTCAACCTTGTCGATGCCCTCGATCACATAGCGGTCGCCGTCGGGAAAATGGTGCAGCACATTGCGCTCATTGCCGCCGCGGCGATTCGCCACCGTCTCGCCGCGCGTAAATTCGCCGCGCGTCTCCACATCAACGCGCATCGCGGGGGCCTTTACGAGAGCGCTGTCGATCGCCACGCCGACCGCCAGAGGGTCGTACATCGGCGTGCCGGCTTCGCCGAACTTTTCGCTGAGGCCGATCAGAAAACCCGCCACCTTGTAGATGAAATCGCTCTCGGGGCCGGGGTTTTTCTTCAGCGCTTCGATGTGCTTCCGCGTCAGCAGCGTCTTGTCGCCTACGTCCAGCCCGACCATCGTCAGTGGCAACTGCCAGCCGGCCTGAAAGACGATCTGCGCGGCTTCGGGATCGTTGGCGATGTTCGCTTCCGCCGCGGCGTTCACATTGCCGCCGGTGATCGAGCCGCCCATGATTACCACTTCCTTCACCAGCGGCACGATTGAGGGATCTTTTTCAATGGCCAGCGCGATATTGGTCAGCGGCCCGATTGGGACCAGAGTTATCTCGTGCGGGTTTGCGTGCACCAACTCGATGATGAGGTCCGGCGCCCAGCGCGGGTCCTTTTTGCACTTGCTTGGCGGGAGCTCCACGTTGGCCAAGCCGTTTTGCCCGTGCCAGAATTCCGCGGTGACGAGTTTCTGGAACAAGGGATGCTGCGCTCCGCCCGCCACCAGAATGTCGCAGCGATTCGCCAGGGACACCATGCGGAGCGCGTTTTCCAACCCCTGCGACGCAGTGACGTTCCCCGGCACCACCGTCAGCGCGCGCACATCGAGCTCCGGCGAATTCAGCGCCAGCATGATCGCCATCGCGTCGTCGGTGCCGGGGTCGGTATCAATGATCACCTTCCGCGGCCCAGCTACAGCCACGGTGGCAAACACGCCAAACATCAAAATCGCAAAGCAGCTTCGTCTCGATTGAACCATCACGCAAATCTCCCGCCAGCTTCTTCGTCTGTCCTCTACTTCCATTACTTCGTCTACCTCACGAAGTCCTCGCCACAATAATCAGCGCCAGCCCGATCAAGAAGCACGCGAACATCGCCGCTATATAACCGTTTGTTCCCTTCGGCGCGCTCTTGAATTCTTTCCAGATGAAGACGCCCCAGAACGCGGCCACCATCGTTGCTCCCTGCCCCAAGCCGTAGGAAATCGAAAACGTGGCGCGCCCCGCGGCGATGATGTTGAAGGACATCCCGACGCCCCAGATGATTCCGCCGAGAATTCCCGTCAGGTGCGTGCCGAATGAGCCCTTGAAATAATCGGCAAACGACACCGGCACGCCCACAAAGGGCTTTCTCATGATGAACGTGCCCAAAATAAAATTGCTGAGGAAAATGCCGATGGCGAAGACGAAAACGGCCGCGTAAGGGCCAAGCTTCCCCGGCTGCGGCACGGCAAAGTCCGGGTACATCGCGGCGGCCACGAAGCGGTAAAAGAATCCCATGGTGACACCGCACGCCAGCGAAAGAACCAGCCCCTTGGTGCTGATGCCCGCGGCGCCGCCCGGCAATTTGCGGTAGGCCACCGCATCCAGGATGATGGCCAGCACCACCAGCAGCACGCCGCCAAAAAGCAGAATCGCGTTGCCAGCGGGATGCTCCAGGTAATTCACGAACACGCCCAGCACCAGCGCGAGCCCGATGCCCACCGGAAAGGCCACCGACATTCCCGCGATATCGATTGCCGCCACTAGCAGAATGTTCGCCAGATTAAAAATCGCGCCGCCGATCAATGCCGAGTGAATGCTGGAGTGCGAAGCCTGCCCCAGGTCCGCGAGAAAGCCGCGCCCTTCGGCGCCGTTGCTGCCGAGCGTTAAGCCGAGGATCAGCGTCAGAAGCAGAACGCCGATGGTGTAGTCCCAATAAAAAAGTTCAAAGCGCCAGCCCTTCTTCGCCAGTTTCTGCGTATTGGCCCACGAACCCCAGCAGAACATCGTGATGATGCAGAAGACCACCGCCCACGCATAACTGTGGAGAACAAACATTTACGCTCCTTTGAACTTCTCGTGCCTTCAAGAACTTATTACGCATCTCGTAAAGGCGCCGACCAGGTCGGGACCCCGCTTGCCTGCGTAGAGGCGGGGGGAGGGAAAAAGCGCCCGCCGCAGACGGCGGCCTCTACAAACGCAAGAGGGCAGGGCGAGCCCTGCCCCTACAATCTCTACACTTTCCCGCCGCGTTTGCTCCATTCCGCCGCAAACTCTGCGCCGGTGGGAAAGGACTTCTGTGTGCCCACCTTCATCGTGGACATCGCCGCGTATAGATTCGCTCGCGTCAGCGCGTCCTTCTCCGGCAAGCCCGCGCCCAGAAAGACCGCGAAGCTTCCGATGAAGGCGTCGCCCGCCCCCGTCGTGTCCACCGGAGTGACGGCAAACGGCGCAATCAGTTCGCTGCCCTCCGGCGAAGCCAGCAGCGCGCCCCGGCTCCCCAAGGTAAGAATCACCTTGCGGAATCCCTGCTGCAGGAGGGCCGCGGCGCATTTCTTCGCTTCGTCGATCGAGTGCACGGCAATGCCCGTGATCACTTCCGCCTCGGTCTCATTCGGGATGAAATAATCCGCCGCGCCCAACTGCTTCGCATCCACTGGCTGCGCCGGTGCCGGATTCACGATGCAGCGGATGTTGTTCTTGCGGGCGAACTGCACGGTGTACGCGATCGTCTCCATAGGAATCTCGAACTGCAGCACGATCGTGTCCACGCTGCGCAACGCTTCGGCAGCCGCGTCCACATCGGCGGGCTTCAGTGTGTCGTTCGCGCCCTTCACCACGATGATGCGGTTCTGGCCGTTGGGCTCAACGAAAATCGGCGCGACCCCACTGGAAACGCCATCCACAATCCGGACGTGCGAGGTATCGATTTCCAGCGACTTGAAATTCTTCACGGTCGCTTCGCCAAACAGGTCGTTGCCAAGCTTCGCCACCATCACCACTTCGGCCCCGCACAAACGCGCGGCCACGGCCTGGTTGGCGCCTTTGCCGCCAAATCCCAAATCGAATTTTTGCCCGAAAATCGTTTCGCCCGGGCGGGGAAACCTGTCGCTAAAGGTCGTCAAATCCACATTCGCGCTGCCCACCACCGCAATCCTTGGTACCTTGCTCATCCATGTGCCTCGCTGTAAGCCGAACGCGGCAATATATCACGCCGCAACGCAGCCGCAACCTGCTCGACGCAATTTTCGTTTTTGCAGTTTGCTCCCGTACGCTAAAAGTTAAGTCCCTCTCATACGGCCCAGTCTCAGCGAATCTAACCGGAAGCTGAGCCGCCTTCTTACCGTGGGTTGCGTTGACGCGTTCGCAGCCCGATGCTAGGCTCGCAATCACTTCCAAACGCATGCGTGCCGTTGACCTTATCCGAAAAAAGCGGGATTCCGGGGAACACTCCCGAGAGGAAATCGACTATCTGATTTCCGCTTACACGCGGGACGAAATTCCGGATTACCAGATGGCCGCGTGGCTGATGGCCGCGTGGATTCGCGGGCTCTCCCGCGCAGAACTGGCCGCGCTCACGGAAGCCATGCTGCACTCGGGCGAAGTCGTTGACCACTCCTACCTGCCTGCCAAAAAAGTAGACAAACATTCCACCGGCGGCGTCGGCGATAAGACATCGCTCATCCTTGCGCCCATCGTGGCCGCGGGCGGGCTCGCCGTCCCCATGATCAGCGGCCGCGGCCTGGGCCATACGGGCGGGACGCTCGACAAGCTCGAAGCGATCCCCGGATTCAACACCTCGCTCACACTCGCCGAATTCAAGCGGGTGCTTCGCGAATGCGGCATGGCCCTCATCGGCCAAACCGCGGAGATCGCGCCCGCGGACAAGAAAATCTATGCCCTGCGCGACGCCACCTCGACCGTGGAAAACATCGGCCTGATCTGCGCGTCCATCATGAGCAAAAAGCTGGCCGAGGGCATCGACGCGCTGGTTCTGGACGTAAAAACCGGGTCCGGCGCCTTCATGGGCAAGGAGGAGGACGCTGTGGCCCTCGCCGAAGTCATGGTCGACACCGCCAAGCGCATGGGCAAGAAGTGCGTCGCGCTGATCACGGACATGGGGCAGCCGCTCGGGCGCTTTGCCGGCCACTCCAACGAGGTCATCGAGTCCATCCAAATCCTCAAGGGCCAGGGCGCGGCCGACCTGCGCGACCTGAGTCTGGAGCTTTCGGCTTGGATGTTTTTCATCGGCGAGCGCACCAAATCCGTCGAGGAAGGCCGAGTCCTCGCCGTAGAAATGCTCAGTTCCGGCAAAGCCCTCGAAAAATTCCGCGATTGCATCCGCCTCCAGGGCGGCAATCCCGGCGTAATCGAGGACACCTCCCTGCTCCCGGCCGTAAGCGGCCGGGCAGAAGTGAAGAGCCCGGCATCCGGATTCATCGTCGATATCAACTGCCTGAATCTAGGCACCGCGTTGGCGATGCTCGGCGGGGGCCGCGAAAAGAAGGACCAGAATGTCGACCACGGCGTCGGTTTGGAATTTCACAAGCGCATCGGGGATCCCGTGAATGCAGGCGACACTCTCGTAAGCATCGCCTACAATGCCGATGCACAACTTAACGCCGCGCAAAAAATGATTGCCGCAAGTTACGCCATCGGTGATAAAAAGCCACCAGTGCGTCCCTTGATCCGCCGCATCATCGGCGCTTGATCCGGAATCGTTCGCGCACCGGGTTCCAGGTGATTGAGGTCCAAAGGAGTCTTCATGGCAAGATTCTCAGGCGTGCTGGGCATGATCGTGCTCGTGGGACTTGCGTACGTCTTCTCCACGGCGCGCAAAGAAATCAAGCTCAAAACTGTCCTCTGGGGACTCGGCCTGCAGCTTGCGTTCGGCGTGTTCGTTCTGAAGTTCGCCGTTGGCCGCCTCATCTTTCAAGCCGCAGGCGACGCGGTGAACAAACTCCTCAGCTTCGCCTTCAGCGGTTCTGAATTTGTCTTCGGCCCGCTCGGGGCCAGGGGCTCTTCGATCGGATTCATTTTCGCTTTCCAGGTTTTACCAACCATCATTTTCATCGCGGCGGTCTTTGCCTTTCTCTATCACATCGGCGTGATGCAACTCTTTATCCGGGCCTTCGCGTGGGTGATGACGCGCGTGATGGGCGCGAGCGGAGCGGAATCGCTGGACATCGCGGCCAGCATCTTCATGGGACAGACCGAAGCGCCGCTCACCATTCGCCCGTTCCTGAACAAGCTCACCAAGTCCGAACTCATGTGCGTAATGACCTGCGGCATGGCCCACGTCTCCGGGGGCATCATGGCCGCATACATCGCCTCGGGCGTTGAGGCCAAGCACCTGCTCACCGCGGTCATCATGACCGCCCCGGGCACGCTGCTGATGGCCAAGATGCTGGTGCCGGAAACGGAACAACCGCTCACTGCCGGGCGCGTGCAGATGCCGGACATGGAAAAAGAGGCCAACTTTCTCGGCGCCATTTCGCGCGGAACTTCCGACGGCCTGCAACTTGCCATCAATGTAGCCGCCATGCTGATCTCCTTCATTGCCCTGCTCGCCCTGGTGGATTATCTGGTCGGCGGTGCGCACAACTGGCTGTTCGCCCACCATTTCCCGTGGTTCCCGGAGAGCCTCGAACAGTTCTTCGGCTGGATTTTTTCTCCCATCGCGTGGCTTATCGGCATTCCGTGGAAAGACGCCTCGACGATTGGCTACCTGCTGGGGACGCGGATGTCCATTAACGAAGTTGTCGCCTTTGCCAAACTCGGCCAACTGAAGGGTACGCTCGACCCACGCTCGTTTACAATCGCCACCTTCGCGCTTTGCGGGTTCGCCAACTTCAGTTCCATCGGCATCCAGATCGGTGGGATCGGCGCGCTGGCCCCGGAGCAGCGCGGACAACTCGCCAAGTTCGGGATCCGCGCCATGCTTGCCGGAACGATGGCCAACCTGATGTCCGCCTGTATCGTGGGAATCCTCACATGAGCGCTGCCGCAAAACAGCCTTCCGCCGCGAAAGCAAACGCGGAGTTGGCCCGCGCGGAAGCCGCGGCGCGGTTTATCCAGAAAAAGACCAAGCTCCGCCCAAAAATCGCGCTGGTCCTCGGATCCGGTCTCGGCGCCTTCGCCGACGAATTCGCCGGCGCCACACGAATTCCTTACGCAAAAATCCCGCACTTCCCGCGTTCCACGGCCATCGGCCATGCCGGGCAACTGGTGCTCGGCAAGGTGGACGGCGTCGAAGTCGCCGGGATGCAGGGCCGCGTTCATCTCTACGAAGGTTATTCGGCCCAGGATGTGGCGTTCCCGATCCGCGTTTTTTCGCGCCTCGGCGTCAAAGCTGTCATCCTGACCAACGCGGCCGGCGGCATCAAAAAGGGATTTACCCAGGGCCGCCTCGTGGTCATCAACGATCACATCAATCTGCAAGGGGCCAATCCGCTCTCCGGACCCAACGCGGATAAGTTTGGCCCGCGCTTTCCAGACATGACCAACGCCTATGACAAAAAATTCCGGGAAATCACGATGGCCGCCGGACGCCAGCTCGGGATCGATCTCGGCGAAGGCGTTTACGCCGCTCTTTCGGGTCCGAGCTACGAAACGCCCGCTGAAATTCGCTATCTTCGCTCGATCGGCGCCGACCTTGTTGGGATGTCCACTGTTCCGGAAGTCATCGCCGCGCGCCACTCCGGAATGCGCGCACTCGGAATTTCCTGCGTGACGAACGCCGCCGCCGGCGTACTCGACCAACCGCTCGACCACAACGAAGTCCTCGAGACCGCAGAGCGCGTGAAAACGCAGTTCATCGGACTGCTGCGCGCGGTGATTGCCCAGATCGCGGCTGCCGTCTAATTTCCATACTTTGGTGCGAGTTGTCGTAGTTGAGATCCTTCGGCTATCCTCATCGGATAGCCTCAGGATGACAATTTCCCTGTACTGTTCATTGGCTTAGTGAACTGAATTTTCTGGAGGCACGAATGTCTGAACATGACGCCCTGATCGCCGCGGCAACCAAAGTGCGCGAAAACGCGCACGCCAAATTTTCCAATTTCAGAGTCGGAGCGGCCCTGCATGCTGCGTCGGGCAAAGTGTTCACCGGCTGCAACATCGAAAACGCTACGTTCGGCCTGACGCTTTGCGCCGAGCGCGTGGCGATCTTCAAAGCCATCAGTGAAGGCGAGCGGCGCTTCGATTCCATCGCCGTCGTTACCGACACCGAGACGCTTACTTCGCCTTGCGGAGCCTGTCGGCAGATTATTTGGGAATTCTGCGGAGACATTCCGGTGGTGCTCGCAAACCTCAAAGGCAAAGTCGAAGTGCTTCGCATGAGCCAGCTCTTTCCGAAACCCTTCGACTCCTCTAATCTGTAAAAATCAAATTCTAGGAAGGCTCCATGTTTGCAAACAATCCCGAAGGCCGTCTCAACCCTTTGATTATCAGGTTAATTTTCTTGTACTGCTGTGTTGGCCCTGCGCTTCTATTTGGTCAGAGTGGTGAGCATAAGCCGCCTCACGTCGACCTGCTGGTTACAGGCGCAACTATCGTTACCATGGATTCCGAACGCCACGTGATTGAGAACGGCTTCCTTGCCGTGCGCGGTGATGAAATTGTAGCCATGGGCCAGCAGTCCAATACTGGGCCTGGAATAAGTGCCACCCAGAAGTTAGACGCCACCGGCAAGCTCATCATCCCCGGCCTCATCAACGGCCACACCCACATCCCGATGGTGCTGATGCGCGGCCTGAAAGACGACGTCACGCTCGACGACTGGCTACGCAAATTTATTTTCCCCGCCGAAGCGCGCAATGTCACCGAGGACTATGTC
>DATMMG010000026.1:0-8574 GCA_035569815.1 Candidatus Methylomirabilota bacterium
CGCCCTAATACATATCCGTCGGATCGATCTTCTTCCCGGACAGCCCCAACTGCAGCACCTCAATATCCTGCGGCCGGTCGAACACCTTCCCCGGGAACATCCGCTTCACAATCAGGCGAAATCCGCCAAACGCAATCCCCACGCCGGTCGCAACTCCCAAAAACAATCCCGTGAACAGAAAAATCTTGTACATCATCACCACGATTGGCGGATCCGTCGCTTGTTGTCCTCGCTCGTTCCAGGTGACCTGCGTTTCGTAATTCACATCATCCCGGATCGCCTTTGCTTCCTTCGCCGACCCGGCAAACACCACCGATAGCAGGGAACCTTTCCGTTCCACGGTCGCTCCCGCCCGCTTCATCGCCTCCGGCAAGGCTTGCTCCAGGTGGTGCAAATGCTGCTCCGCCAATTGCGGTGTCGGATAGTCCAGCAGCACCAGCACGCCTCTGCGAAGCTCCCCCCGGTAATCAGCCAGCATCGCCTCCGCGCCGTTCTGGAACCCCACGGCGTCGGTCAGGTCTTTGGAGACCTCTTGCCCCAGCGAGTTCATTGCCGCTCGAAATCCCTCGGGCCCCAACGCGTACTTCTCCGATCCAAATGTCCGCCCGCGCTCCGGCAGATAGTTCTTCACCGGCGGCAGCGGCGTCTGATCCGATTTTGCCTGCAGATCGGCCAGCAATTCCTTCAGCCCGTCCACCTTTGCTTTGGGAGAAATTTCCGCTTGCACCACGATATTTCCCACCTGAAAACGCGCGTCGTGGTCGCTTCCCGCGGAGTCCCCGCCCAACCCGGAATCCTTCAGCCCCGGCGCCAGCAGAAACGTGTACAACTCAAACGCGCTGCTCGGGTCGCGCAATACGAACGCTCGCAGCGTAATCTCATCCGCGCCGTTCTTGTACGCGCGCTGCTCGATCTTACTCACGCCCGCTTCGGCCAGCACGCGTTCGCCATTCGGCCACTTCGCCCAGCCCGCGCTCAATTCCTGCGCGCGCAGCGTCCTCGCGGGCGTTTCCGCCTGCCATGGTCCGAATTGATTGGGAAGAAGGGGAGCATCCGCGGCAACGCCAAAGGCGCACAGTACGCCGGCCAGCACGCAGCCTAGAAGGGTTCGGTACATACCTGTCAGTATATTAGACGCCGCGAACTTATTGTTGGTTCCTTGACTGTTCCACCATCGCCGACGGGGCGGGGCGCCCGGGTCTCGGCGTGCCATTCACCGTCATGCTGTTCATGCTCTGCAAGTAGTCCGAAACGCCCTGGTATAGCCCCTCCGCCACCCGCTGCCGGTACTCCGGCTTCTTCAACAGTTGCTCGTCGGACGGATTGCTCAGGAACGATATCTCCGTCAGGATCGACGGCATGTCCGCCCCGATCAGCACCACAAAGGGCGCCTTGCGCACCCCGCGGTTCTTCACCGGCTTCACCGTTTTCTGAATGCGCTTCGAAAGCGAATCCTGCACATCCTGGGCCAGCTCGCGGGACTCGTCAATCTTCTCCGTGCGCGCAATCTTCTTCACCACTTCTTCCAGGTCGTGGATGCCTTGTTGCGAGACCGCGTTCTCTCTCGCCGCCACCGCCATCGCTTCGGCCGAACCCTTCATGTTCAGGTAATACGTCTCGATGCCCCGCGCTTCGTGGTCCGGGCTGGAGTTCGCGTGAATCGAAAGGAATAGGTCGGCCTTCGCCTCGTTGGCGATTCGCGTGCGATCTTCCAGCGGGATAAACGTGTCGTCCGACCGCGTGAACACGATATCCGCCCCCGGCAATTTCTGCTGGATGATCTTCCCCAGCCGCAGCGCGACGTCCAGGCAAAGATCTTTTTCCATCAGCCCGGTCGGCCCGATCGTTCCCGTGTCGTGCCCGCCGTGGCCCGCGTCAATCACGATGCGTCCAATCTTCAATCCCAGCGCTCGTGTCAAAGTGGACTGCCCATCGCGCGTGGGCACCGGTGCCGCCGGCGGCTGCACCAGGTCCGGTTTCCCGCCTGTCTTGCCATGACTCGTATTCAAAATCTTCACCGGGGAAGGGATGGGCTTCGGCGTCACAGGTGCCGGCGTTGTTTCTTCCACCGGCCCAACCGATGCTGGATTGTCGCTAAGCACGGGAGCGTTCGCCGCGATGATCTCCGCGTCGCTCACCCCGTCCGATTTATCGCTGCTCGAATTCTTCACAGCCGGTAGCGTAGCTTTCGCCGTTTGCACCGCTCCGCCGCGCGGCCCGCCCGTCCCGTAAAGCTCGATCACCAGCCGCGCCGGCTTGTGCATCAGCGAAGCCGCGTAATCCCTCACTCCATTCACGTCCAGCACCACGCGAACTATGCCGCCCTGATTTTGCGCCACGCGCACCTGCGTCAGCAGCTCACCGCTCACGCGAATCTTGTTTCTCAGCAGCGCCGGCGAAAGGCGGGCCGCGTGCAAATCAAAATAAATCCGGTCCGGATTCGCAATCCGCCCGGAAACATACTCCACCGTGTCTTCCAGGTCGATCACCACTTCCGTTCCATCCGGAATCAACGTGCACCGGATGTGCTGAATGCTCGGCACTCCGCCCGATTTCGATTTCTCTCCGCCGCTTGTGCCTCCCGCGGTTCTCGCCACAGGCTGCACGGTTTCTTCCTTCGCCGTTCGCCCAGACGAAGCCGCCGGGGCCAATCCTGGAGCCGGCGCTGGCTGCGCCGTTTTTGCGTCCATCTGACCGCTCTCCGCATTCCGCAATAGCGCCAATTCCGCCAGCGCTTCCTGCACTTCGCGCTTGTGCGCCGAGCGCGGATACTTCTTCTGGAAATCCTGATAAGTTTTTGTCGCCCCCGCCGCGTCGCCGAGCTGATCCTTCTGCAGTTGCGCCACCCGCAGCATCGCATCCTGCACCAATTTGTTCGTCGGGTATTCGCGGATTAAAAATTGGTAAGCTTCCGCCGCCGCTTGATAGTAGCTGCGCCCGAACCGGTCGCCCATCTCCGTGCTCAGTTCGCCCACGGCCACCATCGCGTCCGGCACTTCCATGGCATGAGGTGTAATCAGGTAAACCCGCTGGTAGGTGGCGACGACTCTCTTGTAGTCCGACAGTGTCCGCTTCTCCGGCGCCTTTTCGTTCAACGCCGCGCGCATCTCCTGCGCCCTTCCAAATTGCGCGCTCGCCGCCTCGCGTTTGGCGGGCGTATTCGTGTTCGCGGCAGTCGTGGGGCAGGGAATCACGCACGCCGCCAGCACAATACCCAGCGAAACGCTGGCGAAACTCCTGTGGAAATTTGTCCGCCCCGTACCCATACTTCCCCGGTATTCCCCCAACTTGCTCCTACTACTCCCTATTACTAACCCCAGCCATCAAAATTCGTCGCTACGGTCTTTCCCTTGGTTGGATGCCCAATCTCACTCGTTCGTGAAAATAATTCGCCCGTTTGCATCCACTTGCCGGTGTATCCGGCTGGACCGCGTATACGCCTCATCCATGCGTCCCGATCCGGGACGGTAATACGCGTCCTGCACCTTTCGCACGTAACTCTGCGTCTCTCGAAACGCCGGAATCCCGTGTGCTCGATCCACGGCGCCCTCACCAGCATTGTACGCCGCCAGCGCCAGGTCCAGGTTGCCGCGATACCTATCCAGCAACGTCTTCAGGTACTTCACGCCCGCATCCACGTTTTGTTTCGGGCTATACGCGTCATTCACTCCAAAACGCATCGCCGTCGTTGGAATCAACTGCATCAATCCCATCGCACCCTTCTGCGATCTCGCCGCAGGGTTCCAGTTCGATTCGGTCTCAATCACCGCGCGCACCAGCGCCGGGTCCACCTTGTGGCGTTCCGCCGCTTCCCGCACCAGTTTCTCGGCTCCATCGCGATCCAGAAACATCGCCGGCCGGTCCGTGCCCGTAAATGAAACTTCGTTCTGCAAATAGATGGATTGTCTCGCGGGTTGCCGTGGCGAAAGTTTGGCAATCACCGGTGGCTCGGAGTTTACGAACAGCAGGCGCCCATCCGTCGCAGTCTCGGTGGTAATTTGCGCCTTGGCGGACCGGGGAGCCCCCAGAACGCCGCTGAATACAAATGAAAGCAACAGGACACTCCTCAGGTTCAGGGGAATTTGTAGGTCGTTCTTGCGCCTTGGGGAAGGCATAGGCAGTAAAACCCGTTGCGCGGAGCTTGTTGACTCGGATCGGGCCATGAGCCGCCGCGTGTTGCACTTGCGAAGCTCTGGCCTGCTAACAAGTATAGCGAAATGCTGCACTTGCGAGGCAACGCTTCCGACGCTACCTGCTATTATAGCAAGGCTTCCAGCAGGCCAGGGACACTCTGCAAGGCACTTTTTAGGGCCGATGTGTCTTTTCCGCCAGCCTCGGCCAAATCTGGCCTTCCGCCCCCCGAACCGCCTACCTGCTTCGCCAGTGCCTGTATCAGCTTGCCAGCATGGACTTTAGCCGTCAGGTCCTTGGTTACCCCGGCGATCAGGGCCACTTTTCCGTCATCCGGCATCCCCAGGGCGACCACACCCGACCCCAATTTCTGTCGGAGTGAGTCCACCAGTTGCCTCAGGCCCTCCCGATCCACGTTAGCCACCTCGCCCACCACCACCTTCACGCCCTTGATGGTCTGAGCCTGCCCGAACAGCTCGTCCAGCTGGTTCAGCGCCCCTTTGCGCTTCTGCGCTTCCAGTTCCTTCTCCAGGTGCCGCGCCGTGCTGGTCAATTTCTCCACCGACGCCAGCACGTCGTCCTCGCCCACGTTCAGCCGGCTCGCCACTTCCCGCAGCGTCTGCGCCTGATGCTGATAATGTTCAAGCGCGCCAATGCCGGTCACCGCTTCGATTCGCCGGACACCAGCAGCCACGGATTCCTCGCTCACAATTTTCAGCACGCCGATGTCGCCCGCGCGCTTCACGTGCGTCCCGCCGCAAAGCTCCTTCGAGTAAAAGCCGCGCGGCGAACGGGGATCGGGAATCGTCACCACGCGCACGTTGCTCTCCGGATATTTGTCCCCGAAAAACGCCAGCGCCCCCGAATTCAGCGCCTCTTCCAGCGACATCACCCCGGTTTCGATACACGTGTTCAGCCGGATTTCGTCGTTCACCTGCTGCTCGATGTCCCGCAATTCCTCGTGGTCCACCGGCGCAAAATGCGTGAAGTCAAACCGCAGCCGCTCCGGCGCGTTCAGCGAGCCGGACTGCTTCACGTGCGTTCCCAGAATATTCCGCAGCGCCGCGTTCACCAGGTGCGTCCCCGTATGATTCCGCATAATGCGCGCCCGCCGCTCCGCATCAGCAATCACGGTAACGCGGTCGCCCACCCGCAGCGTCTCCTTCGCCGTAACCCGGTGCGCCACCAGCCCCGCCACCGGATAAAACGCCCCCGTCACTTCCGCCAGCACCTGCGATTCCGACGCATCATAAAATTTCCCCGTGTCCGCCATCTGCCCGCCCGACTCCGCATAAATCACC
The DNA here is from genome assembly GCA_035569815.1 of Candidatus Methylomirabilota bacterium. Classification (GTDB taxonomy): domain Bacteria; phylum Acidobacteriota; class Terriglobia; order Acidiferrales; family UBA7541; genus Acidiferrum. Next base: position 5,433 of record DATMMG010000026.1, read on the forward strand.
GTCCGGTCCAGCACCACCTCGCCCGACTCCCCAGCCTTCAGCTCGCTCACAGGGCCACTCTTCGTGACGATGGCCTCAATCCGCGCATCCTTCGCGCAAGTCCCATGGTAAAAGTCCGGCTCCGTCCGAAACGTCTCCGCCAATTTCGCAAACGCCGGATTCGCCGCTTCCTTCGCCCCACCCTTCCACGAAGCCCGTGCCCGCGTCCGCTGCTCCTGCATTGCCTTTTCAAACCCGTCCTCATCCAACTTCAGTCCCTGATCACGGAGGACGTCTGCAATAAAATCGCGGGGCAGACCGAACGTGTCATACAGCTCAAAAGCGGCCGATCCAGGAAACACGCCCACGCTTGTCTGCGCCAAGGCTGCTCTTCGTTGCTGGTTCTCGAGTTCGTCATACTGCGCACGAATCGCCTGCTGGGTGGCGCCGTCGTCTTGGAGCCAGCCCAATGGAGGCAGTGACACTTCACGGATTTTCTCGTCAAGCTTTTTGGACCCTAACTCAACGGTATGCCCAAATCGTGTTTCCTCAGCTAGCACCGCAGTCTTCACTGCCAGCTCACTATCCGCAAGTTCTGGGTATGAACCCCGCATTAGCGCTGTGACGCTTGAAATCATTTCGTGCAAAAAAGGTTTAGTGGCCCCCAGCAATCGCCCGTGATAAACGGCCCGCCGAATAATCTTGCGGAGCACGTATCCGCGCCCCTCGTTCGATGGAACAACACCGTCGGCAATAAGGAAGTTTGTGGCGCGGGCATGGTCGGCGATGACGCGGAGGGAAGCGGCCCCTCCTCTACCTTCCTCAAGTTTTTCTTCACGTTTGGGATCGACGCCACAGAGTTCGGCAGCACGTTTTATGAGAGGCACAAACAAATCCGTGTCGTAGTTGGAGATGACGCCTTGAAGGACGGCGGCGACGCGTTCCAGGCCCATGCCCGTATCTATTGAAGGTTCGGGCAGAGGCTCCACAAGCCAGGAGCCGTCACCCTGCTGCCTATTAAATTGCATAAACACGAGGTTCCAGATTTCGACGTAGCGGCCGCAGTCACAGGGGAATTTGCAGTCGGTGTGGCCTTCCCCGGAGGCTTCCACGCCCATGTCGTAGAAAATTTCGCTGCACGGGCCGCAGGGGCCTGTGTCCCCCATGGCCCAAAAGTTATCCTTTAATCCGGGAATGTTGAAAATACGTTCGGCCGGGACATTTTGCTCAAGCCAGAAATTTCGAGCGTCGACGTCCTCGCCGACTTTCATTGCGGGGAGAATCTCAGCGCCACCGAACACTGTGACGTAAAGCTTGTCTAGGTCTATGCTGTACCAACTCTGCGACGTGACTAGTTCCCACGCGTAAGCTATGGCTTCGCGTTTGAAGTATGGGAATTGATCGCCAACTACCCCGACCGGGCCAAACGAAAAATTCCCCAGCATCTCGAAAAACGTGTGATGCCGCTTCGTGAACCCCACATTTTCCAGGTCGTTGTGCTTCCCGCCGGCCCGCACGCACTTCTGCGCCGTCGTAGCCCGCGAATACTCACGCTTCTCCAGCCCCAGAAACACGTCCTTGAACTGGTTCATCCCCGCGTTCGTAAACAAGAGCGTCGGGTCCCCATGCGGCACCAACGAAGACGACCGCACGCGCCGGTGCCCCTTGCTCTCGAAAAATTGCAGGAATTTCTCGCGTATCTCGTTCCCCGTCAACTTCTTTGCCCCATTCTCCGTCACGTCACCCTCGTCTCCGTCATCCAACTCAACGCCCGATTATCGCAGACGTGTCGAGCCTCCGGCAATTCGCGAGGCCGCCCTGTGGCACAGCCATTCCTGGCTGTGCGCATTTGCGAACCGCTGCCCACTCACAATTTGCAAAATCCCCCACCCCCGCTACCATTCCAATGCACTCCCGGGAGGCCCAATGTTTGAACGCAAACTCACCGCCGGCTGGGGCGACATGGACTTCAACAGCCACATGCGCAACACCGCCTATCTCGACAAATCCGCCGACGTCCGCATGATGTACTTCTCCGAAAATGGCTTCCCAATGGCCGAATTTCACCGCCTGCGCATGGGCCCGGTAATCCTGCGCGACGAACTCGAATATTACCGCGAGGTGGGTCTGCTGGAAGAAGTCCGCGTAACTCTCGAAATTGCCGAGCTCTCCGCCGACGGTTCGCGCTTCCTGATCCAAAACACTTTCTATCGCGAAGACGGGAAGCTCGTCGCCCGCGTCCGCAGCAAAGGCGGCTGGCTCGATCTCAATGCCCGCAAACTCGTCGCGCCCCCCGAAAAACTCCTGCTCGCCCTGCAAAATTCCCCGCGCTCCGACGACTTCAAGGAAGTCCCTTCCAGCCTCAAAGAGGGAAAGTCCTAGGCAGTCTCGTCGTTGGGTTCCACCTCAGGAATCTCTTCGTCCGTAATCCGATGCAATTCCTTCCGGATCAAATCCGACGGAAATCCCGCCCCAATCAACGACCTATACAGCGACGCCATCTTCCGCTCGTCAATCTCTCCGCGAAACAACCGCAATTTCCTCTCAATCCTCTGCCGGATAATCGCCCCCGGATCCGTCGCCGCCGCCGCGTCCTTGATCGCCGTCTCAATATGCCGGTCCGGTATCCCCCGCGCCCGCAGGTCCCGCGCAATCCGAAACTCGCCCTGTTTCCGCGATTCCGTCCGCCGCCGCGTGAACTGCTTCGCGTACCGAGCATCGTCCAGCAGGTTCTCCCGCTTCAACCGTTCCACCACGCCGCGCACAATCTTGTCGTTCTCGCAGCGCCGCGCCAGCGCCTTTTTCATCTCATGCACCGAATGCGCCCGCCGCATCAATATCTTGATCGCCGCGTCGTACACCGCCGCTTCCGTCTCCAACTGTCGAGGTTTCCCAAACATACGTCCGAGCATGGGGCAAACAACCGGCGAAGTAAAGAACCCGCCCCTTTGGAGTGCGGCAGCTCTGCTGCCGCTTTTGCAGCGTCATGAGTTCGCGCGAAAACTAGCCTTCGTAGGCAGGCCACGCCATGACAGCTATTGGAAAAGTCCTCTGTTCAGGAGGCCGGGGCTTCAGTTTACCCAGAGCGCAGCCGAAGGGCCCCGGCGCAACACAACGAAAGGGAATGAGTTTTCGCGTTTTTTGCGTCCGCCAGGTTTTTGGC
>DATMMG010000027.1:0-9604 GCA_035569815.1 Candidatus Methylomirabilota bacterium
CCCACAATCGAATGCATCCAGCCGAACAGAAATCCCCACGCGGGGCCGAACCCGCGCCGCAAGTACGCGTATTCGCCGCCCGCCTCCGGAATCGCCGCGCCCAGCTCGGCAAACGAAAGCGCGCCGAAAATCGAAAGAATCGCGCCCACGATCCACGCCGCGAACACGATGGAAACGCTGCGGCCCTCGCGCGCCATTTCCGAAGGTTTTAGGAAAATCCCCGTGCCGATCATCGTGCCCACGACGATCGCCATGGAAGCCCACGCTCCCAGGCCGCGCACAAGTTCCAGCCGCTTTTCGCTCATAATCCTCCGAAGGCGTAGTTGGCAAGCAAGTCTAGCCCAACTTTCCCCGCGCGCCGTCAGGAAACCGTGGACCGTTGCACAAAGATTCTGCTGACGACGGCGCCGAGTAAGAATGTGACGCAGGAACCGATCAGCACGTACCAGGTGAACGCAACCTTCGTGTAGCCCAGGATCAGAAGTACGCTTGCCAATCCGCCAAACATCCCCACCAGCGAGCCCGTGGCATTCGCGCGCGAATCAAACGTCCCGAGCAGAAATAGCCCCAGCAGGCTGCCGAAGGGAAGCGACGCCACAGTCAGTCCGGCCTCAAGCAGGTGTCCCCACGGCAGTAAGCCAAATAAGATCAGGACGCCGCCCCAGACCAAAGTCATTCGCCGCGACAATTTCAGAAACGCCGCGGGGTCCGTGCTTTTTCCACTGAGCGCGGCGAAATCCAACACACTCGAAGCGGCCAAGGAATTCAGGGAGCCGCTGGCGTTCGACATTGCGATCGCCAAAATCGAAGCGAGCAACAATCCCACGAGTCCTGTCGGCATCTCTCGGATCAGGAAATGCGGCAAGATACTGTCCATGCGATCCCCCGCTCCGAGAAGCGGCGAATGCTGCGCAAACACGAAAAGCAAAACTCCCACCATCAGAAAAAGCGCGAATTGAAATAAAACGATGAACCCACTGGCCAACAGCGCCCGCCGGCTGTCCCGCTGGTTTCTCGCCGCCAGCAAGCGCTGCACGATGGTTTGATCCGTGCCATGGCTGGCCATGGTCAGAAACGCCCCGCCGATCACGCCGGACCAAACCGTGTACTTTGTCGCCAGACTCCAGGTGAAATCGAACACCTGGAGCTTGTTCCCATTCGCGGCGGCAACCCGTGCAACTTCATTCCACCCGCCGGGAATGCGATGGAGCAGAATGCAGAACGTCACAATGCTGCCAAGAAGATAAAGCAGGAATTGGGCCACGTCGGTCCAAATGACCGCCTTCATCCCGCCTTCAAACGTATAGAGAACCGTGAGCGCAATGACGATAACCACTGCCAGCCGCTCGGAAGTGCCCAGCGCCACGCTCACCACCAGCGCGATCGCCGCCACGCGCACGCCCTCGGCAAGCGTTCGCGTCGCGAGAAACGTCACGGCCGCGACGGAACGCATCCGCTGCCCAAAGCGCTTCTCAATCACGGCGTAGGCCGTAAGAAATTCCCCGCGAAAATATCCCGGCAGGAAAAACAAGCTGATCAGGAAGCGGCCAAACAGGTAGCCGAACACCAACTGCAGAAACGTCATGTTGCCGGCGTAAGCGAGCGCCGGGGTCCCGATAATCGTAAGAGTAGACGTTTCCGTGGCGACAATCGAAAAGGCGAGCGCCCACCACGGAGCTGTTCGCCCGCCCAGAAAATAGTCGCGGACGTCGCGCTGTTTTCCACGGAAGTAAACGCCTAGTGCCGTCACGCCCAAGAGGTAAACAATGACGATGGCCAGGTCCAGAGGCTGAATGTGCATGCGTTTCGGACTTCGCCGCTGCCCGCCCGGCCCGGCGAAGTGTGACGAGAATAGTGGCTGCGTCAGGATGCGTCAAGAAAGCAATCCGCGTGTCGTAACGCCCCGCAACGTTTTCAGCACCGCCTCCGGCATCGCCGCCCCAAAAAGCCGGCGTCTCGCGTATGCTTTTTCCATGCGTTATGTATTGGGACTTGATGGCGGCGGCACGAAGACGGACTGCGTCTTGATGGACGAATCGCGTCACGTCGTCGCCTCCAGTCGTGGCGGGCCGTCCAATCCGATGCGCGTGGGCTTCGGAGGGGCGCTGGCGGCGGTCTGCGAAGCCGCGCGCACGGCGATCGTGAGCGCGAAAATATCCAATGATGCGGTTGGCTCGCTTTGCGCGGGGCTCGCGGGCACCGGTTACCCGGAGTCCGGGCGAAAAATGAGGATGCTTCTCGAAGAGGAATTCCCCGGCAAACTAATTCGCGTTTGCACGGACATGGATTTGACGCTTCAAGCGATCGGTGACGGAGCCGCCATCGTGTTGATCGCCGGCACGGGATCCGCCGCCGTCGGACGTGACGCCCGGGGCAATACTGCGCGCGTGGGAGGACACGGCTATCTGCTTGGCGACCAAGGCAGCGCCTATCATGTTGGCCAGCGCGCCGTGCTCGCCGCCTTGCGCCACTTTGAGCGCACAGGGGAGGACACCCCGATGGGCCAGAGAATCCTTTCCGAAATTGGCGCGCCCACCTGGGCGGATTTGCAATCCCGGGTTTACGCGGCTCCGGACGACGTCTTTCCGCGCCTGTTTGGCGTGGTGCTGCACGCCGCCGAAGCCGGCGATCCGGCGGCCCAAACACTGCTTGACGATTGCGCCGCAGCCCTCGCCGAACTTGTAAGCGATCTCACCCAGCGCCTTCAGTTACAATCTGAGAAATTCCAGTTGGCAAGCACGGGCGGGATGCTGGGTGCCTCCGCTTATTTTGACGAGCGCCTCGAGCTCCATCTGCGGAAAGCCGCGCCGCTGGCGGAGTTCAGCGCTTTGCGGCTGACTCCCGCGGAAGCGGCGGCGCACCTGGCACTCCAGCTTCTGCCGCCGGCGTGAGGGAGCGGATTTGACCCTTCTGGAACAACAACGCGATCGCGCCCGCCAGGCTGCCGGGGAGGAACTCAAGTCGCTGCTCTATCACCCGTCGCCGGAAGTGCTTTACGCGCTGCTTGAAAATCCCGCGCTCGACGATGCACTGCTTGGCTTGATGCTTTCCCGAAAAGATCTTCCCGCCGAAATCATCGAGAGCATCGCCGGCCGGAAAACATTTGTGAAAAGCTACGCCGTCAAACGTGCGCTGGTTTTCCATCCCGGTGCGCCGCGGCTTGTCGGCCTGCGCCTGTTGCGAGATCTCTACCTGATGGACCTCGTGCAATTCGCATTGTCGCCTGCGGCTTCCACCGAACTGAAACGCCATGCCGAGGAGTACATCATCGCGCGCCTGCCCCAATTGCCGCTGGGGCAGAGAATCACGCTGGCTCGCCGCGGCCCCGCGCGCGTTGCTGGGGCTTTGATCGCGACCGGGCATGTGCAGGTTCTGGAGATTGCTCTCGACAATCCGCGTCTCACCGAAGCGCAGGTTCTGAAAGTGCTCTGGCACGATAAATTGCCGCAGGTGGTCGTGCTCACCGTCGCCAATCACCGCAAGTGGTCGCAGCATTACAACGTGCGACTGGCCCTGGTGCGTAACTCTTCAACGCCTCTTTCGATTGTTCTCAGTTATCTGCCGCAATTGACTGTGGTCGATCTGCGCGTGCTTGCCGCTCCCGGCATCGTTCCGGAAAACCTTCGTAAATATCTGCTGGCTGAAGTTCATCGCCGGATGCTGGCTTCCAAACGCGAAGCCGCGGCGGAGCCGCAATCGTTGCGCGGGGAATTACTTTCGCAGCCGAAGGATCAGGATCGTTCCGAGGAAGAATAAAACCGCGGAAAAAGAAAACGCAGCCCTGGCGGACACTGCCGACCATAGAAAGCCTACCGCCAGGCTCGACAAGAAATCTCCCACCGCATTCACCGCCGCGAGCGTTCCGAAGGCCATACCATGCTGTTCTTTGGGAATCAGTTCGGCAGCGAGGGAATCCTCCAGCGCCTCTTCCGTCCCGACATAGATTCCCGCCAGCACAAACAAGCCGGCCAGGAGCCACAGGGAAGTTGGCGTGGTCGTAAGAAAAATGGCCGTGACGCCGGCCAGCGCGTAGCCGCCGGCAAGAATGAGCTTGCGGTGCGGCACGATATCGCTGATCCATCCGCTTACGTAGGCGGAGCCCGCATAGAAAACGTTGTGCAGCGTATAGAGCCCTACCGCCATGCTGGCCGCACGCGCCGCGCCGTGCGCCGGGGCAAGCATTCGCGACGCATACAAAATCAAGAGCGTGTGCGAAAAATCGCCCGAGCCGAACACGCCGACGCCGAGCAGAAATTCGCGGAAATTCCGCGGCAAGCTTCGCAACCCCGCGAGGAACGTCACTTTCTTTCTCGCTTCGAATGGCCTTTCGCGCACCAGCAGCCAGAAGCTCAGCACCGCGATCATGCCAGGCAAAAGGGTCCACAAAAATACCGCGCGGTAGTTATGGTCTGTTACTTTCAGCAGCCAAAGCGCCGTCAGCGGCCCCGCAATTGCGCCAACGGTGTCCATCAGCCGCTCGAGCCCGAAGGCCCGGCCGTAGGCGCCCGGGGCCACGTCGGCCGCCAGCAGCGCCTTCTTCGCCGGGGACCGGACGCCGCGCCCCAGCCACGCTGCGGCGCGCCCAAACAACACGTGGTAAGCGTGCGTCGCAAACGCAAACGAAGCCGTTGCCAGCGCGGTAACCGCGTAACCGAACACCGCCAGGGGCTTTCGGTGTTTTAACTGGTCGGTGTAATGGCCTGAGGTTAGTTTCGCGAAACTCGAAAGGCCGTCGGCGATGCCCTCGATCGCGCCAAGCCAGGCCGGGCCCGCGCCAATCGTGGCCAGAAAGGCGGGCAAAATCGCGGTGGCAATTTCGTGGCTCCAATCGCTGAATAGGCTCGTGACGCCCACACCGAGCACGGTGCGGTTCAGCCAGCCGGAGGAAGAAATGTGCGGTGAAGTTATTTCTGACTTAGCATCGGCCACTGCGCCGCCTATCGTTTCGCGGGTCGGTAGAGGATCACCCGCACTTTTTCGAGTGTAATCAAACCGCCGTCCACCATCTCGTCCAGCCGCGGCAGCATCTGGTCGATCCGCTCCTGCGTTTCGATCACTTCCAGAATAATCGGCAAATCCTGTGAAAGGCGCAGCAGCTTATCTGTGTGATAGACGCTGGAAGAGCCGTAGCCCGCCACGCCGCGCAGCACGGTGACGCCGGAGAATCCGTCTTTACGCAGCAATTCGACAATCGCCTCGTGCAAGGGTTTTCCGTGCCATTTATCGGATTCGCCGATGTGGATTCGCATCAGCGTCCGCTCACCCTCAAATTTCTGGTGCGTCATCGTGTACTCCTAAAAGCGGTTGGCCAGCCGAATCCCCGCCACCGAAAGCAGCAGCCCGAACGCCACGCTCGCCGACACGTAGGCAGTCGCCCACAGCCACTCCCCCGCCTCCAGCATTTTCGCCGTTTCCCATCCGAAGCTCGAAAACGTAGTGTACCCGCCGAAAAATCCGATCGCGATGGCCATGCGCCATTCCGGCGGCACAATCACGCGGTTCAGCAGAATCTGCCCGATCAATCCCAGGAAGAAACATCCCGTCAGATTTATCAGCAGCGTGCCGTAGGGAAACGTGCTCCCCATCTTCACCTGCACCAGCCCCTGCAGCCCGTATCTTGCCAGCGTTCCAACCGCTCCGAACGCGCCAATCAGGAATAAACGCAAAGTGTCTCCGATCCAGTTGCTCCTGCCGCACAGAAGAAAAAACTCCTGGTGCCGCTGGGCAGCCAGGAGTCATCAGCCCCGGCGCATGCGGCCGTGGCGGTTATGGCGAACTCCATCGCCGTAAAATTGTGCCTCAGTCTATCCGTCTCCGCCACGAAATCGCAATAGGTTACCCGTGCTGAATCACTGCCGCCATCGCTTGTGACGCATCGGCAGGAGTCCACTCGTTGTCGGAGAACCACTTTTCAACTTTACCGTCCGGGCCGATCACCGTGGTACTCAGCGAATGCACAATTTGTGCCTGCCCGGGCTGAATCACCAGGCCGAAGAATTGCGCGAGTTCGGGCAAATCCTTCACCGAAGGCACCGCAAACTGCCAATCGAAGGACTTCTCTCCCGGCGCGCTCTTCTTATACAGAGAAGCGTAATGCTTCAGCACTGCCGGCGTGTCGTGCTCCGGATCGAAACTGATGCTCAGGAACTCGGCGCGCTCCGTCGAGCCGGGTACGTCCTGAAGCAGTTTCTGCACCGCGCGAAAATTCTCGTTCATCCGCGGGCAGAAATCCGGCAGCGGGCAGCGCGTGTAAATAAACGTCACCAGCAGCACCTTCCCGCGATAGTCGCCGAAATGAATGAACTTTCCGTCCTGATTTACAAGCGCGAAGTCCGGCACCGCGTCGCCCTTTTCCGGAATGCGCTGCGTCATGCCGGGAGAAGTTTTCCCGTCTCCCTTGCTGACCTGCACAATCTTTTCGAGGCGCCCCTTGCTTTCGGACACTACCAAGTCCGCGGTGATTTTATCCCCCGGCTGCAAGGTTTCGATCTGCTTCGGCTCCGCGACCTGGTAAGTCATGGTCATCGCCGGCATCAGGCCGGGAATATCGCCGTGCTTCACGGTGAGCAGTTTCTTCGCCGGATCCGCGGAGATCACCTCTCCCTGAATCGGATAATGTTTCTCCGGCGCGGACTGGCAACCGGCGGCAAATCCAACGCAAATCAGCACCGCACTCATCAAAAGTTGTTTCATTTTCTCCTCAATAGTGAAAACGATAGCGCAACTGCACAAGAATTTCGCGCGGATTGTTCCAATGCGTCCCGCCGAAGGTGAAACTGTTGTCCAGCAGCACGCGCCGGTTAGCCACATTTAATCCCGTCACCGAGAGCGATACGCGCTCGCCGAAATCCTTGCCGAGCGTCATGTCGAACGTGGTGTGCGGTTGCAGGTGATCACCCGGGAGGGTTGGATCTCCGTTGGTGAAGCCCGAGCCGTAATAAATATCCGTGGACGCGTAACTTCTCCAAGGCAGTGTGAACTGTCCGCCAAGGTGAAGCGTATTCCGCTGATCGTGGTCCAGCAGGCCGAAGCCGTTGCCGAAGGAAAAATCCGTCAACCCTCCGTTAATGTTGCCGAAGCCCAGCGCCAGTTGATTCGAATACGTCAGATACAGCTGCGCACGCTTGCGGATCTGGGGCGATTTCAGCGTCAGCTCCCAACCGCTGATGCGCGCGCCCTGGATTGTGATGGGGAAAAACAGGTTGGAGTTATTAAAATTATTGTGGTCGAAGTAGTTTTTCGCCCGGGTCAGGAAATTGTCTGCATCAATCGTCCAGCCCCACAGAGGGATGGTGACGCCATACTGATGCTCCTCGTCGCGTTCGCCGTGCAAGGGAATGAATCCCAGGTTCTGGTTGGTTGCAGCGTCCAGCAACGGGCCGGAAATCGTCGAGAGCGGCGGCGCCTGGTAAAAGTCCCCGTAAAACGCGCGGAACACCCAATTCAGTTTAGGAATCCGCAGCGACGCGCCAACGCGCGGGTCGCTGGCATTCTCCACCACCTCGGCGGAATAATGCGTCTGCCGGATGCCGCCATCCAACGAAAACCACGAGGTCACTTTGACCTGGTCCTCAACATAAGCTGCCGCCAGACCGCCCGAGGGGCTGGTGGTCAGGGGATTTACCGTGTTGCAAGTTCCTGCTTGATTGCAAAGCAAACCAAATAGCTGGCTCGACTGTTCCGCAAATCCAAAAACGCCGGTGCGCAAATTGTTGCGCTTTGCGATCCACGACAAATTCGCCTGGCCGCCTTCGTAGTTTGAAGAGAGTGTCTCCGTCGCCGAACTCGGCTGATCGAACGGACTGCTCGCATAGCTGACGTTGTTGTAGTGATAGAAGGGCGAGACTGTAAGCACCAGCCCCGGGCTGAACGTCCGCGCCCAGGTGAAGAGCACGAAGCCATCCCGCTCTTTGTTCGAGTCGTTCTGAATCTGCCCCGGAATGATCGGAATCTGATAAAAGTCTTGCCGCAACTGCGCTACCAGCCGCAACTGATTCTGCGCATCCACGTTGTACGTCAGCGAAGTAAATCCGCCATAGCCGTTCGCCTGATCGTGAATCACCGCCGAAGTCGGCGTTTGCAGGCCCAGATCCGTCCGGTTCCCATTCACGCTGGCGTAGTAGGCGAACTTGTTTGTATGCCCGCCAAAATTCACCTGGTCGTCGGTCTGATAAAAATTTCCCGCGCTCAGGATCAGTTCGGCCTGGTTGTCGCGCTCAAAGCCTGTCCGCGGGGCAACGTTGAAAACGCCGTAAGTGCGGTCGCCATAGTCGGCGGAATAGCTCCCGCGCTGCACTTCAAGCGTATCAATGTCTTTCGGATCGATCTGCGGCCCCAGGTTGCTGGCGATATTCGTGTTCGGAATGGATACGCCGTCGATCAGCCAGCTCACCTGGTGCCCGCCGCGCACGTGCAATTGGTCGTGCGTGTAGTATGCGCCGGGCACATAGTTGGTGATCATCGCCAGGCTGTTGGTGAGGGATGCCCCGGGCGTCTCGGCGATTTCCTTGCGGGTGACCAGAGTCGTCGGCGTCACCGATTCCTCTTGCGCGGGCGGGGCCTCCGAAGTCACCGTGACCGACTGCGCCTGCTTCGCCACTTTTAATTCGATATGCAAAATCGGCGCGGTCCCGGAGAGCACGGCCAGTTTTTCTTCCAGCGCCCCGAAATCGGCCTTATTGACGGTGATCCGGTACTCCCCGATCGGCACTAAATCGAAATGAAATTCGCCCTCGGCACTCGTCCGCGCCGTCTGCGTAAATTGCGAATTCTCCGCTTTCAACACCACTTCCGCATCCGCAATCGGGCGGTGCTGCGCGTCATGCACAATCCCGCGCACGGTAGCAGTCGCCGCCGCGAACAAAGCCCCCGCGCCCATCAGCAGGAGTCCTATCAAAAACGAAAGTCGGCGAATCATGAACAGTTTCTCCATTAAGCGAACCGTAGCGTCCACCTTCAGGTGGACCCGCCAGGCTCCCGCCGGGCCAGCCTTCCACAATTCCTTACAAAGAAAGGAAGGCGGCCGCAATTGACCGGACAGCTGTGAATTCGAGGGAGTTTCTAGAGGCTAAGACGCAAATTTCGCGGGGGAGGAGAAGCTGGATCAAAAACCAGGGAGTTCATCGAGGAAGGAAGGCCAGGGGTGGGGGAGCCTCTGAAGAGGGGCGCGGAAATCGCTGCAGCGTTGGGCACCACAAAAACAACCGCCCCGGTCACAACCGGATCCGTGGGATGGCAACAAGCCATGCTGCAATCCATTGCCGCCTTCCGCCCATGATGCTCGCAACCGGCCATCGGCGCATCTTTTGCCGGTTGGCCATTGCCCGAACTCTTCTTCGGGGCATGTCCATGCAGCGGGCACATCGCCCCATCGCAGCAAGCCATCCCCGCAGCCTGCAAAGCCGAAGCCCAAGCCGGTGCCCACAACAGCATCACCGCCACCAAACACACACACGCCGCCAACCTTCTTCCCGGAGCGGTTGAATCGTGGCGCATTCTTTTCATTTTGCGAACCTCAAGAATACTCTACCCGTCGCCCTCCGTAAATTCATTTCGCCGAAGACCTGGGGCATCTCGTATTGCTCCGCCGCGTCTTGACAGCCGG
>DATMMG010000028.1:0-20394 GCA_035569815.1 Candidatus Methylomirabilota bacterium
AAGCCGCACTGGTACGACCCGTTCAACCGCAATCGGTTCAAGGGAGATGAGCCGATCTGGCCGGCCGTGCTGGGGCAGCAGGTGTTTTTCAATTTCACGGGATCCGAGACGACGTTCATTGATGGGCGAAAAGTGCCGGTGCCGAGCGATGTGAGCGCGGCGCAGCCCGGCAGCAGCCAGTTTTTCGGTCGTGGCGAGCAATTTTTCCTGGACCAAACATTTCGTTTCACGTTTGATTTGTTCCACGGGGACGCTTCGTTCAAGCCGGTGGATTGGCGCATCCGGGTGACGCCGGAAGTGAGCTTGAATTACCTGGATGTGAAGGAGTTGGGAATTGTGGGGCCGGACGTGCGCGCGGGCACGACGCGGCTGGATTCGCACGTGGGATTCCAGGAAGCGTTTGTGGAGTACAAGCTGCACGACCTGAGCCCCAATTATGATTTTGTTTCCGTGCGCGCGGGCATCCAGGAATTCAACGCGGATTTCCGCGGGTTTTTGTTCGTAGATGAGCAGCCGGGGATGCGCGTCTTCGGCGACTTGAAGAGCGACCGCATCGAGTACAACGCGGCGTATTTTAATTTTCTGGAGAAGAATACCAACAGCGGGCTGAATACCTTTAACCGCCGGGACCAGCAGGTGATGCTGGGAAACGTTTATATACAGGATTTTTTCTTTCCGGGGTATACGGCAGAATTTCTGGTCGCATACAACAAGGACGATGGCGGCCTACATTACGACGACAACGGATTCCTGGTGCGGCCGGCGCCCGTGGGCAACGTGATCAATCAGGGCGTGGGCGCGATTCCGCACAGCATTCAGGTGGGATATTTCGGATGGCTGGGCAGCGGGCACATCAAGCGAATCAATATCACGCACGCGTTTTACGAAGCTGCGGGGAAAGACAGCTTCAATCCGATTGCAGGTCGGCCGGTGACGGTGAATGCGCAGATGGCGGCGGTGGAGCTTTCGCTGGATCGCGACTGGATTCGGTACCGGATTTCGAGTTTTTATGCGTCGGGCGACAGCGATCCGCGCAACGGGCGGGCCAACGGGTTCGATGCGATCGTGGATTTGCCCAGCTTTGCGGGCGGCTTGTTCAGTTTCTGGAACCGCGAGGGGATACGTTTGTTGGGATCCGGAGTTTCACTGACGACGGATGGAAGCCTGTTGCCAAATATGCGGTCGAACAAGAATGAGGGACAGGCGAATTTCGTGAATCCAGGAATATTTCTGTTGAATGCCGGGACGGACATTGACATCACGCCAAAGCTGAAGGGCTTTGTGAATTTCAATTACTTGCGTTTCATGCGGACGGAGCCGCTGGAGTTTGTGCTGTTTCAATCACCCATTCGCCACAACATCGGTGAAGACCTTGGTGCGGGGGTGACGTACCGGCCGCCGCTGACGGAAAACATTATTCTGACGGGCGGGGCTTCGATTTTGCAGCCAGGGCAGGGCTTTCGCGATATTTATACTGGCCGGACGCTGTTTTCGGTGTTTGGATCGGCGAAGTTGACGTTTTGAGGATACTGAGAATGTCAGCGTTTTCTGAATTTGGCGTGGTGCGCGCTCTTTGCAGCGAACGGGGAAGATCGCGCCTGCTGATCGGCTTCTTTATCGCGGTTTCGTTCTCTTTGCTGTTTTTCAACTCGGTTCGGCAACAGGCGGCGGCTTCCGCACAGGAATCGCAGGGACCGTTCCGCGGGCAATCGCAAGAAGAAGCGATGGCGAAGTCGGCTGGCTGCATGTCTTGCCACACGGCGACGGATGAGCCGACGATGCATCCATCGAAGGGAGTCCATCTTGGCTGCACGGATTGCCACGGGGGGAATAATTCCGTAGTTGTTGCCGCGGTGGTTGCGCGGACTTCGCCGGAATATCAGAGAGCGAAAGAAAAAGCCCACGTTCATCCGCGCGATTCTTTTTTCAAGAATCGGACGACGCTGCCCGAAGGCGCTTACACCCAATGGTTGAAGGAATCGCCGGAGTTTGTGAAGTTTATCAATCCCGGCGATTTGCGGGTGGCGCCGGAAACTTGCGGGTCGTCGGGATGCCATCCGAACGAGACGCGGGCGGTTTCGACGAACATGATGACGCACTCTGGATTTCTTTGGGGTGCGGCGCTTTATAACAATGGGGGCATTCCCTTCAAAAACGCCAGATTCGGAGAAAGCTACGACCGAAACGGGAAGCCGCAGGAGCTGAAGACGATTCCGCCGCCGGCGCCGGAAGAGACGCGAGCGAAGGGCGTATTGCCGGAGTTGACGCCGCTGTACCGCTGGGAAATTTCGCAGCCGGGAAACGTGTTGCGCGTGTTCGAACGCGGCGGGGAGAAAAAGGCGGAGATCGGGAATCCGAATGGGGAAGAGACTCCAGGAAAGCCGGACGATAAGTTAAGCGACCGCGGGTTTGGGACGGAGTTGCGCACCGATCCGGTTTTTCTTGGACTGCAGAAGACGCGGCTGCTGGATCCGGTTCTCTCCCTGCCTGGGACGAATGACCACGCGGGCGACTACCGCTCGAGTGGCTGCTCGGCGTGCCATGTGATTTACGCGAATGACCGCGACCCGGTGCATTCGGGTGCGTATGCGAAGTACGGGCACACCGGCCTCAGCGCATCGGTGGATTCGACGATTCGCAAAGATGAGCCGGGGCATCCCATCAAACATACGTTTACCCGCGCGATTCCCTCGAGCCAATGCATGATCTGCCACATTCACCCGGGCACGAACATGGTGACGACGTATTTTGGGCTGACTTGGTGGGACAACGAAATTGACGGGGACAAGATGTATCCGCCGGAGCAGCGGAATCCCAGCGAGGAAGAGCGGTATCAGATTGCGTTGAAGAATCCGGAAGCGGCCGCGCCGCGAGGGTTGTGGGGCGAGGACAAATTTCTGGAGCAAACTGGCAGCCCGGAATTCAACGCCAAGCTGAAGACCACGCAGTTTGCGGATTTCCACGGGCATGGCTGGGTGTTCCGCGGGGTTTACAACCACGACCGGAAAGGGAACTGGCTGGACAAAGACGGGCAGCCGATCGCGTTCGACGATCCGCAGAGGTTTCAGAAGGCCGTGCACCTGGCGGACATTCATCTGGAGAAGGGCATGCAGTGCGCGGATTGCCATTTCGCGCAGGACAACCACGGCAATGGAAAAATTTACGGAGAACCGCGAGCCGCGGTGGAGATCGATTGCGTGGATTGCCACGGCACGATCCGGCAGAAGGCGGCGTTGACAACGTCGGGTCCGGCGGCGCCGGATGCGCCGCGTGCGGGAGAGCCGAGAGGGCGGCGGCTGGATGCGCTGCGGACACCGGATGGATTGCGGCGCTTCGAGTGGCGAGGGGACAAATTGTTCCAGCGCTCGATGACGGATGCGAATGTGGAGTGGGAAATCGTGCAGACGAAGGACACGATCACTCCGGGGAATTCGCACTTCAGCATGAAATCGCTGCGGGCGAAGCTGATGGGCAAGGATGGAGCGACACTTTCGCAGATGCCCGGAGACGACTCGCAACTTGCGCATGCGAATTCTTCGATGACCTGTTATGCATGCCATACGTCGTGGACCCCGACCTGCTTTGGGTGTCACCTGCAGATGACGGCGAATGTGCGGCGGCCGATGCTGCACAACGAAGGGCTGATGACGCGGAATTACACCAGTTACAACTTTCAGGTGCTGCGCGACGACGCCTATTTCCTGGGCGTGGACGGAACTGTGACCGGGCATCGCATTGCGCCGGCGCGTTCTTCGTGCGCGGTGCTGGTGAGTTCGCAGAATGCAAACCGCGAGTGGCTGTACTACGAGCAGCAGACGATTTCGGCGGAAGGATTATCCGGGCAGGCGTTCAGCACGTTTGTGCCGCACACTGTGCGAGCGAAAGAGACCAAACAGTGTTCGGACTGCCACGCCTCGGCGGCGAACGACAATAACGCCTGGATGGCACAGGTTCTGCTACAGGGCACGAATTTCATGAACTTCATGGGTCGGTACATTCTGGTGGCCACCGGCAAGAAGGGTTTTGAAGCGATTACGGTGGCCGAGCACGACGAGCCCGAAGCGATTTACGGCAGCGATTTGCAGCGGCTGGCGTATCCGGATAATTACAAGAAATTTGTGGCGGGCAACCGGGAGCTTGCAGCGGCGATGGAACATGAGGGCACGGTTTTCGATATTCAGGCGCGCGGAGAGTATGCCTACACGGCGAATGGTAAGGGCGGGATGCGCGTGTATGACATCGCGAACATTGATAACAAGGGCTTCTCCGAACGCATGACGACGGCGCCGGTTTCGCCGATCGGCCAGCGGTTTTATGTGCCGACGAAGAATGCCGTGGCGGTGGCGACACCGACCACGCTGGGTGTCGATCCGCTGCGGGCCCGGATCAAGGAAAACGAAGAGCAGTCGATTCATCTTCTGTACGGGTTTCTTTACGTCGCCGACAAGGAAGAGGGGTTGGTGATTATCGGGACGCCGGATTTGAAGGCGAAGAGTCCGGGGGTGGGCACGCTGCTGGATGGAAATCCCGCGAATAATTTCCTGAAGCGCGGGCTGACGTTTAATCCCGGTGGGATTTTGACCGGCGCGCGGCGCATCACGATTGCGGGCACGTTCGCTTACATCCTGACGGACAAAGCGCTGGTGGTGGTGGACCTGGACAATCCGCTGGCGCCGAAAGTGACGGCAACGATTGCCGCGCCCGTGCTTAACGATCCGCGCGCAGTGGCCATTCAATTTCGTTATGCGTTTGTGGCGGATCGCGACGGGCTGAAGGTGCTGGACGTGACGAATCTCGCCCAACCGAAAATTGTTCCCGGCGCGATGGTGCCGTTCGAAGACGCGCGCAACGTTTATGTAGCGCGGACGTACGCTTACGTTTCGGCGGGTAAGCAGGGGCTGGCGATTGTTGACGTGGAAAAACCGGAGTCGCCGCAGTTGGATCAGGTGTTCACGGCGAATGGCCAGTTAAATGATGTGAATGACGTGAAGATCGGCATGGTGGCCGCGAGTGCATTCGCATTCGTGGCGGACGGCAGGAACGGGATGCGAGTGCTGCAGATACTCTCCCCGTGGGACGATCCGGCGCACTTCTCGGGGTTCAACCCGCGGCCCACGCCGAAACTGATTGCCACGGCACGCACCAAGGGGCCGGCCCTGGCGATTTCGAAGGGAATTGACCGGGATCGGGCCGTGGACGAGTCCGGCAATCAACTGGCGGTGTTTGGGCGGCGCGGGGCTCGGCCACTGAACCGGGAGGAGACGGAGCGCTTGTACCTGCGCAACGGTGACATTTATAAGGTGTCAGACGAAGAGGATAGCCGCCTGGGCGCGGCCTCGACGACAACCAGTTCGGCCCGATGGGTGGAACATTTTCGAGCGTGGCTAGGGGGATGGTACTAAAACCTGGAAATCAGATTTGATTTATCGCTTTTTCTTCGTATTCCACGGGGATTGCCGGGGAGGCCGCAAGCTGTTCATTTCAAAGCAGTTTCATGACTAACCCTTTTTCCTTCAACCGTTTACCATCCCGCCGCATCTTATAGTATTGTCACAAATCATTCACGTTTTCCACGCATAGCACCCATCAAAATAATTCGTGGGGCGACATGGACCGATTACGGTTAACGTGTATGTGTGGGGACTTTTCGGGCCCCTGGCCCGGCTGAGAGCCCGCTGATGCGGGCAGGAGAGGCCTTCCAGGAGAAGGCATAAAGGTATAGAAAGATGGAGGACGAAGTCTATGGTTAAGCAATATCTTCTGGCGAGCGATTTCGACCAGACCTTGAGTTTCAACGACTCGGGCGTTGCCCTGAGCGAGTTGATTGGGTTTCACGGCTTTCACGAGAAAGTGAAGGGCCTTTCCGAGATGAATCTGGTGCAGCAGGGCGCTGAGCTCTCTTATTTGATCCTGCACGACCCGGAATTCCGGCGTGTGCGCAAAGAGCACCTCGTCCAGACCGGCAAAAAGATCCGGTTGAAGCATGACGTGGACCTGTTTGCGCGTTCGCTGGACAACATATCGGACGGATACAAAATATCCTTTTATGTGATTTCGGCGGCGCCGCAGGAGATTATCCAGTCTGCGCTCGAGGGCATTGTGCCGTCCGACCACATTTTCGGGACGAGGTTCCGGTACAACGAGGCGACGGGGGAAGTGGACTCGATCGTGAGGGCTTCCGCGGGATGGGGGAAGATTACGGTGCTGGAAGAGTTGCGGGCGAACCTGGGGATCAGCCACGACCATATTATTTACATGGGCGACGGCAGTTCGGATTTGCCGGTGATGATGCACGTGAATCAGTACGACGGGCTGACCATCGCGGTGTCGGAGGCGAAGTTTATTTCGCGGATCGCGCGGCGAACGGTGCTGAGCGACAACGCGATGAGCGTGCTGGTGCCGGTGCTGGAAGAGGTGCTGCACTGGGATTCCCCGGAAATCCGGCGATTCTTCTCGGCGCGCGGGCTGATGCTGCGCGAGTGGGACAAGATGCGCACGGACATGCTAACGATTGAGGAGAATTCTGTGCCGAACACGACGGCGGCGGTGCAGTGAGAAGAAGGAAATTAGAAAATAGAAATTGGATAACAGATAACAGCGATCAGATAGCAGGAACCTGAGCGGCGGAGTTTGGAAGGGCCCGCGCCAGGGGCGAGATTTGGTTGTGATCCCTCGTTCGCGGAGTTTGCGGGCGAGGGATTTGTTTTTTGCAATCGACGAGAAGTAAAGCAGATCCCTCTCCCGTTCAAAAAGCGAACGGGGGAGGGATGACATTTTCCTGGATGGCGCGGCCATGGCGGAGTTCTCGGGACCCGCAGGCGGCCGGTATCGGCGGTGGTCTCGAGATTCGCGTGGGCGGCCTCGGCTGCAATCGCGGTGATTCTTTGGAGTTTTTGCTATGCTGGAATTTTGGAGGGGGAAGAGATGGCGCGGAAGAATATTTTGATGCTGGTGGGCGATTACGTTGAGGATTACGAGGTGATGGTGCCGTTTCAGGCGCTACTGATGGTGGGGCATACGGTGCATGCGGTCTGTCCGGGGAAGCATGCGGGCGAGGCGGTTCGCACGGCGATCCATGATTTTGAGGGCGACCAGACGTATTCGGAGAAGCGCGGACACAACTTCGCGTTAAACGCTACGTTCGACACGATCAAGGCGGAGGATTACGACGCGCTGGTGATTCCGGGAGGTCGCGCGCCCGAATACATCCGGCTTAACGCGAGAGTGCTCGACATCGTCCGGCACTTTGCGAATGCGAAGAAGCCAATCGCGGCGCTGTGCCATGGCGCGCAGGTTCTGGCCGCGGCGGGAGTGCTGCAAGGGAAAAAGTGCAGTTGCTATCCGGCGGTGTCGCCGGAGGTCACCCTGGCGGGCGGGACGTTTGCGGACGTGGCCATGACCGAGGCGGTTGTGGACGGCAACCTGGTGAGCGGACCGGCGTGGCCGGCACATCCGGCGTGGTTGGCGAAATTTCTGGGGGTACTGGGAACCCGGATTGAAGTATAAGAATGCCGGAACGACTCAAGCGCTTTAATCGAACGCAAAAGTTCGATTGATTCCTTCCGTTAATTTAATATTTGGGTTGCCTCTTTCTAAAATTCATTGCAACGTCCATAATCATCTGTTTTGCTAATCCACACAGAGGCGATTAGGGCACCATGGCGAATATCAACGTAAAAAAGGGCGTGATCGGAATCCTGACGGGAGGCGGCGACGTGCCGGGATTGAATCCGGCGATCCGCGCGGTCACTTTCCGTGCGCTTCGAGAAGGCTACGAAGTCATCGGCATCCGCCGGGGCTGGGCGGGGCTGGTGGACATGGTCCGCGACGAAAAGCACGACAATTCGAACAATTTTCAACGATTGACGGAGGATGTGGTGAACCGCGCGGGCCGAACTGGCGGAACGTTTTTGCATTCTTCGCGAACGAACCCCGCGCGCGTCGGCAGGAGCAGCGTGCCGGATCACCTAAAGGGCAAGTACGACGCCGAGAAGAACGACCTGACGCCGGAGGTGCTGAAGAATCTGGCGTGGCTGGGCATCGAGTACATGATCCCGATCGGAGGCGACGACACGCTGAGCTACGGCGTGCGCTTGTACCAGGAAGGCGTTCGGGTGGTGGCCATTCCGAAGACGATGGACAACGACGTGCCGGGGACGGATTACTGCATCGGCTTCAGCACCTGCATCACGCGTACGATTCAGATGACCAATGCACTGCGGACTTCCGCTGGTTCACACGAGCGGTTCATGGTGCTGGAGGTTTTCGGGCGGTACGCGGGCTTCACGGCCATGCTGCCGACGATGGCGGGCGCGGCGCACCGCTGCGTGATTCCAGAACACAAATTCAAGATCGACCAGTTGGCGGAACTCCTGGTGAACGACCGCAACCGAAATCCCAGCCGGTACGCGATTGTACTGGTTTCGGAAGGCGCGATGTTCGAAGGTGGCGAGATGGTTTTTCAGAAGGACGCCGCCGATGCGTTTGGGCACAAGAAGCTGGGCGGCATCGGGGAAGTGGTGGCTGATGAACTGACGGAGCTTTCGCCGAAATACAACAACGGGAAGAAAATCGAGTGCATCAGCCAGAAGCTGGGCTACCTGGTGCGCTGCGGCGATCCGGACGCGATTGACTCCATCGTGCCGATGGCGTACGGCAACCTGGCGCTGGATCTGCTGCTCAACGGGATTCACGGACGGCTGGTGGTTTTGAAAAACGGACGATACGACAACATGCCGATTGAGACGGTGACCGCGACGAAGAAAGTCATCAGCCTCAAGGAGCACTACAGCATTGAGCGGCTGCGCCCGGTGTTCAAGAGTTTTGAAATGAAGCCACTATTTCTGATGACCAGCGAGTTGGCCTGATCACACTCCCGGGGCGTGCAGAAACACTTGCGCGCCCTGATTTCTTCCTGCATCCTAGCTCTGCCCACCGTATTACATAGGCCCAAGCTCCTGGTCGCCGAGAACTCTGATGCCCGATCACGCTCCTGCAAGCTCCACAACTGAGAAGAGCCACCAGGCGCTGATCGTGCGCTCGAGCCCGGAACTCGATCAGTTGCTTGCGAGCCTGTTCCAGAGGGAAAAATGGCAAATCCGGTTTGCGCCACACAATTTGGAGGCTTTGCAACTTGCCAAGGATAGTTTGTTCGACCTGATCATCACAGGAGAGCGCACGCCGGGAAAAGAGGACATCGAACTCCTTCGGCGGCTGCGCATGGTCCGGCCGCACACGCGCTTGATTATTCTGACCGAGGAGTTTATTCCGGGCGACGTGCTGGCGGCAATCCGTGAGCGGGCGTTCAGCTATTTCTCGCGGCCGTTCTCGACGGAAAAAATTGCGGAGATGATCCGCATCGCCATGACCGAGCCGTTCTGGGACGACGGCATCGAAGTTCTCTCCGCTACGCCGAATTGGGTGCGCCTGTGCGTTCGTTGCGACCTGGCAACCGCCAACCGGCTGCTGCAATTCTACCGGGAAGCTTCCGACCTGCCGGACGCGGAAACCGAGGAGGTGGCGACGGCATTCCGCGAAATTCTGGTCAATGCGATGGAGCATGGCGGGAATTTCGATCCGTCACAGCATGTGGAAGTGAGCTATGTCCGAACGAAGAGAATGGTGCTCTGCCGGGTGAAAGATCCGGGCCAGGGATTTTCGCTGGAAGAACTGCAACACAGTGCAATTGCCAATCCGGAAGAGGACCCGTTCAAGCATATGGAGACCCGCGAAGCGCAAGGCAAGCGTCCGGGGGGGTTTGGCATCCTGATGGCGACGAAACTTGTGGATGACCTGATCTACAACGAGAAGGGCAACGAAGTTCTGCTGGTGAAATATCTGGACAAGGTCGGCCGGGCCTCAATGTCCTGAAGCGGAGTTCGTTCCGTTGGTCAATTTCAGGCCGCACGAGTGCCTGCGCCAATCCGCGGCAAAATAAAACGGAGCAAGTTCAAACTACTTCGCCGGGCTCCGCACACAAGATTCCCGTTCACGGAAATTCTTTGGTGTAACTCTGATTCGCGGCGTTACATCAAAAGTGTGAGTCAGAATGCTGAGGTGATGAATGGAATTACGCACGCTTGGAAAAGCTGGGCCGCAAGTATCGGCGCTTGGATTGGGTTGCATGGGGATGTCGGAGTTTTACGGCTCGCGGGATGACGCCGAGTCGATTGCGACGATCCACCGTTCGATTGAGCTGGGGATGAATTTTCTGGATACGGCCGACGTTTACGGCTTTGGAGACAACGAGGTTTTGGTAGGAAAGGCCATTCGCGATCGCCGCAAGGATGTTTTTCTGGCCACCAAATTTGCCATCGTGAGAGACCGCGCCAATCCCGCGCAGCGTGGCGTCAGCGGTAAGCGCGAGTATGTGCGCGCGGCTTGCGACGCCAGCCTGAAGCGGCTTGGCGTGGAGACAATTGACCTCTACTACCAGCATCGCGTCGATCCGAACACACCGATTGAGGAGACCGTGGGGGCGATGGCGGAACTGGTGCAACTCGGCAAAGTTCGCTACCTGGGACTCTCGGAGGCGTCGGCGGCGACTATTCGGCGCGCGAATGCCGTGCATCCCATCGCGGCGCTGCAGACGGAATATTCGTTGTGGACGCGGGATCCGGAAGACGAGATTTTGCAAGTCACGCGCCAGTTGGGAATTGCGTTCATCGCTTACAGCCCACTGGGGCGCGGGTTTCTGACCGGACAGATCAAAAAGTTTGAGGATCTGGACGCGGGCGACTACCGGCGCAACTCGCCGCGTTTTCAAGGCGAGAATTTTCAAAAGAACATCGACCTGGTGGCGCGTGTGGAAACGATTGCGCGGGAGAAGCACTGCACGCCGGGGCAATTGGCGCTGGCGTGGCTGCTGGCGCAGGGCAAGGACATCATCCCTATTCCGGGGACGAAGCGGCGGAAGTATTTGGAAGAGAATGCCGGCGCAATCGGAGTGAAGTTGAATGCAGAGGATTTGCGGCGGATTAATGAAGTTGCGCCGAAGGGCGCGGCGTCCGGGCCGCGTTATCCGGAGACGATGATGGCGCTGGTGAATGGTTGAGCGGTGGGCCGACCTGTAGCTCAGGCCTTCGAGGCCTGAGGGTTTTCCCTACGGTGAGACAAACTTGCCGGCGATGTGGAAAGCCTTACCCCTGAAGGGGTGCGCTACAGGATTTGGAGTTTGTTATTTTCCGCCGGTTTGCAGGCCCGGATAGAGGTAGGTGGGTTTCACTTCTTTGCGTTTCGACCAATCGTGATAGGTGTGGCATTCGAAGCAGCGCGATTCGGCGTGGTCCGGGCCGGGCGCGTGGCAGGTTTCGCAATTCGCAAGAGGCGGAACAAGGACGTCGCTGGTCTCCTTGCTGGTGAGCGCGCCGGGATGGCAGCCAACGCAGGAAAAACCGCGGTGGGCATCGTGGTCGAAGCGAGCGTGCGGCATCCAGCGTTCGGTGAGGCGAGCTTCCGCCACGTGGGGCAGAGCGGCGCCTGGCACAACGCTCAGCGTGTGGCATTGTTTACAGGTTTTGCGCCATAGAAGTTCTTCGGCGTCGGCGGTGCGTTCGGCGATCCACTGGGCGGCGGTTAAGACGCGCACCTCCGGCGGCAACGGTTTGCCCGTCAGGTCGCGCTGCGGATCGCGCACTACCCGAACTTCCGCGGGATGCCCAGCGATGTATTCCTGAAATTTCTTCATCAAAAAAGAGTGAACCACATCTGGCTTGTCGTGAGGCACGCCGAGGTCGAAGCGCTTGTCGAAGGTCAGCAAGTGGCACGCGGCGCAGGCAGTAGAGAATTTCACCGGTGCCATGTAGGCGCGGCCCATCGGGTGGCGCGGTTGCAGCGTCCCGGTTTTCACGGGAACAAGGACATCTTGAATGTCGTAGCTGACTTTTGCGTCCACGTAATTTGCGTCGGCGTATGGCCAGGAGGCTTTGACGGTTTCGGGGCGGTGGCAATCGGCGCACTCCATTTGCACGAGAGGGCCGTTGGGGCCGCGGCGAATGGGCTTCATGTGGATGGAATGGTTCAGCGAGATCGTGCCGGGGTCTTTGAAGTTATTTCGGAGGGCGGCGATTTCCGGGTGGCCGTCTTCCAGAGTGCGGATGTTCGTGGCGTAAGGCGTATTGCCCGCGGAAACCTTCAAGTGCGAATGGCACTCGGAGCAACTGATGTTGCTGCCAGCGACGATGTTTACGCGGCCGCGATGCTCCACGTGGCAGGTGGCGCAGTTTGGCACGTCGGCGCGGACCTGATTTTCGTGGTGCGTGGGGCCGTCGTGGCAGGAGAGGCAAGCCATGTCGGCCGCCTTGGCGGAAAATTCACCGACTTTTTGGACGTGGCAGGCGGCGCATTGTTTATCGAGGACGGCGTGCGGTTCGCTCATTCGGCCGCTGGAGTAGACACGCGAATCGCGATAAAAGCCGCGCCAGGCGATCCAACCGATGGCCAACAGCGGAGCGAGGATCACCACGATAAGCCGGGCGCGCTTGAACGGAGTGGGGCGCTTGAAATAGTTCAGGTCGATGCGCTGGGCGACCGTTTTGGTTGTGCGTGTTCTGGGCAATGTCCACTCCGAACTTTTTCAACCCCGCGAAACGTCTTGTAGCGCCGGCTTCCGGCCGGCGGATCTTCCGTTTTCGAAGAGTGCAGGCCGGCAGGATGCCGGCGCTACCTCTAATATCGCAACGCCATCACTGCGTGAACGGCTCCCAACAAAATCAGGGTTAGTGAAACCGGAATGTGCACCAGCAGCCAGCCGTGCAGCCAGCGGTGCAGGAGTTCCTGGCGCATCAGTTGGCGCGTCTCATCGCAGATGCTGAGCAGATCGTCGAGAGCGGGATGCGCGACCGGCGGCATCAGCCGGCGAAGCGCAGCGAATGCGCTTTTTGCGCGCTCAGGGTCGCCGAGGCGTTGGCGTTGCCAGGCCGGCGCTTCGAGGAACGCGCGGACTTCGGAAAAATAGAAAAGGCGGAGGGGCTTGCTTTCTTCTTCACTCAACAGAACTATTTCCAAAGCCATGGCGACGGCGGCGCTTGCACCCGCGCTCACGGCCGCCGAAGTGCGTAGAGGAGCTGCGGAGGCGGCGATTGGCCGAAGAGCGGTGAAGCCGCCTGCGCGTTGCCCTTCGTCGATTTCCTTGACGAGGCCGAGTCGGCCGCAGACGCTTTCGACGAGCTTGTCGGCTTCCATGCGCAGGGCTTTGCGGACGTTGCCGATTTCGTCGTAGATGGTTTCGAGGGGAACGTCGTTGGTCATGATGCGCGGCACATAGTTCTGCAGGACCGCGCCATAGAGGCCGCTGGCGACAGTGATGATCGTCAGCCACATCAGCACGCGCGTGAGCGTGCCGCCGAAATGGAATCCACCGTGGAACAAAATCATCGGCAAGCTTAAGAGGCCCAGCCACAAGTGGCCGCGCATCCAGGCCTGCGCGCGGCCGAGACGCCAAGTGGGAACGCGCTTCCGCGCGCCCAGCAGTGCGGCGAAGATCATGAACGCGAAGCCCACGATACCGAAAATCAGGCCCATGAAGCTGCCGCCGCTTGGCCCCGTGGGCGATTGCAGGACATAGATGGCGTAAGCGACGGCGCTGATTGCAAGAAGCGTGAGAGACCCAACGGCCCAGCCGCGTTGTGTTTGGTCCATTCTCATGCGTGCGCGCTCATCTTGCGTTGCCTTGCCCGAGGATTTGCCCGAAAAATGTTCGAGGGTCCACGCGGTGCGCGGCGTCGTGCGGGCAGGCGTAGACGCAACTTGGCTCTTTCAAATGCGTGCAGAGATCGCAGGAGGTGGCCTTCTGCTTGATGACGGCTTTTTTGCGCCCGGCGTGCTCGGGATCGTCGGCGAGCACTTCGAAAGGATGCAAGTTGATGTTGCCGTAGGGGCAATTGCGCGCGCAGAGGCCGCAGCCGATGCACCAGTCCTCGATGATCACTTCCAGGGAATTGCGGCGGCGGATCGAGCCGACGGGGCAGCCTACCATGCAGAGGGGATCGCGGCACTGGCGGCAGGAGGTGGCGACCAGATAATTTTCGAAGCGCAGCCCGTCGCGGACGAGGCGGGTCACGCCATCGTGCGCGTCCGCGCAGGCGTTCACGCAGGCATCGCAGCGCGTGCAATTTTTCAGATCGAGGATCAGCAGGCTTTGCGCCTCCATCAAGCCCTGGGAGAGGAATTGATCGAGCGGCACGCGCTCGACCATCTGAAGGCGTTGTTCGTTTGCCGCGCGGCGCTCGGCGGCAACTTTTTCCAGGCCGGCGCGAATGTTGGGGAATTGCTCGACCATCTGGCGAAAATCGTCGCCGGAAATCTTGACGACTTCCACGTGATCGAGTGCGATGCAAGTGGCGGTGCGGAATCCGCCGCCGAGAAGTCCGATTTCACCGAAGTAGTCGCCGCGCGAAAGATACGCGAGAACGAGTTCACCTCCGGGATATTCCTCGGTGATTTTCACAAAGCCGATGCGAACGAGATAAAAACTGTCGGCAGGATCGCCTTGGCGCGCGATCACCTGGCCCGGGGCGTAGCGCACGAGCTCTACGCTCTCTTTCAGGTGAGCGATGAAATCGGGCGAGAGATCGGAGAACATGGGCACGCCGCGCAGATGGTTCTCGAGGGCGCGACGGCGGTAGTTCTGGTCCACCTGGGCGCGGAACGTTTTGTTCTTCTGCATGATGTCGAGAACGTTTCGGAGCATTTCGTAGGCGACGACATCGGATTCCGCGCGGACGGTGGCGGAGCGCGGGTAGAAATTCATGCAGGTCATTTCGCCGAAGAGATCGCCGGGGCCGAGTTCGGCGACGGGGTTGCCGTAGGCGAGGTCGACGGACGCGTCGATCGGGATGGTGCGATCGCGCGTTTCTTCGGCGCGCTTGTCTTCTTCGCGGCCGACCAGCGAACTTTTCAACTTTTTGAAAAGGCCGATGGCGCCACCTTCGGTTTTGACGTGGGCGATGGGCGTGGAAATGGAAACCTGCGCCTTGCCTTCCAGGATGTAAAAGGCCGTGGAGCCGAAATCGCCTTCGCGGCAGATGACGTCGCCCTTGCGAAAGCGCCGCTTGACGATCGCGCCGCGATTCAGTTCAAGGAAGGTTCCGGAAACTCCAGCGAAGACGGGAAGCTTATGAAGTTCTTCTGGGGTGAGAGCGACATCGGTTCCGGCTGCCAGCGCAGTGCCTGCGACGCCTTTGTTCGTCAGCGCTCCCGTGGGACACGAGACCATGCACTCACCGCAGGAGATGCAGGTGGAATCGCCCATCGGCGCGTTCAGGTCGAAGGCGATGCCCGCGGAATAGCCTTTGCCCATGCGGCCGAGGACAAAATTGTTTTTGATTTCGTCGCAGCCGCGGATGCAGCGGTCGCACAGGATGCAGGCATCGTGATCGACGGCAATGGCGAGTGAGGAATCGTCGTGGCCGCGGGAGATTGTGCGGCGGGGGAACCGGGGCGTGCCAACGCCAGCTTCTTTCGCGAGGGTCTCCAGTTCGCAATCGCCGGAATTTTCCTGGCGTGCGCAGGGAGAGGGATGATCGGACATCAGCAATTCGAGAAGAGTTTTGCGGGCGGCCAGAACTTTTTCCGAATTCGTCTGCACCTTCATGTTCGGCTCGACTGGCCGTACGCAGGCGGCGCCGAGAACGCGCGCGCCGGTATCCACGACGCACAGGCGGCAGACGCCGACAGGCGTCTGGCTCTGCAGGTGGCACAAGGTGGGGATGGCGATGCCATTCATGCGCGAGGCATCGAAGACGGTGGTGCCCGGCGGTACCTGAACGGTTTTGCCGTCGATGGTGAGTTCGATCATGCCGGCCGGTGTCATGGGCGAATTCCCACGCGCGGCAACTCCGCCAGGCGGTTGGCAGCGGAAAAGCAGATGCCACTGGGGCATTCCGCCTTCATAACGTGCGCTTCCACTTCCTGCCGAAAATGTTTCAGCACCGATTGCACCGGCGCAGGAACGATTTGGCCGAGGCCGCAGATCGAGGTTTGGTTCATGGCGGCGGAAAGATCATCTACGAGTTTCAAGTCCGCGACGAATTGCGTTTCACTGACGCCGCCTTGTGTCCAGCGCGTAAGGATTTCGACCATTTTTTGCGAACCCATGCGGCAGGGGACGCACTTGCCGCAGGATTCGTTGCGATAAAATTTCACCGCATTCAGGGCCATATCCAGCATGCAGGTGGTGTCGTCGCAAACCACGATGGCGCCGGAGCCAAGCATCGAGCCGGCATCGGCCAGGGCTTTGAAGTCCAATCTCACTTCGACCATCGAAGCGGGTAAATATCCTGAAGACGGGCCTGAAGGAGCGAAGGCTTTCAATTTTTTTCCACCGCGGATGCCGCCGGCGTGACTGAAGATCACCTCGCTCATGGAGGTGCCCATGGGAACTTCGAAAACTCCGGGGCGCTCCACCTGACCGCTGACGCCGACGAACTTCAATCCGCGGGAACCACTCACTCCCGCGGTCTTGAACCACTCGACGCCACGCGCCAGTATCTGGGGCACGTTGGCGAAGGTTTCGACATTATTAATCACCGTGGGCTTTTGCCATAGTCCCATTTGTCCGGGGAAGGGTGGCTTGTTGCGGGGCTCCGCGCGGTGCCCTTCGATGGCTTCGATCAGGGCGCTTTCCTCGCCGCAAATGTAGCCGCCAGGACTCACGAAGATTTCCAGATCGAAATCAAGATTGCTGCCGAGGATTTTTTTGCCGATCAATCCGGCTTTCGAGCAGCGGCGCAATTCTTCGCCGAAAATCTCTTCCTGCAACGGGTATTCGTGTCGGATGTAAAGAATGCCGCGCTTGGAGCCGGTGACCAGCCCGGCAAGGGTCATGCCTTCGATCACCAGATGCGGAAGGTGGCTGAGGATGAAGCGGTCTTTGATGGTGCCGGGTTCGCTTTCATCGGCATTGCAGACGATGTAGCGCACGGGATCGGCTTGTTTGCGAACCAAGTCCCATTTCATGGAAGTCGGAAAACCCGCGCCGCCCATGCCCTTCAGCTCGGCTTCTTTTAGGGTGGCTAGCAGGCCGTCCCAATCCTTGCTGGCGACGAAGCGGCGCAGGACTCCATATTTTTCACCGTCGCCGTAGGGATCGGAAGCGCAGGCCACGCGACTTTCGTGAGGATGCTCGACGTGCGGGTGATCGCCGCGGATCGCCTGGCGCGCCAGGTCTTCGACCTTGTCGGCATTCACATGGACATGAATTTCGTCGTTTACCGCCACGGCCAGCGCCTGATCGCAGCGGCCGAGGCAGCTTACGTCTTTCACTTGCACATCTTCGGGGCGCAAGCCAGAAAAGCGCCGCAGGAGTTCGGCGCGAAGTTCGCACGAGCCGTTGAGGTGGCAGCTCATGTCGTCGCAGAGGCGAATTTCGGCCTTGGCGGGAGGAGTCAGATGAAAATGCGGGTAAAAGCTGGCCACGCTGTGGAGCTGATAGAGGGGAGTTTGCGTGCGTTCAGAGAGGGCCTCGAGTTCCGCTTTTGGCAGATACCCGAAACGCAGTTGAATGGCTCGCAGTTCGTCAAAGATCACGTTGATAGGTCTCGCGAAACTCCGCCGTGGAGCGCAAAGCGACGGCGCATTTCCTGGAACTGTTACCACGCATACTAGGGGGGAAGCCGCCGGATGTAAATAGCCACATTGACTTATGCAGGAGTTCGAATCCGAGATTTAGCAGTCAGAAATCGGATTTGATAAGCTCGAACGCAACGGTGACCTCTGCTGTTCAAAAATGGGGGAAACGAGGCAACGCAAACGCGGCAAGTGATCGATGAAAGTCATTCTTATTCTCGGTTTTGGCATCATGCTTGTGGCGCCACTCCTGCGGCGCCGCAAACGGGTTTCGCTCGCGCTGGCGGTGGGCGCGGCGGCCATAGTCGCCCTGGCACTTACCGAGATGGTGCACCCAGACCCCAGAAACGGCCGGGCTGCCATCGAATCGGATCGCCACTTTTACCTTTTATTTCTGGCTTGTGAACTGCCGGTACTTGCGCTTGCGCTGATTTCCTTGCGATATTTCAAATGGCCATTCTGGCTGGGTTGGGCCATCAACCTTGCATTGACTCTTTATTTGACAGTGATTGTGGTCTGGCTGGAATTTTTCTGGCACTGGTGATTCGCGAATTCCTGATAACAAGATATTTCCAGGATTATCCAGTTTCGTGGTCGTTGACTTCACTGCCAGTTGAACGATATAAAGCATCAGAACTCATCGCGAATCCCTGAATGGGAACTCAGCTCAAACCTGGCATCGCGCAGCCCGCCCTTATTCTTGCGGCGTTGTGCTTTTGCCTGCTTCCGGCTCGCTCGGCGTCAACGGATACGCCGGAGCCATCCAGATACATCGGCCCGGGCTCCTGCGCGGCCACCAGTTGCCACGGCAGCGTCAAGCCCGTGGCGGGCAGCCGCGTTCTGCAAAACGAATATTCCACCTGGATCCTGAAAGACAAGCACAGCCATGCGTATGGAGCTTTAACGGGTGACGTTGGCGAACGCATGGCGCGCATCCTGAAGCTTGAAGGCAAGGCCGAGGAAGCGCCGAAATGCCTGGCGTGCCACGCGCTCTACACCACGGCGGAGCAGCGCGGCCGACCGTTTGAGCTGGGCGACGGAGTCTCCTGCGAAAATTGCCACGGACCGGCGTCGGCGTGGCTGGGGCCACACACCACACGGGACTGGCCGCATGAAAAGTCGGTGGCGCTCGGAATGCACGACACGCGCAACGTGATCCATCGCACGGAGAAGTGCCTAGAGTGCCATCTGGGGACGAGGAACAAGTTTGTGGACCACGAGATGATTGCCGCGGGCCACCCGGATCTTTATTTTGAGCTGGACTCATTTTCAGCGGTGATGCCGCGCCACTGGAAAGTGCCGCGCGAATCGGCGCCGGGCAAGCCCGTCGAAGAAGCCGCCTGGGCGGGAGTGCGGGATTGGAGCACGGGCCAAGC
The DNA here is from genome assembly GCA_035569815.1 of Candidatus Methylomirabilota bacterium. GTDB lineage: Bacteria > Acidobacteriota > Terriglobia > Acidiferrales > UBA7541 > Acidiferrum. The sequence goes on from DATMMG010000028.1 coordinate 18,942, forward strand.
CGTGCAGCTTCGCGGAGAAATGGAACGCCTGTTGTGGCGCGCGCGCAACGAGCGGTTTGATAAGAGGGATGTCTGGCCGGAGTATTCTGAGCTTTCCTGTTTTGCCTGTCACCACTCATTGGGGCCGGCGAAGGACAGTTGGCGTCAGGCGCATGGCTACGAAGGGCGCCGACCGGGAGACCCGGCGTGGAATTCGTCGCGCTATGCGGTGTTCCGCCTGCTTGCCAAGCAGATCGATTCCGGAAACGGACAGGAGTTGGACAAGCATCTGCTCACGGTGTCGAACGAGATGAGCAAGCTGAACCCTGACCGCGCGATTGTTGCGAATGCGGCTTCGGCTGCCGCGCCGCTGGCGCAGCAAATAGCCGAACGGCTCGCGACAATGCAGTATGACCAGGCGGTCACTTTGCGGATGATGCAGCGCATTACGGACGACGCGGAGAATATCGCGATCGCCGATGAGCGCGCAGCGGAGCAGGCGGCCATGGCAATGGATTCCCTGTACATCGCCTATGCCAAAGACACGAAGCCCGCGAACGATGCGGAAGTGCGCGGCGCGATCAATGTTCTGTTCCAGCAGCTTGAAAATCCTTCTTCGTATAATGCCGACCAGTATGCCGCGGCCCTGCGGCGCATCCGGCCGATGCTGCACTAGCCGGAGTTCTTCCAAATTGGCGGTTTCTGAGGCTCAAGCGTTTTAAGCCCGAGTAATTCAGCTCACGCATGGATTAGCTGCGCTACAATAGAGTTCCCCCTACACCTCACTATGAACAGCATGGAACATTTTTTTTGCTCCACTTCTCTGTGGAAGAGCATGACACACCGGTTTCTGCTCCCCTGGGTCTTGTCGGGAGCCCGGTTGGGCGATCATGTCCTTGAAATTGGAGCGGGGTATGGCGCGGCCACGGGGCAGTTGCGGAAACTTGCGTCTCGCGTCACCTCTTTGGAATTCGATCCGCGCTCGCTGCAAAAGCTGAAAGCAAACCACGAATGCCCGGAAGTTACGGCCCTCTGCGGGGACGCGGCGAAGTTGCCCTTTGCCGACCAATCTTTTTCGTCGGCGGTCGCCATCCTGGTGCTGCATCACCTGAAGAGCAGGGAATTGCAGGACCGCGCGTTTGCCGAGGCGCACCGGGTGCTCCGCCCGGGCGGCTCATTTTTCGCGTTTGAAATTAACGACGGCTGGATTCACCGGGCGGCACATTACAAAAGCACGTTTACGCCGGTGACGCCGGGGTCCGCGTTTGCGCGCCTGACCAAGGTGGGCTTTTCGAAGATCTCCGTGGATTTCCGGGGCGGCGGTTATCGCGTGAGCGCGCGAAGGGCAGCAGAGGAAACGTCGAAAGACCAGTCCGTCACCGCATCAGCGACTGCCTAACGCGGAGCCGAGTTCGCTGCGCGTCTGGATGACGCGCAAAATGGCATCGCGCGTAACGATGCCGACGATGTGCGC
>DATMMG010000029.1:0-3031 GCA_035569815.1 Candidatus Methylomirabilota bacterium
AAAACGGCGTGCAGGCAATCGCCGAACTGGTCAAGCAGGATGCCCCGCGCTTGGCGCTGCTGGACTGGATCATGCCGGAAAAGGACGGAGTCGAAGTGTGCCGCGAAGTGCGGCGCGGCAAAGATCAGGCCTACACGTACCTGATCCTGCTGTCGTCCAGGGAGTCGAAGGAGGACATCGTTGCGGGCCTCGAGTCCGGCGCCGACGATTACCTGACGAAGCCCTTCGACATGGACGAGTTGAAAGCCAGGCTGCGAACCGGGCACCGAATTCTGGAGCTGGAAGACCATCTGGTGGAGGCCCGGGAAAGCATGAGGTTCCAGGCCACACACGATTTGCTCACATCGCTCTGGAACCGGGGCGTGATCGTGGAGTTGATGTCGCACGAAATCATGCGCTCGCGCAGGGAACGAAGCTGCACCGCCCTGATGATGTGTGACATCGATCATTTCAAGAGCGTCAACGACCGGTACGGGCATGCCGTCGGGGACGATGTCCTTCGCGAGGTTGCGCGGCGATTGCACAATTCGGTCCGCTCTTACGACATGGTGGGGAGATACGGCGGCGAGGAGTTTCTGGTTGCGCTGAACAAGTGCGACCCAGGTAGCGCGGTGTCTCGAGCAGAAAATCTGCGAATGAAAATTGGGGCCCGGCCGATCCAGACGCCGAACATGCCGGTGCCCGTGACCATCAGCATAGGTCTGGCGCTCTCGACGGAGTTTACCGAGTGCACCGTCGAGGAACTCATGCACCAGGCGGACATGGCGCTCTATGCCGCGAAAGCGGCAGGCCGCAATTGCGTGAGAGTGGCCCGGCCTTCCGGCAAACCTGTGGAAGAGCAGCCGAAGGAAACGCCCGCGCTGATGCCCTGATGTAAAGCGCGTGAGGGAGTTTCGTGCGTGGCCCGGAGCTAGTTCATCTTGCCTCGAGAGGCTTCCATCATCTGCCGCATCGCCACGGAGGAGCCGGGAGCGCGCCTTTCCCGCCAGGCCTCCAGGCGCTTGCAGGTTTCTTCGATTCCGGAAAACAAGGTGGGATTTTTGAACGCCGCGCGCCAGGTCGGCACGATCGTGCGCATCCGATCCCACACCACCCAGACTTCTCCGTTACTCTCGAAAAACAGCTCGTCGTTTATCAAGCCGCGGTTCACGATGCTGGCTACCATCTCCCAATAGCTGATCACCATCCGGATGTAGGTATTCTCCTGGCTGCCCTGCGGGTATTTCTGCATAAGCTCCTCGGGAGAGCCGGCGTTGAAATGGTCCACGAACCACGCGCGGGCTTCCCGCAGGCGAGGTTCCCGCCGGAGGTCATAAAGCCGCAGCATGAGGTTAACTTCTTCGTAGCTGGTCTGAGACATGCGTGACACTCCTTTTCATTTCCATGCGGAAGATCATGTCGAGGGAGGCGGGACAGCGTCACCCTGAAACGCGGGAGCGGCCTTGAATTCCACGCGCTGCACTCCGCTGACGGGAATGTCGCGGCGCTGGAACTCCAGTTGGATGCGACGGCGTAGCTCGCGCGCTACATCGTCCTGGCGCGAGGGAGTTGTGCGCACCTGCAGGCGCACGGTGGAGGAGTTCTGGTCAAAATTCTGCAGCCCCAGGATGCGTGGGCCGTCCACAATCGCTTGCGACCAGGAGGCATCGCCGCGCAGCTCGGCCGCGGCGGCTTCCAGCGCCTGCAACGCCTTTTCCTGCGAGAGCTGCGGAGACAGGGCAACGTCCACGAAGGCTTGCGACCAGTCGCGGCTGAGATTCGCGACGGTGCGGATGTCGCCATTCGAAAGCGTCACCAGCGCCCCGCGCGAGTCCCGAACCACCGTGCGCCGCAGCGTGACGTGTTCGACGCGGCCGATCGTATCTCCGACCTGGATGGTATCCCCGACGACGAACTGATCTTCCAGGATGATGTAAAAGCCGGTGATGACGTCGCGCACCAGATTTTGCGCCCCAAAGCCCAGCGCCAGGCTGGCCAGCCCGGCGAGGGTTGCCGCGGGCAACACGTTGATTTTAAACTCCGCGGCGGCGGTCAGCAGCGCAACCGCCCAGACGATTTTGCTCCCCGCACCGTAAAGGACCGTCGCGACCGTTCGCGTTTGCTGTTCGCGAGCCTTTGCCGCGCGCGCCTCGGAGCCCGCCGGCTTGATTACAAGGTTAGTGATCAGCCGCAACAGGCGGTTGACCACCAGCACCACGATGAGTATGGCGACGAGACGAAAGAAGACGGCCACGCTGGCGTCCGGGAAATAGGAGAGGAGATTGGACATAGAAATGGTTGAGGGGCGAGTATAACATTGGTGGCGGCGTGGTGCAGCGTCCCGGGGCACGTTTCGAGTGGCGAAGGAGGGGTGCGGTGAAGAACAGGCGAACATTCCTGGGCGGGCTGCTGACGGCCGGATTGGCCACCCAATTTACCGGGGAACTGGCACGGGGGCAGAACCCCAAGTCCACCCCAGATCAAAGAACCACGCCGGACACCACACCGGAAAACCCGCTGGCGCCTCCCGCGGAAAAACGGATGCTCGAAGAGAACGAGAAGGACATCAAGAAAAAAGTGGATAAGCTCTACGACCTCGCGACGGAACTAAAGGCGGAAGTGGATAAGACGGATTCCAGCAAGGTGCTAAGCCTGAATATGGTGCGCAAGGCCGAAGAGATCGAAAAGCTCGCCCGCGACATCAAGAACCGCTCGAAAGGATAAACCCATGGCGCCCGATCGGTAGGCTCATGTGGGGCCCACCTTCTGAGGGGCGTTGTTTGCACCCCGAATGGTGTTACGTGGCGGGCCGTCAGCGACCAACCGAACGCATAGCGGCCACTTTCAAGTGGCCCAGCGTAATCTCAGATCGTCCGCCGCCCTCCCGCTGCCCAGCAACTGCAGCCCAACAACCACCCTAGCGGCGAAGAGAAGGACAGGATAAACTATGAAAGTTGTCTGCCAGTACCTTGTGCGCCCGTAGCTCAGCTGGATAGAGCGCTTGCCTCCGAAGCAAGAGGTCGCGTGTTCGAATCACGCCGGGCGCACCACT